>NZ_JAUZVH010000005.1:0-456968 GCF_031844465.1 Bacillus sp. AG4(2022)
GATTGCCGGGGTGGCGGAACTGGCAGACGCACAGGACTTAAAATCCTGCGGTAGGTGACTACCGTACCGGTTCGATTCCGGTCCTCGGCACCATTCAATTTATTTTAAATATGCGCCCGTAGCTCAATTGGATAGAGCGTCTGACTACGGATCAGAAGGTTATGGGTTCGACTCCTTTCGGGCGCGCCATACTATTAATGTAATGAAAGCAAGAATATAAGCCAACGAGTGAACACCTGACTGCCATGTGCAGGATGATGTGAATAAGGAAGCACTGAAGCAATTCTACGCTTATCATTTACATGACGGGGAGTAGCTCAGCTTGGTAGAGCACTTGGTTTGGGACCAAGGGGTCGCAGGTTCGAATCCTGTCTTCCCGACCATTTTATAGATATGGGGCCTTAGCTCAGCTGGGAGAGCGCCTGCTTTGCACGCAGGAGGTCAGCGGTTCGATCCCGCTAGGCTCCACCATATAACCTTATGAGAATACTTGATTTGGCGGTGTAGCTCAGCTGGCTAGAGCGTACGGTTCATACCCGTGAGGTCGGGGGTTCGATCCCCTCCGCCGCTACCAAATTAAGGACCTTTAGCTCAGCTGGTTAGAGCAGACGGCTCATAACCGTCCGGTCGTAGGTTCGAGTCCTACAAGGTCCACCATTTACTTGAATTATGGAGGTATACCCAAGTCTGGCTGAAGGGATCGGTCTTGAAAACCGACAGGCGGGTAACACCGCGCGGGGGTTCGAATCCCTCTACCTCCTCCATTATATTTTGAATTACTTTTATCGTCGCGGGGTGGAGCAACGAGCAATACTTCACTGAAAAAACTGCGAGTTGTACCGGTTGAGCCGCTGCTTGGTTCACTTCCTGAGACCGGGACAGTCTTATGCAAAAAATATTCAGGAACAAAGCAAAATTATACTTTTATCGTCGCGGGGTGGAGCAGTCCGGTAGCTCGTCGGGCTCATAACCCGAAGGTCGCAGGTTCAAATCCTGCCCCCGCAATACCTGGTCCGGTGGCGTTTCGACAAGCAACACACCGATGAATATGCTGCGAGTTGTCTCGAAAGATTTTCTTCCTTGAGTCATCTGGAAGAGGAAGAGACAGTCCTGCAGACTGCTCGGGCATAATTCAGGCCTTACTTATTAAACTGGTCCCGTGGTGTAGCGGTTAACATGCCTGCCTGTCACGCAGGAGATCGCGGGTTCGATTCCCGTCGGGACCGCCATTTTTAACTCGAAAAATCAATATCCATTATGGCTCAGTAGCTCAGTCGGTAGAGCAAAGGACTGAAAATCCTTGTGTCGGCGGTTCGATTCCGTCCTGAGCCACCATTTATTATTTTATCAAATAGCATTGAATAGTGGCGATTGTGGCGAAGTGGTTAACGCATCGGATTGTGGTTCCGACATTCGTGGGTTCGATTCCCATCAGTCGCCCCATAAAATTGCGGGTGTAGTTTAATGGTAAAACCTCAGCCTTCCAAGCTGATGTCGTGGGTTCGATTCCCATCACCCGCTCCAAAGTGGGCCTATAGCTCAGCTGGTTAGAGCGCACGCCTGATAAGCGTGAGGTCGATGGTTCGAGTCCATTTAGGCCCACCATTCCGCAGTAGCTCAGTGGTAGAGCATTCGGCTGTTAACCGAACGGTCGCAGGTTCGAGTCCTGCCTGCGGAGCCAATATGGGGAAGTACTCAAGTGGCTGAAGAGGCGCCCCTGCTAAGGGTGTAGGTCGGGCAACCGGCGCGAGGGTTCAAATCCCTCCTTCTCCGCCATAAGGCCCCTTGGTCAAGCGGTTAAGACACCGCCCTTTCACGGCGGTAACACGGGTTCGAATCCCGTAGGGGTCATACAAAAAAGCTGTCAGCAGTATGCTGGCAGCTTTTTTGTATGGATTTTTCTTGTTAAGGAATATATAAGCAGCTGTGCCGAGTCCTCCCCGGATGGGGTCATGCAGATGTTGCCACAGGACGTGGCTTCCTTAGTCTGAGTTCCTTAAGGTTGATCAAGGCGCTTGCGCTTTTATTCTTCCACCAGCTTGATGCTTAATCTGGAAGATCTTCTTTATTTTGCAGCCGGTTTCCCGGATTGTGTAAATCTATATCCGATGTGATCCCTGTATAAGGGCCCCGGAACATATCCCCCGTCGCCAGGATTTTTCCATCTGCAGGACCGAACAGCGGCAGCTTTCCTCCGGTACCCTGTTTTTCCCGGAGGAGAAATTCTTCTTCTTGATTTGCCATCTTCAATCCTCCCTTCATACATTCATATGCTTATTATAGGCATTTTCCGTTAAAATCATCTCAAGTTTTACAAAAATAATCGAATTATAAGAGAAAATATCGAAAAAATTAAAAAAATATTACAAGGTATTTTCCTATAGAGGACGAATATAAAAAAGAAAGTTAATGAATTTAAATCTGTTGGAGAGAAGGATGGCTGTGAAAACGATGTTTCCCACCGACTATCAAATGCATTTATTTCATGAAGGCACCCTTTTTGACAGCCACCGCCTTTTTGGTGCCCACTTGATATATGAAGATGGCAAAACCCTCACAAGGTTTGCTGTATGGGCTCCTAATGCTAAGGAGGTCAGGGTTGTTGGGGACTTTAACAGCTGGAATGGGGAAAATTTTAAATTACATAGAATGAATAATGAAGGGGTATGGCACATAGTAATTGAGAATGATTTGGCAGGCTGCCTTTATAAGTATGAAATATTGACACATGGAGGAACAAGGCTGCACAAAGCTGATCCATATGCCTTCTATTCTGAGAAGAGGCCAGGCACTGCTTCAGTTGTATGGCCCCTTGAAGGCTATAAATGGAATGATCAGTCATGGCTAAAAGGCAGGATGAAGAAAAATACCTTCGCAGAACCTGCAGTCATCTATGAAATGCATGCCGGAACGTGGAGACGGAAAAATGATAACACGCTGATGAATTACAGGGAGCTGGCGGATGAAATTGTGCCTTATGCCCTTGAACATGGTTTCACACATGTGGAATTGCTCCCTCTTGTCGAGCATCCGCTCGACGCCTCCTGGGGCTATCAGGGAACAGGGTATTTTTCTCCGACCAGCAGGTATGGAGAACCACAGGATTTAATGTATTTTGTTGATCAATGCCATCAGCATAACATTGGTGTCATCCTCGATTGGGTTCCCGGCCATTTCTGCAAAGATGCCCATGGACTCTATAATTTTGACGGAACCCATCTTTTTGAATATAAGAACGAGAAGGATAGGGAGAATTATGTATGGGGCACTTCAAACTTTGACCTGGGCCGCAATGAAGTGCAAAGCTTTTTAATCTCCAATGCTTTATTCTGGCTTGAAACCTATCATATAGATGGGTTCAGGATGGATGCTGTATCTAATATCATTTATTGGCCCAACTCCCATGAGCAGCATCAGAACCCGTTTGGAATTGAGTTCCTCCGCAATCTCAACAGCACAATCAGGCAATATGATCCCTCCATTTTTTTAGCAGCTGAAGATTCATCAAATCTTCCCCAGGTGACCTCTCCTGCCCATTATGGGGGCCTTGGCTTTCATTACAAATGGAATATGGGCTGGATGAATGATGTACTGGCATATATGGAAACCAGTCCAGAGGCGAGATCCGGAAAGCATAGCAATATTACATTTTCACTCTTATACGCGTTCAAGGAGAACTATATATTACCTCTCTCTCATGATGAAGTTGTACATGGAAAGAAGTCTCTCCTTAATAAAATGCCGGGGGATTATTGGAGAAAGTTTGCCCAGTTCCGGCTGCTCCTGGGCTATATGATGGCACATCCCGGAAAGAAACTGCTGTTCATGGGTTTTGAAATCGCCCAATTTTCTGAATGGAAAGATTCGGAAGAGCTTGACTGGAATCTGCTGGATTATGAGATGCATCAGAAAGCAAACAGGTATACCAAGGATTTGATACGGCTTTACAGGAGATCCAAGCCCTTGTTTGAACTGGATCATCTCCATGAAGGCTTTGAGTGGATTGATGCAGATAACCGGGAACAATCTATTTTCTCTTTTGTCCGCTTCAGTGCTGCCGAGGGTGAACACCTTATTGCAGTATGCAACTTTACAGCAGACCCTTATCGAGATTTCAGAATCGGAGTCCCGCATGCCGGAAGCTACAGGGAAATCTTCAACAGCGATAAGGAGGAATATGGTGGATCCGGCTGGATCAACAAAAAGGTCGTCAAAACAGAGGAACTGGAATACCATGGCCGGCCTTATTCAATTCAAATGGCTGTCCCGCCGTTTGGCATTACTATCTTGCGTCCTGTTAAACACCGAAAGGAGAGGAAAGGAAATGGCAAAGACAAAATGTGTGGCAATGCTGCTGGCAGGGGGAAAAGGGTCAAGGCTTAACGCTTTGACTGAAAACCTTGCAAAGCCAGCTGTACCATTTGGAGGCAAATACAGGATCATTGATTTCACCTTGAGCAATTGTACTAATTCAGGGATTGATACAGTCGGTGTACTGACCCAATATCAGCCTCTTGTACTTAACTCCTATATCGGGATAGGGAGCGCCTGGGATCTGGACAGAATGAATGGCGGGGTAACCGTTTTGCCGCCATATACCGAATCTTCAGAAGTCAAGTGGTATACAGGCACGGCTAGTGCGATCTTTCAAAATATCAACTATCTTAAGCAGCATGAACCCGAGTATGTGCTCATCCTGTCAGGCGATCATATCTACAAGATGAATTATGACCTGATGCTTGATTATCATATTGAAAAGAATGCTGATGCCACTATTTCCGTCAAAGAAGTTCCCTGGGAGGAAGCCAGCCGCTTCGGAATCATGAATACGAACGATGATCTGAGTATTTCAGAATTTGATGAGAAGCCGGAGAATCCGAGAAATAATATGGCCTCGATGGGAATTTATATATTTAAATGGGACGTACTTAAGGAATATCTGGAACTGGATGATCTGGATAAGGATTCCTCGCATGACTTCGGAAAGGATATCATCCCAAAGCTTCTGAATGACCGCAAAAGGCTCTATGCCTATCCTTTCAGCGGTTACTGGAAGGATGTGGGGACTGTTCAAAGCCTTTGGGAAGCCAATATGGACTTGCTGGATGATGATTGCCAGCTGGACCTGAATGATTATTCCTGGAGGATTTATTCTGTGAATCCTAACCATCCGCCACAATACATCGCGCCGATGGCGGAAGTGGATGAGTCGATGATCAATGAAGGCTGTGTAATAGAAGGGGAAATTTATAAAACGGTCCTGTTTCAGGGAGTTGAGGTCAAAGCGGGCTCGATTATAAAAGAATCGGTCATTATGCCGAATGCTGTCATCGGGAAGAATGTCTTTATTGAAAGAGCAATTGTTCCTTCTGAAATGTATATACCGGACGGAACAGTTATCAGCGATGATAAAAATGAGGGTGAAATAATCCTGGTGACAGAAGAAATGATTAAGGAAATCCATTCATAAGAATATAAATCAGGAGGGGATATAGTTGAATAAGAGATTGCTGGGTGTTATAGATGCAACAACCTATCATGAAGGACTGGAGGAACTGATAGTCCACCGCTCTCTTGCGGCAGTGCCCTTTGCAGGCCGCTACCGGTTGATTGATTTTGTTCTCTCGAGCATGGTTAACTCAGGGATTGCCAGTGTGGCCATTTTCCCGAAGTTTCAATACAGGTCACTGATGGACCATCTTGGTTCAGGAAAGAACTGGGATCTGAACAGGAAAAGAGACGGCCTCTTTTTCTTTCCATCGCCGCTCCTTGATGGGCCTCGGCAGGGGGTAGGTTCCTTCAATCATTTTGCAGCTAACCTTGATTATTTCTACCGCAGCAATCAGGAATATTCTTTAATAGCAAATTGCTATACGGTTCTTAATATGGATTTTCGGCCGGCCCTTAAAAGGCACATCCAGTCCGGATGTGACATTACGGAACTCAGGCATAACGGAAGATCTCTTGAAATGTACCTTGTAAAAACCTCCCAGCTAATCGAATTCATCGAAAACAGAAATGAAACGGGCTACTCCTGCATGAGTGATATTGCAGCCGACCTGAATCATGTGTATAAAGTCTGCACTTACGAATATACCGGACATGTTGCAAGAATCGACTCGATTGAAAACTACTACCTGGCAAGCATGAGCATGCTTGAGCCCGAAACATTCCACAAGCTGTTCCGCAAAGATCAGCCAGTCTATACTAAGGTAAAGGATGAGCCGCCTGCAAGGTATCTGAAAGGCGCAGGGGTCAAGAACAGCATGGTGGCAAACGGATGCCTTATAGAAGGATCGGTCGAAAACAGCATCATCTCCAGGGCAGTCAGAATCGGGAAAGGGTCAGTTGTGAGAAATTGCATCATTATGCAAAAATGCCAGATCGGTGAAAATTGTATATTGGATTCAGTCATCATCGACAAAGATGTCAGAATTGAACCAGGGACTGTCATGGAAGGATCCCCTGTCCAGCCGATCGTAATCCGGAAAGGAACTATACAAGGGGCGCTGATGAATTCATGAAAGTCTTATTCGCTGTATCTGAGTGTGTACCATTCGTAAAATCAGGAGGGCTTGCCGATGTGGCAGGCTCCCTGCCGAAAGAATTGAAAAAGCTGGGGACGGACGTTAGAATTATGCTGCCTAAGTATGGGAGCATACCGGACACCTATAAAAAGAAAATGAAAAAGATCAGTGAGTTCAGCGTTTCTGTGGGCTGGCGGAATCAGTATTGCGGAATCGAAGAGCTTGTCCATGACGGTGTCATTTTTTATTTTGTCGATAACGAGTATTATTTTTTGCGGGATCAGCTATACGGATATTTTGATGATGGAGAAAGATTTGCTTACTTCAGCAGGGCGGTCCTGGAAAGCATGAGAGAGCTGGATTTCTATCCTGATATTATCCATTGCCATGACTGGCATACAGGGATGGTCCCCTTCTTGCTGAATGTTCAATACAGACATGCAAAGGAATATGCTTCTATAAAAAGCGTCTTTACCATTCATAATCTTCAATTCCAGGGCATTATGCCAAAAGAGGCGCTTACTGACTTATTTGGCCTTGATGAGCTTTGTTTTAATGCAGAGCAGCTTGAATTTTATGGCTGCATCAATTTTATGAAGGCTGCCCTTACATCTGCCGATAAAATAACAACCGTCAGTCCTACCTATAAAGCTGAAATTCAGAATGAATATTACGGAGAGAAGCTTGATGGGCTGCTGAGGCTGCGGGACGAGGACCTGACCGGCATCCTTAATGGAATTGATGCTGATTTTTATGATCCTGAAAATGATCAGATGATTGCTGCGCCATACAATGTGAATCTATTAACAAATAAAGGCAAGAATAAGCGCAGCCTTCAAAAGCTGGCGGGCCTCCCGGAACAGCCTGAAGTGCCTATTATTGCGATGATTACCAGGCTGACGAGCCAAAAAGGCCTTGATCTTGTAAAGTGTGTCTTTCAGGAGATAATGTCAGAGGAGGTACAATTCGTTGTCCTTGGCACCGGAGAAGAGGAATTTGAACAATTCTTTGCCGGGATGGAGCGGGTTTATCCGGAAAAAGTAAGAGCGTACATACGCTTTAATGAGGAACTGGCCCATAAAATATATGCAGGCGCTGATTTATTCCTGATGCCTTCGAAGTTTGAGCCATGCGGCCTCGGACAGCTGATCGCCATGAGGTACGGAACGATTCCGATCGTCAGGGAGACGGGGGGATTAAACGATACAGTCCATTCATATAATGGGGAGGCAGGAGAAGGAAACGGCTTCTCTTTTACTAACTTTAATGCTCACGATATGCTCTATACCATTAATCGGGCCATTTACTTTTATAGCCGGAAAGAAGAGTGGAAAGAGCTGGTAAAGAAGACGATGAGCCTGGATTACAGCTGGGCCCAGTCTGCGTTCAAGTACAGCAAGCTTTATGAAGGGCTTGTTTCAGGGGAGTGAGAGGATGTTTTCGGATAAGGAAGAATTCAAGGAGGTCTTTTTGACAAGGCTTGAAATGACCAGTGGAAAAAGCTTTCCTGACAGCACGAAGCGTGATCAGTACCAGACCCTCGGACATATGGTGAGGGAATATGTCAGTATGAACTGGATCTACACAAATGAGCGCAGCAGGATGATCAAGCAAAAACAGGTCTATTATTTATCCATTGAATTCCTTCTTGGGCGGCTGCTGCACAATAATCTGCTCAATCTCGGCATTCATAAAGTCGTTGAGGAAGGGCTGCAGGACCTTGGCATTGAACTGGGCGGTCTTGAAGAGTCAGAGCCCGATGCAGGCCTGGGAAACGGGGGGCTTGGCAGGCTTGCGGCCTGTTTCCTTGATTCCCTTGCATCGCTCGATCTGCCAGGGCATGGGTGCGGGATACGGTATAAGCATGGGCTTTTTGAGCAGAAGATTGTCGACGGATATCAGGTCGAGCTGCCGGAACAGTGGCTGAGGCATGGAAACGTCTGGGAAATAAGAAAGGCTGATTCTGCAGTGGAAATCCCTTTTTGGGGAAGAGTGGAATGCAGTGAGGAAGAAGGCAGGCTGGTTTTCAGGCATCTGCCTGGCGAGACGGTTACTGCTGTTCCATATGATATGCCGGTTGCAGGGTACCAAACTGAGACAGTCAATACATTAAGGCTCTGGAGTGCAGAGCCTTCTCCTTTTCCCCAGCATAAAAACATCATGCAATATAAAAGGGAAACAGAGCTGATTTCTGAATTCCTGTATCCGGATGACACACATGATGAAGGAAAGATCCTTCGCCTAAAACAGCAGTATTTTCTTGTGTCAGCTAGTATCCGGTCGATTATAGAGTCCTTTAAAAAGCAGCATGGCAATATGAAGGATTTCAATCAGTTCATCAGCATCCATATAAATGATACCCATCCGGTCCTTGCGATTCCTGAATTGATGAGAATTCTTGTAGATGAAGAAGGGATGGCCTGGGAGGAAGCATGGAGTATTACGGTTTCAACGATTTCCTATACAAATCATACGACGCTTTCTGAAGCATTGGAAAAATGGCCGATCCGCCTGTTTCAGCCTCTTCTTCCAAGGATTTATATGATTGCAGAAGAAATCAACAAGCGATTCTGCCGGAAACTGGCGGAAAAGTACCCCGGTGATTGGGAGCGGATCCAGTCTATGGCCATCATTTCCGATGGAGAAGTGAGAATGGCGCATCTGGCCCTTGCCGGAAGCCACAGTGTCAACGGTGTGGCGGCTCTTCACACAGAAATACTGAAACATAGGGAAATGAAACAGTTTTACGAATTATTCCCTGAAAAATTCAATAATAAAACCAATGGCATTACACACAGGCGGTGGCTGCTGAATTCCAATCCCCGCCTTGCGGGACTGATCTCAGAGGCAATCGGTCCCGGCTGGATAAAGGAGCCCCAGCGCTTGGGGGGAATGGCCAAATTTGCGGAAGACAGCAGTATGCTGCTGGAGCTTGAGCTGATCAAAGGGGAAAATAAACAAAGGCTTGCCCGCCGGATCAAGCAGCAGACAGGCCTATCCATTGATGCGTCATCTATTTTTGATATTCAGGTAAAAAGGCTTCATGCCTATAAAAGGCAGCTGCTGAATGTGCTTCATATCATGCATATGTATAATAGGATCAAAGAGGGAGATTCCCACATTCAGCCCCGGACTTTCATATTTGGTGCTAAGGCGTCTCCCGGCTATTATTATGCGAAAAAGATCATCAAACTTATCAATACGGTTGCTGAAAAAGTGAACAATGACTCTGCTGCGAATAAGCTGATTAAAGTCGTATTTCTTGAAAATTACCGGGTATCCCTTGCCGAAGAAATTTTCCCTGCTGCAGATATCAGTGAACAGATTTCCACTGCCAGCAAGGAGGCATCAGGAACGGGCAATATGAAGTTCATGATGAATGGGGCTCTTACCGTCGGTACTCTGGACGGCGCCAATGTAGAGATACTGGAAAGGGTGGGGGAAGAGAATCTTTTCATTTTCGGGCTGGCTGCTGAAGAGGTTCTCCGCTATCAGCAGAATGGAGAATACCGTTCAATGGACTATTATCATCTTGATAAAAGGATCAGCACCATCATCAATCAGCTGACCAATGGATTTTTTCCCTATGCCGGAGATGAGTTTGAAAGCATTGCGGATTCGCTGCTGATGCATAATGATCAATATTTTGTCCTCCGGGATTTCGATTCCTATGCAGCCATACAGAAACAGGCAGCTATTGCCTATGGAGACCGGCTTGGCTGGCAGCGGAAAAGCCTGATGAACATTGCCGCATCAGGACATTTCTCCAGCGACCGGACCATCCGTGAATATGCCGAAGAAATTTGGCATATCCACCCGGCAGCGAGCCATTCTTCTAAATAAATTTGCAGAAGCAAAACAAAAGGCCCGGTTTCCCCCAGGCCTTTTGTTTGCCGCTTGTTCAGCTGTCATTCGTTTTCCTTATCCTCCAGATAGCTGTCCCCTTTTTTATAAGGGACTTTGCCGAACGGCGCATCCAGGTTTTCATCTTCTAATTCCTGCTGATATTGCTCTTCTGTATCGGAGCGGACAACCCTTCGATTTTTCCCGTCTATGTCAGTCGCACTGAAGGTCTCATATTCTTCAGTGAATCCTTCATCATTATGATCTGTATCATAGAGGCTGTTATAATCCTCATGCTGGCCATTGAAATCGGACGGTGTTTCGGAAGTGCCATAGCTGGCAGCCTGTACAAAGCTGTCCTGCTCATCATTAATGTCTTTGTAGTCATCAAAATTAAAATGGTTATCATGATTGGGACTCAGCACATCTTCTTCTGCAGGCCGGTCTGTTGCTGGATGCTGTGAAGGAGCATGATCAACACAATATAAAGCCGTTGGGACTGCCTCGAGTCTTTCAAAGGGCAGGTCCTTTCCGCACTCTTTGCATTTTCCATAAGTGCCATCCTCAATTGCCTGGAGGGCTGTGTTCACTTTATCCAATTCCTCGTTCTGATGCTCTTCAATTGCCTGGTCCTTCTCTCTTTCAAAAAGCTCAGTGCCCGCATCGCCGGGATGGTTATCGTACATGGAAAGCTCACCGACAGAGTCCCTTGCGCTTTCATTATCAAAGCGGCTGTTCGTGTCACTGTCCAGCTGCTCTTCAATGGTCTTCTTATCTTCTTTCAGCTGAGATTTCAGTTCTTTGATCTGATCCTTGGTAATCATTGTTCCACATCCTGTTCCATTAGTAGTATTTATTAGAATAAAAGGCCGTTTCCGGCTAAGCTGACAGTTCATGCAGGCCCATTTGCCTTGCTTAGAAATTACCCTTTATTCAGCCAATGAAACATGGTGAAGACAACCGCCAAAAAGCCCTCTGCAGAGTAGCAGAGGGCTTTTGCATCAAACTTTACAAAAAATATCCCAGAAACAGGCCGACAGACAGCAGAAAACCGAAAATGGTATTCGTCTGTGCAGTAGCAACCATGGCAGGCATCATTTGGGCCGGCTTTGTTTTGCCGATGAAGCCCTTTGTGGCCTTTACAGCCTTTGGAATGCTCAGAGCTACAATGGCCAGCCATGGAGAGATATAACCTGCAGCTATCATCACGAATATCCAAATATAGGAAATGGTGAACATGATTCCCAGGAAGTATATCGCCTTGTCCCTGCCGAGCAGAATAGCCAGGGTCTTTCTTCCAAATTCCTTGTCTCCATCCAGATCTCTGATATTGTTGGCCATCAGGATCAGTCCGACGAGGATAAAAATCGGAACTGAAATCATGACACTAAGCATTGTAACTGTGCCTGTCTGGATAAAGAAGGATATGAGGATAATCATCATCCCCATGAAAAATCCTGCTACAATTTCCCCAAATGGCGTATAGGCAATAGGGAAAGGGCCGCCAGTATACAAATAGCCGGCTGCCATACAGACAAGCCCTACAGCTGCAAGCCACCAGCTGCTGTTCATGCATATATAGACGCCAAGGAGCAGCGCAATGAAGTAAAGTGTAAAGGCAAGCTGAATAACTGTCTTCGGTTTTATCCCTTCACGGACGATGGCGCCGCCGATCCCGATTGATTCAGCTGTATCAAGGCCCCGCTTGAAATCAAAATATTCATTGAACATATTTGTAGCCGCCTGAATCAGGAGGCTGGCCATAAGCATGGCCAGGAAAAGGCTGAAGCTGATATCTGTTTTATCTATTGCTAAAGCAGTGCCCAGCAGGACGGGCACAAAAGCTGCCGTCAAGGTGTGCGGCCTGGTTAATTGCCACCAGACTCTCCATCCGCCCGATTTCATGGCAGGCGAAGGATCGGGATGCGTTTGTGGTTGCATTTATGACTCTCCCCTTATTGTATCTTTGTATAACAAACCTTTATATTTTAGCTTAAAATAAGCTGCAGGTCAAAAGTATCCTGACATATTTAAGTTTAGCAAAGATCAATGGGGTGTCAATGGATTTTTGTATACTGCCGAGGCGGTAATTCCCTGACTTTCCGCCTTTTTTCTGCTGCCTGCAGCCAAACAAAGAATATGGAAGGAAAACGTGAAGATCAGCCTTTTATAATAATGATGATACATGCATCATCAGGCCGATGTTGTTGACATCATATAATCATGAGGTGTATCTTAAAATAAGCTGAAAAACGAAAGAATAACAGCGGTAAAGCTGTTATTGGAGGGATTTTCTTGGTTACGATACAGGATACGGAACTTAAGGAAGGAATCCTGGAAGCAATTAAAAGGGCCGGGGCTTTTTCGGAGCCTATCCTTGTCAGTGAAGTCCATAAACTGGACCATATTGACCCATTATCATTCTTTGCTTCAGGAAGACAGGCGTTTTTTGGTGAACGCTTTTACTGGAAAGATCCTTCAAATGAAACCATCCTAGCTGGTTTGGGCATATGCAAACTTATTCAGTCGGATCAGGCTTCCGGCCGTTTTTCTCATGTAGAAAAAGAGTGGAAGCGCTTTATCCGCAATGCAGTCATATATAATGAATACTCTGCCGCTGCTGCAGGTCCTGCCCTGTTCGGGGGATTCTCTTTTGATCCGGAAAAGGAAAAGACCGCATTATGGTCCAAATATCCGGATTCTCTTTTTCATGTTCCTAGGTATTTGCTGACGCAGACAGAAGGACAAACATTCCTGACGACCAATATTGTCTGCACGAAACATGATGATGTATCGCTTGCTGAAAAAGTAAGGGAAGAAAGACGCCTCCTGCTCGAGGGGATCGGGGCACCTGTTCAGGAGAACGAAGGCAGGCTTATCTCTGAAGAGGAAATTCATCCGCAGGAGTGGATGGATTCGGTCACTTCAGCGGTCGAAGAGCTCAAGGCTGGAAAGCTTAAGAAAGTGGTCCTTGCAAGGGAACTGCGGCTTTCTTTTTCCGGGAATATAGAAGCGGAGCAGGTATTAGGCAATCTTCACAATGAACAGAATGAAAGCTTTATCTTTGCTTTTGAATCCCAAGGAGACTGCTTTATCGGGGCCTCTCCCGAACGGCTTGTTAAAAAGAAAGGAAAAAGTCTTTATTCGACCTGCCTGGCCGGCAGCATCCCGAGGGGAAAGACTCCTGAGGATGACCAGGCACTTGGCGAGGCCTTATTATCGGACGAAAAAAATCTCATCGAGCATCAGTATGTGGTTGATATGATAAAAACAGCCATGGATGAAGCCTGCGAGGAGATTAAGATTCCTTCAAAGCCCCAGCTGCTGAAAATGAAGCATATCCAGCATTTGTACACTCCAGTGGAGGGTACGACAAAGGAGGAAGCTTCATTGCTCCTGCTGGTTGAAAAACTTCATCCGACCCCTGCGCTCGGCGGGCTGCCAAAGCAGGAAGCTGTAGCTATGATCAGAGAGATTGAGGAACTGGACCGGGGCTATTATGCAGGGCCGCTGGGCTGGATTGACTATAGCGGAAATGGAGAATTTGCTGTATCGATCCGTTCCGGCCTTCTTCAGGGAGATGAAGCTTCCTTGTTTGCCGGATGCGGAATCGTGGAGAATTCAAACGCTGAGAGCGAATTCATGGAAACCAAGATCAAATTCCGTCCTATGCGGTCAGCTCTGGGAGGACTATCAGAATGAATCATCAAGAAGCATTAACAACTTATATCGCTGCATTTGTCTCGGAGCTGGCCAAAACCGGTGTCCGGGACGTTGTTGTCAGCCCGGGATCCCGTTCTACACCGATGGCCATGGTCATGGCGGAGCATCCGGACCTCAATGTGCATATTCATGTGGATGAGCGTTCAGCAGGTTTTTTTGCCCTTGGGATTGCCAAAGCATCAGGCATGCCGGCTGCCCTGCTTTGTACCTCAGGGACAGCTGCGGCCAATTACTTTCCGGCCGTTGTGGAGGCAAAGATCTCAAGAGTCCCGCTTGTTGTCCTGACGGCAGACCGGCCCCATGAGCTGAGGGATGTAGGGGCTCCACAGGCAATCGATCAGATCCACCTTTACGGCGGGCATGTAAAATGGTTTGCAGAAATGGCGCCGCCCGAGAATTCAGATGAAATGATCAGATATGCCAGGACAGTATGTGCCAGGGCATGTGCAGAGTCAGTTAAGGCCCCTGCCGGTCCAGTTCACCTCAACTTTCCTTTTCGTGAGCCCCTTATACCTAGGCTCGATGAAAATCTGTTCGAAAGCCAGGAAAGGCCTGAAGGTTTTGTCTCCATCCAGCAGGGGGAGCTTGCTCTTTCAGATTCTGTTTTTAGAGAGATGGCAGACGCCCTTTCATCAGTTCAAAAAGGCATCATCATTTGCGGGCCAAATGATGACAACCGGTTTGTATCTGAAGTGGTCAAGCTGGCAGAGAGGCTTGATTATCCAATTTTAGCAGATCCGCTTTCACAGCTGAGAAGCGGAAAGCATGGAAAAGCGCTTGTCATTGACGGATATGACAGCTTCCTGAGGACGGATGCGGCAAAAGAAGCCCTGAAGCCCGATGTGGTAATCCGCTTTGGTTCAATGCCTGTTTCAAAGGCACTCACCATTTTCTTAAAGGAAAACAAGGATACCAGGCAAGTTGTTGTCGATGGCGGAGCAGGCTGGCGTGACCCATCCCTGCTTTCCTCAGAGATGGTCTACTGCAGCGAAGCCCTCTTCTGTGAGAAGATACGAAGCTTTGCTGATCACAGGGAGCCTGGCGGCGAGTATAGTGCACTATGGAAAGCGGTCAATGAAAAAACGAAGCTGGTGCTTGCAGAGGCCGGCTCGGCTGTAGAGATGAGCGAGGGAAAGCTGTTCCTCCAGCTTGCAGAACTTCTGCCTGATGAGAGTACACTGTTTGTCGGAAACAGCATGCCAATCCGTGATCTTGATACCTTCTTCCACAATAATGGCAAAAGCATTCGGGCGATGGGCAACAGGGGTGCAAACGGAATTGATGGGATTGTTTCCACTGCACTTGGAGCAGGCTTATATTCTCAGCCCCTTTATCTGGTGCTGGGGGATTTGACATTTTTCCATGACCTTAATGGCCTGATTGCTTCAAAACTCCACAATATCAATGTCCATATCCTGCTCATCAATAACAATGGCGGCGGTATATTTTCATTCCTGCCGCAGGCAGGCGAGAAAAAGAACTTTGAGCTCCTTTTTGGAACGCCTTTGGATTTGGATTTTGAACATGCGGCCAGACTTTATGGGGCAAAATTCGTCCGCGCTGAAACTTGGGAAGACTTTGAGGTTGCCATTAAAGAAGGTTATGGTGAACACGGCCTAAAGGTAACCGAAATAATGACAAACCGGGACAAAAACCTTGCTGAGCATCGAGAATTGTGGAATCGTGTTTCCCGGGAAATAACCCTGTTCCTAAAAGGAGAATAAGAATGAAATTTGTAAGCGGCGGAGGGTCCTACCATGTCGAAATAGAGGGCAGCGGTTTTCCCCTTATCCTGCTTCATGGGTTTACAGGTGACCGTTCCACCTGGGACCCTTTCATTCCCCGCTGGAAATCAGGATCCATGGCCATATCCATCGATATTGCCGGACACGGAGACACTGATGTGCCTGCTTCAGAAGAAAGCTACACTGTCACTGCAGCTGCCCGGATGATCCATGAGCTGATGGAATCGCTGCAGATTCCCAAGGCCGATCTATTGGGCTATTCAATGGGCGGGCGTCTGGCTTTGTCTTTTGCCGCCCTATATCCGGGCAATGTCAGAAAGCTGATCCTTGAAAGTGCATCGCCCGGATTAGAGACTGCTGAAGAAAGAATGAATAGGCGTAATCAGGATGAGCGGCTTGGGGAATACATAAAAGAGAACGGAATTAAAGCATTCGTTGATTACTGGGAAAACATCCCGCTGTTCAAAACGCAGAAAATGCTGCCGGCTGATGTCCAGAAGCAGATTAGGGAACAGCGGCTTCAAAACAGCCCGGAAGGCCTTGAATTTAGCCTCAGGGGGATGGGGACCGGGGCCCAGCCTTCATGGTGGGGGAAGCTCACGGATATAAAGGCGGACACCCTTCTGATCACAGGCTCTGAGGATGCAAAATTCTGCACCCTGGCTGAAAGGATATCCAAGCTGATTCCAGTATGCCAATGGGAGACTGTATTTGGAGCCGGGCATGCAATACATGTGGAAGAACCAGAAAAGTTTGGTACAATAGTAAGTGAGTTTTTGCAGAAACTATAAAAAAGGAGGATTCCGTTATGACTGTAGAATGGATTGCTGGACGCAATTATGAAGATATTTTATACGAAACTTACAACGGAATTGCTAAAATTACAATTAACAGGCCAGAAGTACATAATGCCTTCCGCCCGAAAACGGTAATGGAGCTGATTGATGCTTTTGCTTATGCGCGCGATGATGCAAGCGTAGGTGTTATCATCCTGACTGGGGCAGGAGAGAAAGCATTCTGTTCCGGCGGCGACCAAAAGGTTCGCGGACACGGCGGATATGTCGGCGAAGACGAAATTCCCCGCTTGAATGTCCTGGATCTGCAGCGCCTCATCCGTGTCATTCCAAAGCCGGTCATTGCCATGGTAAAAGGCTATGCCATCGGTGGAGGCCATGTCCTTCATATCGTATGTGACCTGACTATCGCTGCCGATAATGCTGTCTTCGGACAGACAGGCCCTAAAGTGGGAAGCTTTGACGCAGGTTACGGATCAGGCTATCTGGCAAGGATCGTCGGCCATAAGAAAGCCCGCGAAATCTGGTTCCTATGCCGTCAATACGGCGCACAGGAAGCTCTTGATATGGGGCTCGTCAACACAGTTGTGCCGCTTGAAAAAGTGGAAGAGGAAACAATTCAGTGGTGCGAGGAAATCCTTGAGAAGAGTCCGACTGCCATCCGCTTCCTGAAAGCAGCGTTCAATGCCGACACTGACGGACTGGCTGGAATCCAGCAGTTCGCAGGGGATGCTACGCTTCTTTACTATACAACAGATGAAGCCAAGGAAGGCCGCGATGCGTTCAAAGAAAAGCGCAAGCCGGACTTTGGACAATTCCCGCGTTTCCCTTGATTTTATATGAAAATAAAAACAGCTTGATGGCAAACCATCAGGCTGTTTTTCTATGGTATTTTAAAACGCTTGATATGCAAGGAAGGTGGAGTCAATGGGTGAATTTCTCCCTCAATTTTTAAAGAAAAGAGCCGATTTAACACCGGACAGGCACGCCCTCTATTTTGAAGGAAGTGCCTATACTTTCAAACAATTATACGAAGAATCCTCCCAAATGGCCGGTAAGCTGGCTGGTGCAGGGGCAGGCAGGGGCTCCTATGCCGGGGTGCTCCTGAAAAACCATTCTGATTCTGTCTTCGTCCTGCTTGCCCTTCAGCTATTGGGAGCCACAGCGGTTATCCTGAATAACCGGCTGACTGCTGGGGAGATCGGCTGGCAGCTGGCGGATTCCAATGCTTCGATTCTGATTACAGAGGCAGCATTTACAGATAAAACCCGGGAGCTGTCACTGGATGGCTGCAGCATGGTGACGAAGGAGGCTCTCGCTGAACAGCCTTCAGCTGCCTTTATGGCAGAGGAGGAAGTTTCGCTGGATGAGGTATGCACCATCATGTACACCTCAGGTACAACAGGACATCCGAAAGGAGTTCTTCAGACATACGGTAACCACTGGTGGAGCGCATCGGGATCGGCCTTCAATCTTGGCGTCAGGGAAGATGACTGCTGGCTATGTGCTGTCCCTTTGTTCCATATAAGCGGGTACTCCATCCTGATGAGAAGCCTGATCTATGGCATCCCTATCGTTCTGCACGGATCTTTTAGCGAGGAGCAGGCGATCAGGGACATCCGGGAGAAAAAGGTGACAATCATGTCTGTCGTCAGCACAATGCTTTCAAGGCTTGCCACTGCAATTGAAGATAACGGACTGCCATCTCACTTTCGCTGCATGCTTCTTGGCGGAGGGCCCGCTTCCCGCAATCTGCTCGAAAAATGCGCAGCAAAGGGGATGCCAGTCTATCAAAGCTATGGCATGACTGAAACTTCCTCCCAAATCGTGACACTTGCTCCTGAATACAGCTTCTCAAAGCTCGGTTCGGCCGGAAAGCCGCTATTTCCTTCCCAGCTGAGAATCATGGATGGAGACAGGGAAGCAGATAAAGGGCAGGCTGGTGAAATTGCCGTTAAAGGACCTAATGTTACACCTGGATATTTGAACAGGGAAGCGGAGACAGCCAAGGCGATGAGGGACGGCTGGTTTTACACAGGAGATATCGGCATGCTTGATGAGGAAGGTTTTCTTTATGTACTTGACAGGAGATCTGACTTGATCATTTCCGGAGGGGAAAATATATACCCGGCAGAAATCGAGGGGGTGCTCACTTCACATCCTGCAATTGCTGATGCGGGTGTCATCGGGCTGAAGGACCCGAAGTGGGGAGAAGTGCCGGCTGCATTCATCCAGATCATTGACGGTGCAAAACTGTCATCTGAAGAAATTGAGGAATTCTGCCTCGGTAAGCTGGCAAAGTATAAAGTACCGAAAACCTGCTATTTCGTTGAAGAAATTCCGAGAAATGCATCACGAAAAATATTGCGAAGAGAGCTGCGTGCCATGCTGGGGAAAGGCGGAGAAGGATCATGAATGTTAAAAAGGCTATATTGCATGTGATCAGCATGCAGCTGAAGAAGCCTTTTTCCACCCATCTTGGCACCGTCAGGAGCAGAGAAGCCATTATTGTCGAGCTGATCGACAGGGACGGATTGAGCGGATTTGGAGAAGCAGTTGCTTTTTCTTCCCCTTGGTACACGGAAGAGACTGTCAGGACATGCTATCATGTCATCAAGGACTTTCTCCTGCCATTGTTGAAGGAGAGTCCCGGCCTGAAGGCGGAAGATGCTCGCTCCCTGTTCAGCTCTGTCAGGCGAAACCAGATGGCAAAGGCAGGCCTGGAAGCTGCGCTATGGGACCTGCAGGCCAAACAGGCCGGAAAGCCGCTCCATTCATTGCTTGGAGGGACGAGAGGCAGGATAGGATCCGGTGTTGCTGTCGGTGCGAAAACCGTGAAGGAAAGTCTTCTGCAGATCGAAGGATTCCTTCAGCAGGGCTACAGGCGCATCAAGGTGAAAATTAGCCCGGAAAATGATCTGCCGCTGTTATCTGCGATCCGGAAAGAATATCCGGATATTGACCTGATGGCAGATGCCAATTCCGCTTATACCCTTAAGGAAACAGACAGGCTGAAGGCCCTTGATGAATTCAGGCTGCTGATGATTGAACAGCCTCTTGCCCATGATGATATTGTGGATCATAGTGTTCTCCAAAAAAGCATCAGCACCCCGATCTGCCTGGATGAAAGCATTGTCTCTTTCAGTGATGCAAGGAAGGCAGCAGAGCTTGGCAGCTGTAAAGTGATCAATATTAAAGCCGGCCGGGTCGGCGGATTATCAGAGTCAAAAAAGATCCATGATTATTGCCTGCAGAATGGAATACAGGTATGGTGCGGCGGCATGATTGAATTCGGCATTTCAAGGGCCCATAATATCGCTCTCGCTTCACTGCCGGGGTTTGAGATACCTGGGGACATATCAGGCTCTGAGCGCTATTGGGAAGAAGATATCATTTCTCCCGGGGTCACTGTGAATGAAGGCTATATAAGTGTTCCTGATGGACCGGGAATCGGCTATGAAATAAACAGGCGAAGGCTGGCGGAAGTGACATTGATGAAAGAAGCTGTGTCACTCGGTTAAAGGTCAAAAACAGACACTGGCTGGACAGCAGTGTCTGTTTTAAATATAAAGCAACATTCACTTAATACTTCCCCCAATTCCTCTTCTACTCCTCATACCATCCTCAAACAACTCACGTTTACCTTAATCCGGCATGGTGAATGAGAATAATATAGATAACAGAAAGGAGAAGTGTCTATGGTTCATAAACTAGCTGCTGCTGTTCTTCTTGCTGCCCTTTTAGCCGGATGTTCAGATGGCCAGTCCGGGGATGGCGCTACTGGTACAAAGGAAGAAGCTGATACAGTGGAAGAAACAGCAAGCCCTGAGAATGAAAATGGACAGAGCCAGCCAGAAGGAGGAGAGGAAAATCAAGTTGAAGAGCTTGGTGAAAATGAAGAGGCAGGTGTAGAATCAGCAGAAGAAATGGCAAAGAGCATTGTGAAGGCGCTGGAAAATGAGAACTACGGCGCAATTTCAGAATATGTCTCTAAAGAGAAGGGTCTGTTGATTTCACCGTACGAATTTATTGAAAGCGATGCAGTGGTTTTGTCCAAGGAAGAGATTGGGAATTTAAGCAGCATTGAAAAAGAATATTTGTGGGGTTACCATGATGGAAGCGGCAAGCCCATCCAGTCGGTGCCGCAAGATTATTTTGACCGGTATAAAGGATTTACAGAGCCGGATCAGATTTTATTGGATGATGTGCAGCAGAGAGGCAGCACGAAGAACAATATTAAAGAAGTCTTCCCTGATTCAAAAACTGTAGAGTTTTATCAGAATGGTACAGATAAATATGGAGGGATGGATTGGAGGAGTCTGTATTTGGTATTCCAGCATGATGCAGAAGGCAAGCTGAAATTGTCTGCGCTGGTTACAGGAGAATGGACCATTTAACAAGCCAGGCCAGGACAAAGTTCCCGGCCTGGCTTGTTAATTTTCCTATTCATGCGGCTTGAAGGTTTTGCAGTCCGTTTCATGGCTGTTCTCGGCCTGCTCGCCATGATGGCTGACAACATAAATCCGGTCGGCGCCGCAGTTATTCCCTTTTTTCCAGTAGGTGCAGTTGTTTACTTCACATAGTACATCCTGTGCCATCTGTATCCACTCCTTAAAGTATTTGATACAGCATTAGCTTTCGCTGCCCGGTGAGTGGGAATACGTGACAGAAAAAGGGAAGCCTTAATTAGGCTGTTTGCTGCCCTTTTGCCTCAGGTAGCGTTTGTCTTTCATGAACAGGCTCCAGAAGTAGACAAAACCCGGGAAAAGAATGGCAAAGCCCGCAATATAGGTGGCAAACACGGCCCTGAATGAATTGGGGTCTGTAAACCCTGATTCAATGGTGACCTCAGGGTAGACCATGTAGGGGAGATGTGCTTTCCCGTAAACAAAGCTGGCTGCCAAATACTGCAGTGTTACGGCGATGACAGCAAGTCTTGGGATGCCTTTAGTCCCTTTTTTTGTAAAAGAGGGCAGGAGCAGCGCCACGATTCCCAGGAGGAATAATCCTACCGACAGCATCAGAATCGGCATATCATTGATCATTTTATTATACAGCCAGGCAGCTTCAAGGCTGAGGGTATGCATAATGACTACACCCATCAGAAGCGATACTGGCCCGATCATCAGGGCATCCCGGCGGTAAACATAGTAAGCATCCATTTCATCTGCTGCCTTGGAGTAATCGGCCAGGAGAAGAGAAGAAAGGAACAGAGTGCTGCTGACGGCAAAGCCGAAAAAGGCATACTCGTTCTGGCTGGTGAAAAGTTTGGCCAGGTCGAGTGACTGGCCGCCATCTGAAAAGTCTATATAGTCGCCGTGTGTGATCGGCAGCACACTGATCAAAAGGCCGGGGATCAGAATACCAGATATGCCGGATATGATGGTGAGCGGCTTTTTATAGTCGCTCGCAATGTTTGAGAACACAAGGAACGCGCTCCGTATGGCAAGCAATAAAAGAATCATGCTGCCGGGTACGAGCAGCACGGTGCCCAATGTGTAGGCCGCTCCTGGAAACAGGCTGTAGATTGCAACGACAAGTGCCACAATGAAAGTGTTCGTCACTTCCCATGTCGGAGAAAGATAGCGGTTGGCGATATTAGTCGCCTTCGTTTTGGTCCTCTTCATATAGACCATCGACCAAAAGCCGGCGCCGAAATCCATCGTTGCCATGACAGCATAGATGAATACAAATCCCCACAGGATTGTGATGGCTAATAGAGCATCTGACATGCTTTCTCACCCCTTATGTATTGGAGCCATACAGCGGGACTCCCTTTTCCTTTGTCCGGTTGATATCGTCGAGTACCGTATTTCTTTTAAAATAATACAGAAGCACCAGAACAACCGTCAGTCCGAGAATGACATAAACGGCAGCAAAAAGGACAAACAAGATCCCAAGGTTTCCGGCCGTCGTTACCGAATCTTCAGTTGACAGGACGCGGTAAATTGTCCAGGGCTGCCTGCCTGTGCAGGCGAATATCCAGCCGAATTCAATGCCCAGCACAGCGGCAGGGCCTGACAGCACGAATGCCCACATAAATATTTTTGGGAACTGGTCCTTTTTTAAGAATTTATTCCAGACAAACGCTACAAAGGAGAGGAGAATCAGCAGGCTGCCTATGGCTACCATTCCATTGAAGAGTGTATGGACGAAAAGCGGCGGCCACAATTCTTCCGGAAAATCGTTCAGGCCGATGACCACTGTGTCAAAGCTGTTTCCTGCCAGAAAGCTGAGGGCCCATGGTATCTCAATGCCCCATTTTACCTCCTGTGTCTCCCGGTCGGTAAAGCCGCCGACTGCAAGCGGGGCGTGCGACTGGGTCTCAAAAAGCCCCTCCGCGGCAGCGAGTTTTTCCGGCTGGTACTCATGGAGATACTGGGCGGATGCATGCCCGTTCAAGGCAGTCAGCAATGAGAAAATGCCGCCGACAATCAGGCTCAGCATAAGTGCCTTTTTATGAAAATCATATACCCTCGTACCGAATTTATTGCGCAGCATCTTAAAAGCAGCCACAGACGCGACTACAAAGGCGCCTGTTGTATAGGCAGAAACAGCCACATGGCCGGCTGTCACAAGAAAGCTGGGATTGAAGAAGGCTGCCCAGGGATCAATATCCACAATTTCTCCGTTTTCAATCCTGAAGCCCTGAGGTGTCCCTTCAAAGGCGTGGACATTTGTAATCAGGACAGCAGAACCGAATGCGCCGAGTGCAACGAGGACAAGGCTCGAGATCCTCATCCACGGTGGGATCCGTTCCGCGGCATAGACATAAATGGACATAAATAGCGCTTCGATGAAAAAAGCATAAATTTCAATCTGGAACGGGAGGGCCATAACCCGTCCAATCACTTCCATAAAGCCCGGCCAAAGCAGGGAAAGCTGAACGCCCGCAATGGTTCCTGTTGGAATGCCGACTCCCAGGAGGACAGCAAAGGCTTTTGTCCAGCGCTTTGCCATGATTACATAGTCATGGTCCTTTGTTTTCTGATAAATAAGCTCTGCTGTCAGCATCATCAGCGGAAGCCCAACGCCGATGGTCGCAAAAATAATATGGAAACCCATTGTTGTGCCAAACAGCGAGCGCGCAATTACCAAGTCATTCATATTTATCTTCCTTTCGCCAATTCTTCCATTTACATAGTGTCTGCGATTCAATCTGGAATATGTAAACATTTCCTTGAAAAAAGAGAGAAAAATAAATGAAAAAGGCTGTGTTAGTGTACCTTGTTGATTTTGGGCTCATGCGTGTGAAACTCTGTTTCACACGCATTTCAGCACAGCCATGAAAAAAGCAGCAGGAATATATCCTGCTGCTGTACTCCTTAATTATTCAAGGCTTTCTCAATCCCTTTCAGGTTGTTTTCCATCAGGGTAAAGTAGGTTTCTTCATTATCGATATTTTCATCTGTCAGTACAGATAAGTTATGAAGCTGCAGCGGCTTGGCGCCGACTTCATCCTGGACGATTTCCGTCAGTTTGGAGCTTACATTCTGTTCAAAAAAGATATAGTTCAAGCCGTGTTCCTTGGATGTTTTGATAATGTTCTCCAATTCCTTCTGTGTTGGTTCATTGGATGTTGAGAGGCCTGATACACTGATTTGCTCAAGACCGTATCTTTTCTCCCAGTATCCGTATGCCGCATGAGAGACTATGATTTCTTTATGTTTTCCAGAAGCTATAGTTTCCTCAAATTCATGGTGGAGGGAATCCAGTTCAGCGGCAAGCTTTTGGTAATTCTCTTCGAATTCCTTTTGGTGCTGCGGCATTTTCTCTGCCAGCGCGTCTTTAACGGCTTCAGCCAAATCGGCAGCATAAAGAGGGTCAAGCCAGACGTGAGGATCGACATCACCATGATTGTGTCCATCTTCCTCATGGCTGTGCCCGTCTTCCTCATGGCTGTGTCCATCTTCTTCAAGGCCTTCCTCTTCTGTTCCTTCCTCATGGGAGTGCCCATTTTCTGTACCGGTCATATCAATATTTTCTCCTGCAGCCAGCAATGTTACATTCTCATTCTCCAGGGTGCCTTCGGCTTTGCTGACAAATCCTTCAAGGCCAAGGCCGATGTAAATGAACAGATCTGAATCGGCAAGTGTCATCATATCCTTTTGCGAGGGTTCGAATGTGTGCTCGTCAGCTCCCGGAGGATAGATGGTATGGGCGTCCACATAGCTGCCGCCGATTCTTTCCGCAAAATATTGGAGCGGATATACCGTTGTATACACATTCAGCTGGTCTTTGGTTTTTTCCTCCGCCTGGTCTGCATTGCCGTCCCCGCAGCCTGCAAGAAAAAGGCTCACGGGCATCAATAGAGTGAGGAGCATGATTAACTTTCTCATAATAACCGCCTTTCTTATTAAACCGTATTTATTCCGATTTGGTTAAGATACATTATCATATGTTTATAATATTGATTATATAATACGTAATCGTTACGATTTTACTAAGTAATCTTACAAAATTTTTATCTGAAAAGCAAGGGAAAAATTTTGTCTAAGGGAACGGGATTATGTATGCTAGAAGGTAGTGAATCATTCTAAAGTTTACAGGAGGGTATTATGAAACTGTTACAGCAAATTCTAGACCATAACAAGGATTTCGTTGAAAATAAGCGTTACGAGGAGTTTACAACAACAAAATTTCCCGATAAACGGATGGTGATCCTGACATGTATGGACACAAGGCTGCTTGAGCTCTTGCCAAAAGCCATCAATGTTGCAAATGGGGATGTTAAGATCATCAAGAATGCAGGTGCGCTTGTAGCCCATCCGTTTGGAAGCATCATGCGAAGCATCCTGGTGGCTGTTTATCAGCTGCAGGCGGATGAAGTTTTCGTCATCGGCCATCATGACTGCGGAATGAGCGCCATCAAGCCGGAGCTTGTGATTGATGAAATGAAGAAGAGAGGCGTGGACGAGCAGGCATTCGAAACACTGGCATATTCAGGGATCAATGTGGAGGAGTTCCTCAAGGGCTTCAGCAGTGTAAGCGAGAGTGTCGCCCACAGTGCCGATATGATCAAAAAGCATCCGCTGATGCCGAAGGATGTGCCGGTCCATGGCCTTGTCATCAATCCGGAAACAGGAAAGCTGGACCTGGTGGTTGACGGGTACGGGCAGTAGTCATTTCTCTTTTTTCTCAGGAACCGGATCAAAGCCTCCAGGATGGAATGGGTGGCACTTTGTTATTCTGCGGACCGCAAGCCAGCCTCCTTTAAAGGGACCAAATCTTTTGACGGCCTCCAGGCCATAATGGGAGCAGGTCGGGTAAAAACGGCAGGACGGCGGCTTAAGGGGTGAAATGGCAATCTGATAAAACCGGATCAGTCCGATCATCATCTTTTGGAGCATGTTCTGCCTCATCCTTTCAATATGTACTGGCATAATTATTGATTATACTGTTTTTGAGTCATAAGAGTCCATCTGCATGCATAGTTATGCTGGTAACTGACTGGGAATTTCATTCTATATTAATTTGATGAAAATACTCGGCTTTTGCGTTATAATGGAATTAAGACTTATAAGGAGTGATTATATGCCTTCAGTAGAAAGCTTTGAATTAGATCATAATGCCGTTAAAGCTCCATATGTAAGACATTGCGGTGTCCACAAAGTGGGGAGCGACGGAGTTGTCAATAAATTCGATATCCGATTCTGCCAGCCGAACAAGCAGGCGATGAAGCCGGACACCATCCATACGCTTGAACATCTGCTTGCTTTTAATATCCGTACGCATGCAGAGAAATATGACCATTTCGATATTATTGATATTTCCCCAATGGGATGCCAGACTGGCTACTATCTTGTTGTCAGCGGCGAGCCGACAGTGGAAGAAATCATTGATTTGCTTGAAGACACTTTAAAGGATGCTATTGAGATCACGGAGATTCCAGCTGCAAACGAAAAACAGTGCGGCCAGGCCAAGCTTCATGACCTTGAAGGAGCAAAGCGTCTGATGCGCTTCTGGCTCGATCAAAGCAAGGAAGATCTAAAGCAAGTATTTGCTTAATAGAACGCAGTACGCAAAAAACCGGCATAATGCCGGTTTTTTTGATTGTTAAGGAATTTATAAATTGTAAGTCTTGTGGATAAATATCAATTCTTGATCAACGTCCAGCAGCTGCGCCGAGGTCACAAGCCAAACCTCCCAAAAAGTCAAAGAACGCCTTTCCGGGAGGTTTGGCTTGAGGCCCCCAGGATGGGGGTCATGCAGACGTTGCCACAGGACGTGGCGTTCTTAGTCTGCGTTCCTTAAGGGTGATCAAGGCGCTTGCGCTTTTGTTCTTTCAGCTTTTTATAAAATGGGCGACAGCAGCCGCGATATGGATTCTTTAAGGCGAATGTAAAAACTTCTTTTGCTGTAGCGCTCTGCATCCATCAGGCTGGACAATTCGATGTCATCACGGAACTTGCCGGCAAGCTGGCGGGATACCTCTTTATCATATATGAAGGCATTGACCTCAAAATTCAGCCGGAAGCTTCTTACATCTATGTTGGCTGTACCGACGGAGGCAATCTTTTCATCGACGACAATGGTTTTGGCGTGAATGAAACCATTATCATAAATATAGATCTCTGCACCGGTTTTCAGCATTTCTCCGATATATGAATAAGTAGCCCAATAGACAAACATATGGTCCGGCTTGTTCGGAATCATGATTTTCACTTTTACCCCTGAAAGCGAAGCAATCCGAAGTGCATCAAGCAGGCTCGCATCAGGGATGAAGTACGGCGTCTGGATCATAATGCTCTCTTTTGCCGAGCTGATCATCTTGATATAGCCATTTTTAATCTGTTCCCATTCTGAGTCAGGCCCGCTGTTGACAATCTGAATCCCGATATTCCCGCTGCCGGTGCTTTCCGGAAAATAGCGGGTATGATAATGGATATCGTGGCGGTGTGACGCCTGGTTCCAGTCAAGAATGAATCTTGTCTGGATGGCGTGGACTGCCTCTCCGGAAATCCTCAGGTGGGTATCCCTCCAATATCCGAAGGAGGGATCCAGTCCCAGATATTCATCTCCGACATTAAAGCCTCCCACATAGCCTAGCTTGCCGTCTATGATGGCAAGCTTCCGGTGGTTGCGGTAATTGACCCTGATATTGATAAAAGGGAGCCTTGACGGGAAGAAAGCCTCCACTTCCCCTCCGGCTGCACGCAGCTCCCTGAAGAAACGTTTTGTCACGCCTCTGGAGCCCAATTCATCATACAGGACCCTGACCTTTACCCCTTCTTTTGCTTTTTCGGTTAAAAGGGACACAAGCCCTTTGCCGAGGTTGTCCTTTTTAAAAATATAATACTGCAGATGGATATGATCTTTTGCCGATTTTATATCGCCGATTAAAGAATCGAATTTCTTCCTTCCGTCGGTAAATATCTCAACCTC
Organism: Bacillus sp. AG4(2022); assembly: GCF_031844465.1. Taxonomy (NCBI): domain Bacteria; kingdom Bacillati; phylum Bacillota; class Bacilli; order Caryophanales; family Bacillaceae; genus Bacillus; species Bacillus sp. AG4(2022). The sequence goes on from NZ_JAUZVH010000005.1 coordinate 28,018, forward strand.
GTTATCCTGGGTAAGGACGGCTTCATTATTGATCAAATGCATATAAATCAGATCATAGTTCTCCCTGATGGTTTCATTGCGGAAGGAAAACAATTGATTTTTAATCGAATGGATCTGCTGTCTGATCATTTCATCTATTCCGACCTTTTCCCGATCCTCCCATTGAAACATCTTCCTTCTCGCAAGGTTCTGGCCAAACAGGAAATACATGATGAAACCAAGGATTGGTATGAAAAATAAAACCATCAGCCACGCCCAGGTCCCTCCTGCGTCCCTCCGCTCCAGGAAAATAACAATGACGGCAAAAATCACATTCAATACAAAAATCAAACTGATGAAAATTGAATAAACATCCATGAAAATTACTCTCCCTGCTAAGGCAAAACCGCTTGTATCCAGCAGTCTAACGGCCAGCTCCCTATCCGGATGAATAGGATAGTTCCGGCCGCTTAAGCACCGTTGCGAATCATGATTGCAGTATAGGTGTTTTAAGCCTTGTTTTCTGTCTCTGTTTGCTCTTCTTCTGCATTATCCCCTTCTTGATTTTTCAGATGGGGATTGTTTTCGATTGGATCGACGGTATGTTTATACGTATATGCCTTGGAGGTTGTGACCACGCTCAGGAGCAGTACGACTAAAACAATAATGATGCTGATTATTAAAATGATATACATGATTTCCCTCCTTTTTAAACAGGCGGAAAGAACAGCTGCCTTCATGGCATGTTTCTGTATTTTTCCCTTTAAATTACCTGGTAATCGCGGGTTTTCCAATATTCGTATTTTATCATGAAACATTGGATTGGTGGGTTATCAGAAAAAAAGCAGCAGCATGTTTTTAAAAAAACGAGGGTGGGTACTATAAAGAAGGGAGGTTGATAGTATGTCAAATCAATTAGTACAAGCAGTTAATAAACAGGTGGCCAATTGGACGGTATTATATGTAAAGCTCCATAATTACCACTGGTACATAAAGGGGCGCCACTTCTTTACCCTTCATGAAAAATTCGAGGAGCTGTACAACGAGGCAAATGAGCATATCGATGTTCTTGCTGAAAGGGTACTGGCCTTGGAAGGCAGCCCTGTTGCTACGATGAGGGAATGCCTTGAAATGGCTTCTGTTGAAGAAGCGTCAGGCTCTGAAAAAGAAGAAGATATGGTCAGGAGCATCTGCAATGATTTCATCAAAATGGAAGATGAATTGCAAAGTGCCATTGAAATTGCTGAAGAGGCAAATGATGAAGGCACAGCGGATATGCTGCTGTCTGTGAAGCAGGGCTTGAAAAAGCATATTTGGATGTTCAAAGCATTCTTAGGATAAGTATAAAAAGCATCCGGCAGCTGCCGGATGCTTTTTTTGTATGCAAAAAAAAGGAGAGAAAGGAGCAGCCTGGATAAGTGATACCGGCTTTTCCTTTCTCCATTTATGTATCAATTTAATGAATATTCCGCTGAGGGAAAATTGGATGCCTTTCCTGACCGTAGTCCTCATTGGCAAATTTGCCCTTCAGGCTTTCGATTAAATAAAGGCCCATCAGGCTGTATAGCTCCTGTTTATCCATTTCCTTCAGGAGGGAAAGAAGGTCATCATAGCTCATTTCCTCAAGAAAAGCGAATGCCAGCATATCAATGTCTTCCTCATCCCCTGTCAGTTTTCCTCGGTACAATTCATAGAGCTCGTCAACAATTTTCATATGGTACACCTCCTCGTGATGGATTGCTAATGTATATTCGCGGCGGCCAGGAAAAATCCTGCCCGCCAGTCTTTCTATATTATATTTAGTAAATACCCTCCATTATGAAAAGTATTCCCCGAGAATAAAATTGCCTTCCTTGAGGGAAACAAAGATAAGAAGGAAACAAAAAGGGGATGACCAGGATGGAAAATAGGAAAGTGTATTATATAAGCGTTGCCAGCGGAGAAATCTCCCAGAGTTCGGATAGTTCGCCCTGGAATTTTAAAATAGAGGCCAATGACGAAGAAATCACCCGGCTTAGGGAGTACTTTGACCAGAACCATTCAACTGACTGGCAGAATTTCTTCCGTGCCCATGTTCCATATGTCCAGTATCATTATGACCGGGAGAATGATGCCTATGATGAAGGCCTGGCCGGGGCATACAAAATGATTTATGAGCTTGGGGATGAAGAAGCCAGGAAGCATATTGATGAGATGGGGATTCTTGGAGAGTGAAGCTGAAAAAGCTTTTATACCCCGTTTCAGTTTTAGGCGAATGAGGAAGGTATAAGAAGTCTTTTACCTACCGTGCTTTACGAACATATTTTTAACAGTCGGGTCTTTCAATGGATTTGTTTTGCTGTCTGGCCTGGAGTGTACAAATGCCCAATTTATTTCAAAGCCCTGTTGATTGGAGTGCAAGGCACGTAGACTCCTGCGGGATTGCAGCGGCAATGCTGAGACCCCACAGGAGCTTGCTCCGAGGAGGCTCAGCGTCGCCCCGCGGAAAGCGAAGTGCCTGGAACGCAAATCAACAGCCCCATTAAAGGCAGGAATTTTTTTAGTTAAACTTCAGCGCACGACGCCCATGCAGGTAAAATGACTTTTCACAATAAAATACAAAAAAGAGGCAAGGAAATCTTTCCCCGCCCCCAGTTATGTTTGCTATTTTACATCTCCATTTCAACTGCTGTGTCCAAAACTTCTTGAGGGATTGTGATTTCTTTTACCTCGTTGTAGTCTGAGTATTTGCCCTCGATTTTTTGATTGAGTGAGACTGTCTGCCCTTCAACTGCCATTTCCATAGTCATATCCATATTCAGTGCTGAAGGATAGAAAGTTTCCTTATCGACCAGGATGGTGTACTCGACGTTTTCAATGTTCATGTTGTTGAATACTTCTTCATCGGCAGCCATCTCTGGCGGCAGTGTGTCAGCCATGGTTTCTTTCATGAGTTCCGTGAATTTTTCCCCTGATGCTTTCAGTTTGAGAATAAAATTATTGTCGTCCTGTTCAAATGTGAAGTCATCTGTGAATTCCTGCAGCTTTTTTAATTCTTCAGCCGGATTTGTCTGCTGTCCGGACATTTGGATCAGCTGATCTGACCTTTCTTTCGGGAACTTCATCCACGTTTCTCCGGCAGGGTCATAGATGAACATGCCTTCTTCAGTAAAATAGCTTTCAGTTTCATAAGTTTCTCCGGACTGGTCCTGGGACATGGCCGTTTTTTGGTAAAAGGCCATTGGCTCTGTAACGACATCCATCTGAATATCAGAGCTGATATTCATGTTTTCCTCTTCCTGGCCGGCGCTGATCATCTGATCCATTGTCATATCGACCGAAAAGCTATTTAGGTTCTCTGAGGCTTCTGTCGTTTTATTCAAAACTTCCTCAAGAGTCAGGTCAGATTCATTCTCTGCCGCTTCGCCATTTTCCGCAGCTGCGCCATTTTCTCCTTTGGAATTGTCCTCACTGACAGGGTCAGCCGTCTGGTTGCATGCAGCCAGCATGAATAGAAGGATAAGGCTTGCTGCTAATGATAAAAATTTTTTCAAAATATACACTCCTCTGTTAGTATTTGTTATCTTTTTTACGGGCTGTTTGCCGAAAAGTTTCGAATATGGTCTAAAATGGTCCTTTAAGCCTAAATATAATAATCTTGATTAAGCTCCCTCCCTCTATGACACGCCCTATACCGGGCTTTTTATGTATCCTCTGCGAGTTTCATAGGAAAATCGAACGGATTCACAGGTCCTTTCCCCGTTTATGAAGAGGTTAAGCTGTTTTTATATGAAAAATTTTCCTGAGTGCGCTGCAAAAGTGGTTTCATTCCGGAAGCTTCTTCTATAATAGAGAAAAAAGAAAACAGGAGTGGACTTGAATGGAAGTTTTCAAAGATTACAATGGGGGGGATGTAAGGCTGTCTTTCCGGAGGGGATCCTTCCTTGAAAAAGCAAAGCATGTCCTTGTCATCTGCCGTTATGAAGATAGCTGGCTTCTTACAGATCACCGGGAAAGGGGCTGGGAGTTCCCGGGGGGGAAATGTGAAGCGGGAGAGACGATCGAAGAGGCAGCAAGGAGAGAGGTCTGGGAAGAGACAGGAGCCCTGCTTGATGACGTGCATTTTATTGGAGAATATGAGGTGAATCTGGATGGCCTGTCCTTTGTAAAGGCCATTTACTGGGGGCATGTAGCAGCGCTGGAGAAAAAGGATTCTTATTTGGAGACAGATGGACCGGTTCTTTTTAAAGGGGACTTAATAGAGGAAAGGATGGACAGCCGTTTCAGCTTCATCATGAAGGATGATGTGGTAAAACGAAGCATTGAAATGCTGCAGGAAAAGCTCTAATAGCAACAGCCATTCCGGGGCAAGTGCATCAAAAAGAGGATCAGAGGGAATTCCCAAACCTTTTTTATACATAGGTTTTAATGAAAAATATAGACGGACTGCAGCTTTGCCCAATAAATTTTATAAACCTGTAAAATGGAGTGCAAGGTACGCAGACTCCTCATAAAATGCATGCGCATTTTTCTCGTGCGAGCAGATTCCAGGATGGTTATTCAATGTCCTGCGGGAGATAGCGGCAATGCTGAGACCCCGCAGAAAGCGAAGTGCCTGGAACGCAAATCAACAGCCCCATTAAAAGGCAGGGGAAAATTGAAACGCCCAGGCTGGCAACATTCAGCTTTTAATCAGTTTTTTCTCCAGCAGATCCACAAGCTGGTACATAATAGTGGCAAAGACAGCGATGACCAGGAGAGACAGCATGACAAGAGTAAAGTTGAACACCTGGAAACCGTAAATGATCATATAGCCAAGACCCTTTGAAGATACCAGGAATTCTCCGACAATCACTCCGACCCAGGACAGGCCGACATTGACCTTCAATGTTGAGATGATGACAGGGAATGAGGCTGGAAGGATGGCTTCCTTAAAGCATTGGGCCCTGGTGGCGCCGAAGGTCTGCAGCACCTTCAGATAGTTGGGATCCACTTCCTTAAAGGATGTATAAACGACAATGGTTGTAATGATGACTGATATGATGGCGCCCATGGCGACGATGGATGTAAAGCTCGGGCCGAGGGCAACAATCAGTATTGGCCCGAGAGCAACCTTGGGCATGGCATTCAGTATGACAAGATACGGATCCAGTATTTTCTGAATGATAGGAGACCACCAGAGAATAGCTGCCAGCAATGTACCAAGAAAGGTCCCCAGGACAAAGCCGAACACAGTTTCCGAAAGGGTGATTCCCAGGTTGGCCAGGAGCGAGCCATCGCTCAGCTTAGACAGGAGCAGGTCCCATACTTTTGCGGGCGAGCTGAAAATCAGCGGATTGATCCATTCGTTCCTGCTGAATATCTCCCAGCCGGCAAAAAACACAGCGAATATGACAAGCTGGAAGAATCGGACCCACCTTTTCTCCCGTCTCAGCCCCTTCTTGTAACTAAGATGCAGGGCATCAATCCTGTTATTCTGACTCAAGGGACTCCATCTCCTTCCATACAGACTGGAACAATGCAGAATATAATGAATGGCTTCTGGCCTGAAAAGGGTTCAGATTCCGCAGCTCATCCGGGATGTGGAAGGTTTTGTGCAGCCTTCCGGGGCGAGGGGAAAACATGAATATCCTATCGCTCATGGCGATGGCCTCGCCGATATCATGCGTCACAAGGATGGCCGTTTTTCCGAATGCTTTCAGCGTGCCTGAAACAAGGTCTTCAAGCTTCAGTTTAGTCTGATAATCAAGGGCGGAAAAGGGCTCGTCGAGCATCAGCAGCTTTGGTTCAGCGGCAAGGGTGCGCACCAGGGCCACCCGCTGGCGCATGCCTCCCGAAAGCTCTTTGGGAAACTGTTTTTCCACGCCGGAGAGCCCCATCTCAGCAAGCAGGCTGAAGGCATAATCCCTTTTGCTGCCGGTGTCTTCTCCAGCAAGCTTTAAGCCGATCAAGATGTTCTCCCCGATTGTTTTCCAGGGGAATAGATAGTCCTGCTGAAGCATATAACCGATCTTCCGTTCAGAAATATTGACTGGACGCCCCTCAAGGGAAACCTTGCCCTCTGAGGGCTCTATAAGGCCGGCGATAATGGACAAAAGCGTAGTCTTTCCGCAGCCGCTTGGGCCAAGGAAGGAGACAAACTCCCCTTCCCTGATGCTTAAGGTAATATCAGAGAGGGCCGTATTTGCAGTATTTTTAGTGAAATAAGTATGATTGATCTGTTCAATCTCGAGAAAGTCCATTTTTCACCCTCCGTTTCTTTAAGCTCAGAGCCTTGCCTACTTCATCACGTTTTCGGCAATCTCTGTATTTACTAATGTTTTATGATCAATCCGTTTTGGAAGCTCGCCGGCCTCATCCATAATATCCTGGAGGTTTTTCCATTCCTCTTCATCCAATATTGGATCAGCTGCAAATGAGCCTTGGCTTCTGTAGCGGTCCACTACCATTTCAATGATATCAAGGTCAGTATCCTCGAAATATTTTTGGATTGTTTCAGCTGTTTCTTTCGGTTCATGAGAGTCAACCCACTGCTGGGCTTTATAGATTGCGCGGGCAAATTTCTCAACCGTTCCACTGTTTTCTTTCATATAGCTTTCTTTTGCCATAAAAGTGGTATAAGGTACATGACCGGATTCTGTGCCAAAGGAGGCAACAATATGTCCTTTGCCTTCTTTTTCAAACACGCTGGCAGTCGGTTCGAAAAGCTGCACGAATTCACCGGTGCCTGAAGCAAAGGCTGGAGCAATATTGGCATAATCCACATTTTGGATCAGGTTTAAATCTTCCTGAGGATCAATTCCATGCTTCTTCAATACAAACTCCCCTACCATCTGCGGCATTCCGCCTTTGCGCTGGCCAAGGAAGGTTTTACCCTTCAGCTGATCCCAGGAAAAGTCGTCGATCTTTTCTCGGGATACGAGGAAGGTTCCATCTGTCTGTGTCAGCTGCGCAAAATTGATGACAGGATCATTTGTGCCCTGGCCGTATACATAGATGGAGGTTTCAGATCCGACAAGCGCCACATCAGCTCCATCCGAAAGAAGGGCTGTCATCGTTTTATCTCCGCCAGGGGTGGTTGTCAGTTTGACATCAAGGCCTTCTTCTTTAAAAAATCCCTTTTCAATGGCAACATATTGGGGAGCATAGAAGATGGAACGAGTAACTTCTGCAATCCGGACGGTCTGGACTTCATCTTTGCCGCATGCCGCCAGCGGCACCAGCAATACAAATACAGCCAGCAAAGAAAGACTTATTTTTAAAGCTCTTTTCATGCTATTGCCTCCTGTGTGTAAAGGTGTGTGTTCTTATCTAAGCTATCGTATGATTTGGGCAAAAAATGTGTGAATGCCCAGTAACGGAAAAATGAAGGAAGGCTTTGTGCCTATTATTCTGAAGGGGTTAAGGAGATGAGAATATGGAAGATATGATTATAGACAGGCAGCGCTATCCTTCCCCAAACCCTGCCATTGAATTGAGCCTTATCACTTATACAGCCGGTGGACTGAAGGTAAAAGGCCTGCTGGCAGAGCCGAAGAATGGGGAGATATATGACGGATTTCTCTATCTGCGTGGCGGGATCAAAAATGTGGGAAAAGTCAGGCCAGGGCGGATTGTCCAATTTGCTTCAGAAGGCTTCATTGTATTCGCGCCATTTTACCGGGGAAACCAGGGAGGAGAAGGGAATGAAGACTTTGCAGGTGAAGACAGGGAAGATGCATTTTCAGGGTTCCGCCTGCTTCAAAAGCATCCCAGTGTAGATAAAGTCCATATTTTTGGCTTTTCCAGGGGAGGGGTCATGGCGCTCCTTGCAGGCATCCATTTTCCTGAAGCGGCATCTGTCGTTACATGGGGCGGAGTCAGCGATATGGCATTGACGTATGTGGAGAGGAATGACTTGCGGAGAATGATGAAGCGGGTCATCGGGGGAACACCGGTTAAATATCCTGAACGGTATGAAAGCAGGACCCCCCTTTACCAGCTTGAGGATATGGGGCCACCTGTGCTGATCATTCATGGAGCTAAGGACCATAATGTTTCTGTCGAGCACGCCTTCAGGCTTGAAAAGCGGCTGAAGGCATTAGGGAAGCCGGTCGAGAGCTGGTATTTCAACGAATATACCCATTACTTCCCGCCGGCAGTCAACCGCAGGGTGGTTTACGATTTAACAGCATGGATGAAAAAACAGGCTGAATACGGTACTATAAGAGTAGATTAGAGAATGAAGGAGAGATATCCGATGGGCATGCCTTTGGAATTAAATACGATGATTGTGACAAAAGGCAGGGAAACCAGGCTTGAAGACAATTATTTTACACTTGAAAAAGAAGGCTACAGGATCTATCCGCTGGACATCCCCGTAGAGGTCCGCAAAACAAAAGAAGCTGATCTAAGCGGAACCGCCCTGATCAGGAAGCTTGAAATGGAAGATGGAAAAACACGCATCACCTATCAGCTGGTAGCATTGAATTCAACTAACTAAAAAAGCAGGTCCCTGTGAAGGGGGCCTGTTAATTTTTTGTAAACAAGGAAGAGAACACATCATTATTAGTGATGCGGGCCGATATACAGCGACTCTGGACGAAAAATCGCATTGTTGTCAGACTGTTCGATGACGTGGGCTGTCCAGCCTGCTATCCGTGCAGCAGTGAATGTGGGGGTAAAGAGGGAAGGGTCCATCTGGAGGGCTTTCATGATGGCTGCTGCGTAATATTCCACATTCGTGTATAATGATCGGCCAGGCTTATATTCACCCAGCAGCCTCAATGCTGTTTTTTCCGTCTCCATCGCCATATCAAGCCATGTATCATGGCCGGCAAAATGCTGAAGCTTCTCCTTTAATGCCGCTGCCCGCGGATCCAGCGTTTTATAGATGCGATGGCCAAACCCCATCAGCTTTTCTCCCCGCTCCAATTTCTCCCTGATGACAGCTTCTGCATCTCCCCGCTCCATTATTTCATCCAGCAGCTCTATCACCCCTGATGGAGCCCCTCCGTGAAGCGGGCCTTTCATTGTGCCGATTGCTGAAGTAATGGCTGAAATAAGGTCTGATTCCGTGGATGCAGTCACTCTTGCTGAAAAAGTCGAGGCATTCATTCCATGCTCCATCGTAAGAAGCAGATACGTTTCCAAAGCCTCTGAATGAGCCTTTTCGGGTTCTTTTCCCTTCAGCATATAAAGATAATTCGCGGCATGGCCCAAAGATGGGTCAGGATCTACTGGCTTCTTTCCTTCCAGCAGCCGGCTCCTGAAGGCGATCATCACTGGAATGAGTGAGGTCAGCTGGACAGCCTGCCTGACCGCAGGCTTTTCCAGGGTTCCTCCAAGAGAGGATACAGCGGTTCTTAAAACATCCATCATGCCAAAAGACACGGGCATGGCTGTTATGATACTGGCTACATGCGGAGGAAGCGCCCTGAACGAGAGGAGTTCTGTCTTCAAGTCGTCCAGTTCCCCGCGGGCAGGCAGGCGGCCATGCCAAAGCAGGAAAGCTGCTTCTTCAAAAGAGCACTTCCTGGTCAGCTCCCCGATTTCATAGCCCCGGTAAATCAGCTTTCCCTTCAATCCATCCACATGGCCAATGGAGGTTTCGGCAGCAATGATTCCTTTTAATCCTTTTACAATCATTATCATTCTCCTTTCCTTATCTGCTTTCATTGTATAAGATATTAATTATTAAGAAAATTAATTATTTTTAATTAAATTGATTAAGGAAATTAATCAGAAAGGATGAGTTATGGACTTAAGCTGGGTGACAACATTTATTGCAGCGGCAGAGACTGGAAGCTTCCGGAGAGCGGCAGATCTGCTTTATATCTCGCAGCCTACTGTCACAGTTCATATAAGGCAGCTGGAAAAAGAGACTGGGACATCTCTTTTTGAACGGGGAGGCAGAAAGGTGGAACTGACCGAAGAAGGCAGAAGATATCTGGAACACTGCCGGAAGCTGCTGGCTGTCCACCAGGAAAGCCTTGAAGATTTGCAGTCCTATTCACAGGGGTTCACTTCATCGCTGAAAATTGCCATTTCCCCGCTGATTGCTGATACCATCCTCCCATATGTATTGAAAAGTTATATAAAAAAGCATCCTGAGGTCGAAATCTCAGTCGTGATCGCTGATTCTTCAGATATAGAAGGATCTGTCAGCAAGGGGGAAGTGGATATCGGCCTGTCATGTCTTCCGGCTGCTGGTCCGCAAATGATATCAGAGCTTCTATACAATGACCGGGTGATGCTGGTCGCCGGACATGATGGGAAAGATTCGGAAAGTGCCCCGCCCCTGGATGAGGAAGAGGTTCTCTTGTCTGCGTATCTTCTGACACATAACCACCCAGGCTATTGGGACGAGCTTTGCAGGGCGGTAAAGATCCGTTGTCCCCGTGTGAAAATGATGCGGGTGTCGCAGACGCATATAACCAAGCGCTTTATAGCCGAAGGCCTTGGCGTATCTTTCCTGCCTGAGTCGACTGTCAGGCGGGAGCTTCTGGAAGGACGGCTTCTGGAGGTAGAATGCAGGAATATACAACTGCCGGAAGCAGCTACCTATGCAATCATGCGTTACGGCCACTCAAAGCAGCGGGAATTTCTAAGCTTTCTATCCAATTACAGAATCTAAAAGAGAGCAAAATGCTGCATGTTGTTTTGAAGCCTGCCTGAAAAGGAATGGATAAGCAGGGAGATGATAACAGTGGCATTTGACTATACACTGGACTTTGAGCAAATTGATTTCCGAAAAAATCCGGAGAAATACAGGGTTGGGAGAGGGGAGCAGGGGGTGCTGCTGGTCGAGCCGTATAAAAGTGAAATTCTTCCCCACTGGCGGTTCCGGACGCCGGAGATTGCAAAGGAGTCATCGGAAAAGATTTATGAGCTGTATTTGGAGTATAAGAAACAAGGAGATTTTCCCGGCATGGATATGAGCCGTAAATTCATTCAGATGGGCTATACTCGTGCAAGGCGGTATGCGAATTATAAAGGCGGACGCAAGTATGATGAAGATGGGGAGGTAAAGGAAAGGACCCTTAATCAGGAGAAAGCGGAGTCGGCCCGGATTTTTAAGGAAAAATGGAACCTGATCAGAGAGGATCAGGAATACCTGGAACTAAAAAAGAAGCATCAGAAGAAATATGGATAAAATAGAAAGCCGTGCCTGGATGTCCGGGCACGGCTTTTTGCTTCTATCTATTCAGTGTTAAAAGCATCTCAGCTTTAAATGGTAGTCAGGCCTCAGAAGGACCGCCTTTTTCCTCGATCTCAGCCGGTACGTCTGTGAATTTCTTGAAATTGGCCCGGAATTGAGCGGCAAGCTCTTTTGCTTTTTCGGCATATGCTTCCGGGTCTGCCCATGTTTTCACTGGCTGAAGGACATCATCAGGAACACCAGGCACGTGAAGCGGAATTTCAAGGCCAAAGATTTCATCCTTTGCCGTTTCAGCATAATTCAGTTCGCCGATCAAGGCAGATTGAACCATTGCGCGTGTGTAGGCAAGCTTCATGCGGCTGCCTGTTCCGTACTCCCCGCCTGTCCAGCCTGTATTGACAAGGAAGACATTTGCATTATGCTCGCTGATTTTCTCTCCGAGCATTTGGGCATACCTCATTGCTGGCAAAGGCAGGAACGGTGACCCGAAGCATGTTGAGAACGTTGCCTGCGGGGAAGTAATGCCGCGCTCGGTTCCGGCAAGCTTTGACGTATAGCCGCTTAAGAAATGATACATAGCCTGCTCCTTTGAAAGCTTGGAGATTGGAGGGAGCACCCCAAAGGCATCCGCCGTCAGGAATATGATCGTGTTCGGATGGCCGGCTACGCTTGGATCGACAATATTGTCGACAGCCTGGAGCGGATATGCCGCACGTGTATTTTCAGTCAATGTATTATCGTCATAATCCGGAAGGCGTGACTCCTGGTTGACGATGACATTTTCCAGGACAGAGCCGAAGCGGATGGCGTCAAAAATCTGCGGCTCCTTCTCGCGTGTCAGGCCGATGCATTTTGCATAGCATCCTCCCTCGACATTGAAAACCCCTGTTGATGACCAGCCGTGCTCATCATCTCCAATCAGGCGGCGGTTTGGATCAGCAGAGAGTGTTGTTTTTCCTGTTCCGGACAGACCGAAGAAAAGGGCCACATCTCCTTCTGTGCCGACATTCGCGGAACAGTGCATAGACAGGATGCCATTTTCCGGAAGGACATAATTCATGATAGAGAATATCGACTTCTTGATTTCCCCGGCATATTCTGTACCGCCAATCAATATAGTCCTGCGCTCGAAGGAGACAATGATGAACGTTTCGGACTGTGTCCCGTCAATAGCCGGATCTGCTTTAAAATCAGGGGCTGAAATGACTGTGAAGGCAGCTTCATGGTCGAGCAGCTCCTCCTCAGAAGGGCGTATGAAAAGCTGATGGGCAAAAAGATTGTGCCATGCATATTCATTGATTACTTGAATAGGGAGCCTGTGCTTTGTGTCCGCTCCTGCAAAACCTTTAAACACATAAACTTCTTCTTTATCTTTTAAATGATCGATTACTTTAGAATAAAGGCTTGAGAAAATCTCTTCGGAAATAGGCTGGTTCACTGGGCCCCAGTCGATTTTATCCTTCACAGATGCTTCTTCAACAATATATTTATCCTTTGGCGACCGGCCGGTATACTTTCCGGTTGTGGCGCAGACTGCACCCGTTGCCGTCAGGATGCCTTCCTGTTTATTCAGTACTTTTTCCACAAGCTGGGGTACAGACAATTGCATTTGAATATTCTGGCCTTGCAATAGGGTGCTGAGTTCGTTTGGGATGCTTACAGAATTCATCTGATGAATACCTTCCTTTGCCAATTTGTTTTTGAAAGTGATTACATCTCAAAAATAGTATAACACATTTAAATTATTAATCTATACTATTTAACTTTTTTCCTTGTGTTAACAAGAAATTGTAACATTTCACCTATTTTCAAAGAAAAACTGCATGCTTTCCCATTCTTAAGGGTAAAAAATAATAAAGTCAAGGGATATTATGTGAAAAGATATTGACAAAATGGTGAACGGAGAGGGATAATAAGGAAAAAAGGGGAGCGATAAGCATGAACAGCAATCAAAAGATCATTATCTTCACCAAAAATATCGGCGGAGCCATCCTGGCAGCAGGAATTCTCACTTTTCTGGCTGGATTTTTTGCAAACGGTTCCAGCTTACTGACTCCTGTCGGAATCGGGATGGTCATCGGAGCAGTTTTCATTTTCCTCATGGGCATCTTCTTTAAAGCAACAGAAGAAATGCTTGAAAAAACAGAAGGCTGCAGACTGACAGTACAACATAAAAAATAGGAGCGTCGGATGACGCTCCTTTTATTTGCAGAAAAAAAGGTACTGAAATAGCTTTTTAGTATCTTTTTGATTTCTGGATGTGACTTCAGATTATTGTGTAGTAATTAGTTTAATGTTTTCTTATCTCTCTTAGGTACAGTGATGATTAATAAAATGCCGGAACAAAACTTGCAAAAAAGTTAATTAGTCCTGTTGATTGGAGTGGAAGGCACGAAGACTCCTCATAAAATGCATGCGCATTTTTCTCGTGCGATGAAACATCGAGGAACAGGATGCAACGTCCTGCGGGATTGCAGCGAAAATGTTGAGACCCCACAGCGCGCAGCGCGGGGAGGCTCAACTTCGCCCCGCGGAAAGCGAAGTGCCTGGAACGCAAATCAACAGCCCTCATTTATAAGCCAAAAAAAATAGGAGCGCCACAAAAGGCACTCCTATTACTTTTTATCCAGCTCCAGCGCCTAGCCCCTCGAGGTCTTAAGCCACATAAGAATTAAAGGCAAAGAACGCCTTTTATTCTTATGCGTCTTAAGCTTGTCGGGGCTGAGCAAGGCGCTTCCGCTTTTAGTTTTACATATAACCCCAAATCATAGTGAGCAATGTACCAAACACAGTCACCAGGGCAATAAAGATCGAATAATAAATATTGGTAAAAATCGTTCCTTTATCCTCCGATTCGCCTGCGTGCATGAATACGACCAGCTGCAGTGCAGCCTGGATGAATGCCGTAATGACAAGAATCGTCAGCCCGACCGCATAGGACATGTCAAAGAAGTAAACCATGAGGGCCACTGCTGTCAGGATTAGTGAGAATACAAAGCCCATCACTTGTTTGCGAGGAAATAATTCGCTCATGTTTACATCAGTCCTTTCAGGTAAATGAAGCTGAAGATGAAGATCCACACAACATCAAGGAAATGCCAATACAGTGAAAAGATGAATGACTTATTGGCAGTGTGAGGATTCAATCCGCGTTTTTTCACCTGCAGCATGATTGACAGTCCCCAGAAAATGCCGAATGTGACGTGGAGTCCGTGAGTCCCCAGCGTTGTAAGCAGGATCGCTGTAAAGGCGCTTGTCTGAAGTCCTGCACCCTCGTGCACATAAGTGGTGAATTCAAAAATTTCTACTCCTAAGAATCCTGCCCCAAGAGCAATAGTGATCCCGAAGAATGCAAGCATTGCTTTTTTATTGCCGAGCCTCATGGCGTGAATGGCCAGCCCGATCGTAAAGCTGCTAGTTAATAGAACAAATGTCTCAATCAATACTGGTGAGATCTCAAAGATTTCACCGGCAGACGGACCGTTTCCGGTCCTGTCCACCAAGGTAAAATATCCGGCAAAGAGTGTTGCAAAAAGCATGATTTCCGCACCAAGGAAAATCCAGAATCCTAATATCTTCGTTTTATTCTCTTCAGTACTGAATTCAAGCGGCAGCGAGTGATCTATTTTCATTAGTTAGCACCCCGCATATTAGTTTCATTTTCAGTTTTTTCGATTTCCTTAACCGGTATATGGTAGCCATAATCTTTTTGGAACGACCATACTGCCATGCAGGCAAAGATGCCGATCGTTGCAATGATGACTGGAATCCACATAGCGAAGATGAAGGAGAAGCCCCATACAAAGAAGATGCAGCTTAAGATAAACGGCAAACCGCTGTTGTTCGGCATATGAATTTCTTCATATTTGCCAGGGAACAGGTTATGCCCGTGCTTTTTCGCATCCCAGAGACCTTCAGAAGTCTTCACCTCAGGCAACACGGCAAAGTTATATACCGGCACCGGTGTGTTTGTCGCCCACTCAAGAGAACGTGCATCCCATGGATCTGAACCGATATCTCTTGAAGCATAGCGTGTGCTGTAGTACACATTGTAAACAATCAAGGCGAATCCGACAGCAAGGCCTGCAGCTCCTATAAAGGAAAGCATATTCCAGATGCCGTATCCTGTAGCTTCAGAATAAGTGTAAGCACGGCGTGCCTGTCCGTCCAAGCCTGAGAAGAACATCGGCATGAAAGCAAGGAGCGTACTCATGGAAATGATCCATGCAGTCAGCTTCCCGATCTTTTCGTTCAGGATATAGCCGAACATTTTTGGCCAGTAGAAATGGAATCCAGCTAGCATCGCGAATACAACACCCGGGATGATAACCATGTGGAAGTGGGCAACCAGGAACATTGTATTATGATACTGGTAATCCGCCGCTGACATTCCAAGCATAACGCCTGTTACCCCGCCGATTGTGAAAATCGGGATGAAAAGAAGGGAATACAGCATTGGCGTCGTAATCGTGATTTTCCCTTTCCAGAGCGTAAGGAGCCAGTTGAAGATCTTAACTCCGGTCGGCACAGCAATCGCCATGGTTGTAATAGAGAAAATACTGTTTGTCAAAGCTCCCTGGCCCATTGTAAAGAAGTGGTGGGTCCAGACAAGGAAGGACAAGAGTGAAATGATCACCATGGATCCTACCATTGATTTATAGCCATAAAGATTCCTGCGTGCAAACGTTGAGATGATCTCACTGTATATACCGAAAGCAGGAAGTATCAGAATGTATACCTCAGGGTGTCCCCATACCCAGAAGAAGTTTGCCCACAGCATATCCATACCGCCATTGCTGGTTGTAAAGAAGTTAGTGGCAAATAATCTGTCAAGAGATCCCATTGCAAGAGCAACAGTCAGTACAGGGAAAGCAAATACGATAATAATGCTGGCAACAAGAGAAGACCATGTGAACATTGGCATTTTCATGAGCGTCATGCCAGGCGCACGCATCCTGAGGATGGTAGTTACCATATTGATACCTGTCATCAATGTACCCAAACCTGCGATCTGCAGTGAGAACATATAATAGTTCGTTCCGACTGATTCACTGAACTCAGTGCCTGCAAGCGGGAAGTATGAAGTCCAGCCGGCATCAGGCGAACCGCCGATAACGAATGAGATGTTCAGCAGCATGGCACCCATAAAGAAGAGCCAGAAGCTGAGTGCATTAAGCTTAGGGAAAGCAACGTCCCGTGCTCCGATCTGAAGCGGCACGACAAAGTTCATGAATGCCATGATGAATGGCATTGCCATGAACAGGATCATTACTGTTCCGTGTGTTGTAAAGATTTCATTATAGTGCTGTGCGTCAAGAAGTGTATTGTCCGGCACAGCCAGCTGGGCGCGCATCATGATGGCATCTGCGCCGCCTCGGAAAAGCATGAGCAGGGCGGAAATCAGATACATGATCCCAATCCGTTTATGGTCGACAGTTGTCAGCCATTCTCTCCACAGATAGCCCCATTTTTTGAAATAGGTCAAGCCTGCAATGATGGCAATAACCGTTAAACCTATAGCAACCATTGACGCATAGATAACAGGGCTTGGATGCGGAATGGCAAAACGTTCAAAGAATTCCATAGGATTTAAAACTCCTTTCTAGGGTAGCGGGTCTGTTCATATTAATGGCCTTCATGTTCTGAGTGGCCATTGTCGCCAGATCCGTCCTCTTCCATATCCATATTCTCATGATGTTCATGATCTGAGTCAGCGTCATCACTGTCAGAGCTGGAACCATGGTTATGGCCGCCATGCTCGCCTTCAGGAGCAGGCATGAAATCAAGATGTGTCCCGGTATAAGTGGACTGTCCAAGATGCCCTGGTTCAAGCAGTTCATCGAATTTTTCTTCTGTAAGAGGCTCAGCCGTCTCTTTGACGTCATCAACCCATTGGTCAAATTCTTCCTGCGGCATGGCTGTTACATTGAAAGTATTTTCAGCAAAGCCTTTTCCGTTGAAGTTGGCATTGCGCCCCATATAGTCGCCAGGTTCATCTGCGGCCAGATGCAGCGTATTGACCATGTCAGCCATGGCATACTTTTGTCCGCCAAGCTGCGGGATCCAGAAGCTTGTAATCGGTCCGTATGAATACAGCTTAAACTCAAGCGGGCGGTCAGTCGGGACATATAGATAGTTGACTGTTTCGATATCTTCTTCCGGGTAGCTGAAATGCCATTTCCAGTTAGAAGATGATGCATAGACGACTAAAGGCTCTTTGTCGCCGTATCCTGTCGGTGCTGATTCCACTTTATAGTTACTTTGTGTGGATACGACCGAAAGGAAGATAACGATCAGGACAGGAATTCCGACACAGACCGCTTCGACGAGAAGGTTTCCTTTAATATGCGGCGGTTCATAATCCTTGCTTTGCTTCGAAGAGCGGTATTTATAGAGCATGTAAGCAAGCATGGCAAAAACCACAAGAACGATGACAGACATGATTGCCGTTGACAGGATGATGTCTTTTGCCTGAATGGCGGCCTGAGGCCCCTTAGGATCCAGAACCATCAGCGGCTCACAGCCTGATAGAATAGTAATGATTGTAAATATTCCTAATAGCAAAGAATATTTCTTTTTCATGGATAAGCCCCTTTCTCAATGGCTGAAAGTTTAATAACATAATAATAGTGTATATGTTACATAGTTCACAATCTGTTATCATCATAAGCAATTTTAAAGGGTAATTCAATAGAATGTGAAAGGTGTCACAAATTGTTCAAGAAGATAGAAATTCTTTCCGAACTTTGCGGCATATTATTTGCACAACATAAATTAGGGGGGCTTGCCAAAGGAGGGGAAAACCTCTGCAGCTAAGCAGATGGGGCACTTTATCTAATGAAACATATATTATATAGATATAAGTTTACACTGCTTCTAAAATGATTGAAAGGTATGGTAAAATTTAATAAAATGCACGATATTACAGGCGGGAGATGGTAATGTGAAAACGATGGCCCTTTACGACAATACTTGCCAGCTTTGCCAAATGACAAAGAAATCTTTCCAAAAGCTTGACCTGCTTCACAGGGTAGACTGGGTTTCACTCCAGAAATATGAACAGGAGTATGGTGAACCACAGTTCAGCAGGGAGCTGAGGAAAGAGCTTCATATTATTACTCCTGAAAAAAAGGTCCTGAAGGGTTTTTATGCGGTAAGAAAGCTGCTGCTGCTGTTTCCCCTTACCTTCGTTCCCGGGCTCTTTATGCACCTTCCTTTTGCTTCTGCAGCCGGGGTTCCGGTATACCGGCTGATTGCACGGAACAGACATAAATTGCTTAGGAAGAAATGCAAGGATGGCAGCTGTTCCCTGT
Source organism: Bacillus sp. AG4(2022) (assembly GCF_031844465.1). NCBI lineage: Bacteria > Bacillati > Bacillota > Bacilli > Caryophanales > Bacillaceae > Bacillus > Bacillus sp. AG4(2022). The sequence continues at coordinate 46,429 of NZ_JAUZVH010000005.1, forward strand.
AATTAATTCCCATATCAGATATAAAGCTGATCCAGGGTGAATTTCTTCTCTTTATAGCGGAGAAAATGATTGACGCCACTACATCATTACGTTATGATTTTACCTTGAACGGATACTCTCTTATCCCGAGCTGGTGGAGGGACAGGCCCGATGAAACCCAGCAACCTGCTAATGAAGCTTTTGAAAACGGATATATGCTGAAAAGAGCATAACGGTTCAAATTACCAGCCAGCAATGGTCTGTTTTTAGCAAAGGTGCTAACCTGATGCAAGGAAGATTCCTTGAACGATAAGAGTGAAAGGCGCGAATCATTTTGCTTTCAACCTTTTCACTTTGGGAAGGTTTTTTATTTTGCATTTTGAGGGAAGTCTTTTAATTGCATATTATGGTAGTTTTTGCATAAAGCTGATTTACAATGGCTATGCATTTAACAGGATAAAATCATACAATCTTATTGAGCCTGGCTTATATATAATGCCTTTGACCGGTTATCTGCATCAGCGGGCACCTGCCTGTACAGCACTTGCCTGAGACGGGAGGTCCCGGGGAATGGAACCAGCCGGTTATGCAGATTGTGAAGCAATGCATACGCGAGAGCGGGATAAAAACTCCATGTTTATTCAATACTACTTAGGGAATGAGTACCGTATCAATCCGAGGGGAAGAATAAGGTGTAGCGCCGGATAAGAACCTCACTCTATTCTTATAAATAAGGAGGAAATCAGATGTCAAATAAACGCCGTTTGTTTACTTCTGAATCAGTTACTGAAGGTCATCCGGATAAAATCTGTGACCAGATTTCTGATGCTATTTTAGACGCTATCTTAGCAAAAGACGCAAATGCCCGCGTTGCTGCTGAAACATCTGTTACAACAGGGTTAGTCCTTGTTGCAGGTGAAATTACAACATCTACATATGTTGATATTCCAAAGCTTGTCCGCGAAACAATCAAGGAAATCGGCTATACCCGTGCTAAATACGGCTTTGATTCCGAAACATGTGCCGTACTGACTTCCATTGATGAGCAGTCAGCTGACATTGCAATGGGTGTCGACCAGGCGCTTGAAGCGCGTGAAGGCCAAATGTCAGATGAAGAAATCGAAGCGATCGGCGCAGGGGACCAGGGCCTTATGTTCGGCTTTGCCTGCAATGAAACGAAAGAGCTTATGCCTCTTCCGATTTCCCTGGCACACAAATTATCACGCCGCCTGACAGAAGTGCGCAAAGAAGAGATTCTTCCGTATCTGCGTCCGGATGGCAAGACACAGGTGACTGTTGAGTATGATGAGAACGACAAACCGGTACGAATCGATACTATTGTCATCTCCACACAGCATCATCCTGAAATCAGCCTGGAGCAAATCCAGCGCAACCTGAAAGAACATGTCATCAATCCGGTCGTTCCAAAAGAACTGATCGATGAAAATACAAAATACTTCATCAACCCTACTGGCCGTTTTGTTATTGGCGGACCTCAAGGGGATGCAGGTTTGACTGGCCGCAAAATCATTGTTGATACCTACGGCGGATATGCGCGCCACGGCGGAGGCGCATTCTCCGGCAAGGATCCTACAAAGGTTGACCGTTCAGCAGCTTATGCAGCCCGCTATGTAGCGAAGAATATCGTCGCTGCAGGCCTTGCTGATAAGGTTGAAGTGCAGCTTGCCTATGCCATCGGTGTAGCGCAGCCGGTTTCCATTTCAGTGGATACATTCGGAACAGGAACTGTAAGCGAAGATACGCTTGTCGATCTTGTCCGCGATAACTTTGATCTTCGCCCGGCAGGCATCATCAATATGCTGAACCTGCGCCGCCCTATCTACAAGCAGACTGCAGCTTACGGACATTTTGGCCGTACAGATGTTGATCTTCCTTGGGAGCGCACTGACAAAGCAGATGCACTGCGCCAGCAGGCTGGAGAGTAATCCTCATATGTACAGAAAAAGCGGGAGTGCTGAAATATGCAACTCCCGCTTTTATATTTCGTCTAAGAGGATAGGAGTGTTTAACGGCCTGCTGATCTGTGAATAATTCATGTAAATGCCTAATTTTTCCCCTGCCCGTTTTTCATGTTGATAGTGCCATTTTTTCAGGTTTAGTGGTAGTATTAGAGAGTATGTTTTTGGGGAAACAATGTGTGATATTGCAGATTATGGCTGGCCGGGCAGGCGCTGCACCGGCATGAATGCCTTCCGCTGTTTTTTCAGACGGAATGGGATTTTGACTAAATTGAAGAAGGTGAACTACATAATGTGCGGTTTTATCGGCTGTGTCCATGAAAATGCGCAAGTCCTGAACGATGCGCAAAAGCAGCAGTTTGAAAATATGAATAATATTATTACCCACAGGGGGCCTGATGATGCAGGCTATTATAATGATGAGCATATTCAGTTCGGCTTCCGCCGCCTGAGCATCATTGACATCGAATGCGGCCATCAGCCGCTGACCTATGAAAATGAAAGATACTGGATCATTTTCAATGGCGAAGTCTACAACTATGTGGAGCTTCGGGAAGAACTCTTAAAAGAAGGCCTTACATTTGAGACGAATTCAGATACAGAAGTAATTATTGCGCTTTACAGCCACCTGAAGGAAAAAGCGGTCGAAAAGCTCCGCGGGATGTTCTCATTTGTCATCTGGGATAAGCAGGAGCAGTCCTTGTACGGGGCAAGGGACCATTTCGGGATCAAGCCTTTCTTCTACCTCGAGAATGACGGGAAAACATTCTTTGCTTCTGAAAAGAAAAGTATCCTGATGGCGCTGGAAAACGACGTCCTGAACTATGAGTCCCTCCAGCATTATTTGACCTACCAGTTTGTCCCGGAGCCGGAAACAATGTCCGCGGGCATCCATAAGCTTGAACCAGGCCATTATTTCACAAAAAAAATCGGTTCTCCGATGGACATCAAACGCTATTGGAAAGCATCTTTCCAGCCTGTCCAAAAGTCTGAGCCAGAATTTGTGAAAGAAATCAAAGACGTCCTGTTCGATTCAGTTAAAATGCATATGCGAAGCGATGTACCGGTCGGTTCTTTCCTATCCGGAGGCATTGATTCTTCCATCATTGCATCCATTGCAAAACAGTACCATCCGAATATCAAGACTTTTTCTGTCGGTTTTGAGCGGAACGGGTTCAGCGAAATTGATGTAGCCAAAGAAACAGCGGATAAGCTTGGTGTTGAAAACATCAGCTATGTTATCACACCGCAGGAGTATATGGATGAATTGCCCAGGATCATGTGGCATATGGACGATCCGCTCGCAGATCCGGCATGTGTGCCTTTATACTTCGTTGCCCGTGAAGCAAGGAAGCATGTAACGGTCGTCCTTTCAGGAGAAGGTGCGGATGAGCTGTTCGGCGGATATAATATTTACCGCGAGCCTCAGTCGCTTGAAATGTTCAATAAAATACCGCAGGTCGGGAAAGCCTTCCTGAGGCTGATTGCCAAGATGATGCCGGAGGGCATGAAAGGCAAAAGCTTCATTGAACGCGGCGTGACGCCGATGGAAGAAAGATATATCGGAAATGCCAAAATGTTCACTGAAGAAGAAAAGCGCAGCCTCCTTGGCGTCTACCAGAACGGAATCGATTATAAAGATATCACGAGGCCTTTATATGCTGAGAGCCGCGGCTATGATCCGGTGGACCGCATGCAGTATATCGACATCCATACCTGGATGCGCGGCGATATTTTACTGAAGGCTGATAAAATGACCATGGCCCATTCCCTTGAGCTTCGCGTGCCATTCCTTGATAAAGAGGTATTCAATGTGGCATCAAGGATCCCTACAAGCCTGAAGACGGCCAATGGAACGACCAAATATATCCTGAGAAAAGCAGCGGAAGGCGTTGTGCCTGACCATGTCCTTACCCGGAAGAAGCTTGGCTTCCCTGTCCCGATCCGACACTGGCTGAAGGACGAGATGAACGGGTGGGCAAAAAAAATAATCCGCGAAAGCAGCACGGATCATTTGCTCAACAAAGATTATGTTCTGAAGCTTCTTGAAGACCACTGCCAGGATAAAGCAGACAACAGCCGGAAAATCTGGACTGTGCTCATGTTTATGCTCTGGCATGATGTGTATGTCGAAAAGAAGTATTCATTTGAAAAGGAACTGATCAGCGAACCATCCTTTCAGCCAATGAAAGGCTAGCGGGATAGATAGGTGATTGCCTGTCTTCCCATCTGCACCCAGGCTTCTTCAAAGCCATCAATGGGTGCTTTTTTATTTTTCTCTCCTGTGAGCGGATCGTTGAAATATACATATTCGGAATCATATCCGGTGATCAGGACTGAATGTTCTTTATAAGTGATCTCAACCGGCCCGCTTGGCGTCTCCCATGTCTGGAAATAGTCGGGAGACAGTTTCTGATAGGCCGTATTCGTAATCACCCAGACAGGCTGTCCATCTGATAGATGTGTTTTCAGCTCTGTAAAGTCAGAACCCGTCAAATCGATTATATCGCCAGGAAGGTACTTTTCGGCCAGATCCTTGATAGGCTTGTGGTACACACCGAGACCGGGTGCATCAAGGGAGTACATGTCCCCGATGAAGCCGTCGTTCGGATGGCCGTAATATACTTTGCCATTCTCCTTTTTGTAGGGAGTCGGTTCTTTTTTTATTTCCTTTGCAAGCGCCATTTTATCTGCCTGAACCCCGGCATGCTGCAGCAGCATGCCGAGACTTGTGACCTCGCAGCCCCGCGGAAGCTCCGGGAGCTGATGCTGGGCAGGGGCATCAAGCAGCACCTCATCCTTGATTTTTATGATAGGCCGGTCAAGCGTCTTGTCCAAAAAGGAACTTGCTGAGGTCAAAGGAGACCTGATCCATGACTTAATCCGGTCCGCAATGCCCCCTGGTGAACCTGGCTGATTATGGTCAATGGCCATGGCCCCTGCAAGGAGAACAGCAATGAAGATAAATAGAATAAGAGGGCTGAAGAGCCGTTTCCCTTTCTTCGCTTTAAAAAGAAGAGAAAGAAAAAAGATCAGCAGCAATAGAATAACAATAAAGAGATAATTCATTTGCACCACCCTGTGTTATCTTGTTCCAGCCCATTCAGCCGCGTTTTGCTGATAAGCATAAGTTTTTTCCAATAGGGTAACTATAAAGTAACTAGCCTGTCCGTTCTGCAGCCGCCTTCTAATCTTTGAGCGACTTATAATACTGGCCCTTTTCGGCATACTCGCGGCTGATCCGCTCCATATCCTTAATATCCTCTTCTGTCAGTTCCCTGATTACCTTGGCTGGCCTTCCGAATGCCAGCGTATTGGGCGGGATCTTCTTGCCCTGAGCTACAAGGCTGCCGGCCCCGATAAAGGCGCCATCCCCGATTTCGGCGTTGTCGAGGATGATGGAACCCATGCCGACCAGCGCTTTTTTGCGGATGGTGCAGCTGTGAAGGATGACCTGGTGGCCGATGGTCGCTTCATCTTCAATGATAAGCGGGTTGCCAGGGCTTTGGTGAAGGACGGAATTGTCCTGCACATTTACTTTTTTGCCGATGATTGTCGGGGCTACATCGCCGCGGATGACCGTATTGAACCAGATGCTGGATTCGTCTCCTATTTCAACATCCCCGGTGATGGTCGCATAATCAGCAATGTACGCTGTCGGCGAAATGCGGGGCATTTTCCCTTTATATGGGTATATCATTTTATACACTCCCTAGTTGTAATAGTTAGATTTTATCATCTTTTGTCAGAGCAGGCCGCCATTTTTTTCAGAAGATTGTTTTTTACAGGCGAAGCTGCCATTTGGCAAATAGCTTCAGGTTATAGGATAATGCTAGTAGAAAATTTGTACTAACAGGAGGAAGACTATGTGGAAATGGGAAGCTGAAGGTGAAGCTAAAGCGGTTATTGTTATGGTCCATGGGGCCATGGAGCATCATCGCCGCTACGGCTGGCTTATCGAAATGTGGCGCTTATCCGGTTTTCATGTAATTATGGGCGATCTTCCCGGCCAGGGCATGACAACCAGATCAAGAAGAGGCCATATCGACTCCTTTGATGAATACATATTTGAAATTAAGGACTGGATCCAGGCTGCCTATCAGTTTGAACTGCCGGTATTTCTGCTCGGGCACAGCATGGGGGGCCTTGCCTCAATCAGGCTGCTTCAGGAGGAACGGATGAAGCTGGCGGGGATCATCTTGTCCTCGCCATGCCTCGGGCTGATCCAAAAGCCATCCGGTGTGCTGAATCTTTTATCTTACGGGCTTAATAAAGTGGCGCCGGGCCTCAGGCTCAATTCCGGGCTGTCGATTGAAATGGCTACAAGAAACAAGGATGTGCAGGAGGCAGACCTGAATGACAGCCTTTATGTGACAAAGGTGTCTGTCAGATGGTACAGGGAGCTGGTCCATGCCATAAAGCTCGCTTTTGAGAATCAGGAAAAGACACAGGATATCCCCATGCTTGTCATGCAGGGAGGGGAGGACAAGATTGTCAATAAAGCGACGGTCAAAAACTGGTTCAATCAGGCGCCCTTGTCTGAAAAAAGGTTCAAGGAATGGCCTAAATGCTATCATGAAATCTTCAATGAACCGGAACGGGAAGAAATTTTCGAATATGCCAAGGACTTTGTCGACAGCCAGCTGAAAACGCTCGGCTACCTTGTATAAGAGGTGTTGAAATGACTGTACCTTCCATGCCGATTCCTTTAATGACAAAGGTATATAAAAAAATAATCCCTGAAGTCCACCGCGAGCTGGCGTACTGGAGGGAAAGAGCAGAGAATATCCCTGATCCGGAGCTTAGAAAGCAGGCGCTGGCAAGCATCGGCCATAAAGCCTTCCACTGCGAGGGAGGGGCCATCATGGCCCTTTTGGCCAAGGACCGGTACAAGGAGGCAGTCCGGTTCATTGTCGCCTATCAGACGGTCAGCGATTATCTGGATAATCTTTGTGACCGAAGCACTTCCCAGGACCCTGCTGATTTCTCCGCCCTTCATGAGGCAATGGATGATGCCCTTTCCCTTGAGCCGGGATCAGGTGATTACTACCGGGAGCGGCAGGAGAAAGAGGATGGCGGGTATCTCGCAGAATTGGCCGGCGCCTGCCGGGGGATGCTGAGGGGCTGCAGGCATTATGAAAGCATCCGCTCTTATTTGAAGGAGCTTTGCCGCTATTACTCCGATCTGCAGATCCATAAACATGTCTGTCTCGAAGAACGTGTCCCGAGGCTGCAAAATTGGCATGCAGAATACAGGGGACTTGTACCTGAAATGGAATGGTATGAGTTTTCAGCCTGTTCCGGCTCTACACTCGGCATTTTCAGTCTTGTGTCCTTCGCCCTGTCTGATGAATTTGCCGATGAGGATGCAGCAAAGATCCGCCACGGCTATTTTCCTTATATCCAGGGACTTCATATCCTCCTCGATTACCTGATCGACCAGGAGGAAGACCTGGAGGGAGGAGATTTGAATTTCTGCTTCTATTATCAGGATGAACAGCAGCTTTTTGCACGATTGCAGCACTTTATTGCCGAAGCGGATAAGCATATTGAAGGACTGCCGCACAAGAGCTTCCACCGGCTTATCAACAGGGGGCTGCTCGGCATTTACCTCTCCGATGAAAAAGTGCGCAGGCAAAAGCATGTGCGCCGCCTGGCCCGCCATATCATAAGAACAGGCGGTCCAGTCAGCTATTTCTTTTATGTAAATGGAAGGGCCTATCGGACCGTACAGAAATGGGTGCCTGCAGGATTGGCCAGGCTGCTTTTTTAAAATTGGCATTGTACAGCGCTGTCTTTAGGCAGCGCTGTTTCATTGGATAAGGAGAATGATAAAACTGGCCCCGTCTTGCTGCCCCACAGTGTTTCCCCGCCCGTACATTGCAGTGATATAACAAAGAAGCCTGCACAGCGGCAGGCTTTCATCTTTTTTCAATGGCAATAATAAAAGGCGGTTTATTGGCCTGGTTGATGAATTGGTATTGCAGGACATGGGCGCGCTCCTGCTCAATGGTTTTAACATATCGCAGGAGATAGTCCCTTTCAACCGCCCCTTCAAAATGTCCATGGTAGATCACCAGGACGATGACAGCTTCTGCTGGCATGACTTCCAGGAGCTGTTCAATTGCAGAAATGGTTGTGCGCGGCCGGGTAACCACAGTTTTGTCGCTTCCCGGCAGATAGCCCAGATTGAAGATTGCCGCAGCAATCTTCTTATGATGGACAGGCGGTATGCATTCCAGGAGCTGTTCGTGGCCGCTGTGGAAAAGGGTTGCGCGCTCTTCCATGCCATGTCCGGATAAGCGGATTCTGCTATTATGTATAGCCTGTTCCTGGATGTCAAACCCATATACCCGCCCATTCGGCCCGACCAGATTGGCCAGGTAAAGGGCATCATGGCCATTGCCAAGAGTGGCGTCTACAACAATATCCCCGGGACTTACCGCTTTCTCAAGGATGGTCCGGGCATAGGGAAGAATTCTCTCAAGTTTCATGACAAACCTCCAATTGCATAACTGTATGTATTATAGGTATAAGCTATTAAGACAAAACAGGCTGCACCGATCGTTTCCGGTGCAGCTGATGCGGACATGACTTACTGTAAAGCACCGGTTTCAGAAGGCTGTGTATAATATTTTCCCTGCCAGCTGCCGCGGCGCTTCATCTCTGCATCAATGGAATTGAGGACATCCCATTTATTGACGCTCCACATAGGGCCAATCATAAGATTGATCGGTCCGTCCCCCGTTATCCGGTGGATAATCATTTCTGGAGGAAGGATTTCAAGCTGATCGCAGACGAGGCGGACATAGTCTTCCTGGGAGAGAAATTCAAGCATCCCTTTCTCATACTGCTTGACCATCGGTGTTCCTTTCAGGAGGTGAAGAAGGTGAATCTTTATTCCCTGAACATCAAGCTTGTACACCTCACGGGCCGTCTCCATCATCATGTCCGGCGTTTCAAGCGGAAGGCCATTGATGATATGCGAACAGACGCGGATGCCATGCCTGCGGAGTTTGCTGACACCGTCAGTATAGCACTGATAATCATGCGCCCTGTTGATCAGCCGGGCAGTACCCTCATGCACTGTCTGCAGGCCAAGCTCTACCCATAGATAAGTTCTTTCGTTCAGTTCAGCCAGATATTCGATAACATCATCTGGAAGGCAGTCCGGGCGTGTCGCTATCGACAGGCCGACAACATCTTCCTGGGCAAGCACCTTTTCGTAGCGCTCCCTCAATACTTCGACAGGTGCATGTGTGTTGGTGAAGGCCTGGAAGTAAGCCATATACTTGCCATCTTTCCATTTATGATGCATCTTCTGCTTGATTTCATTAAATTGGTTTTCCAGATCATCAGCCCGGTTGCCGGCAAAGTCTCCTGAGCCGGCAGCACTGCAGAAAGTACAGCCGCCAAAGGCACGTGTACCGTCCCGGTTCGGGCAGTCAAAACCTCCATCAAGAGCCACTTTGAAGACTTTATGGCCAAAAACCTGGCGGAGATGGTAATTCCACGTGTGGTATCTTTTATTGTCTGAGGCAAATGAAAAAGGATTGGCCTGATTCATGTCAGACACCTCCTTTGATAAACGCGGAGCATCCGCTTTTATATTATGGATTTTACCATAAATTAAATTGCTGGGGCATAGGGTATATACTTTGTTGATTATGGGCCATGCTTGTGAAACTTTGTTTCACAAGCCTTTCAGCTGTGATTATCCGGATATATGAGCTCAAAATCAACAGCAATGTTTACCAGAGCAATTGTTTTATAAATTTTTGCCAGTCAGCCGGTTGGGGGGGATTGGGCTGCCATGATTTCCCGCCTTAAGTCTGTGATAGAAATGTGCCCGTGAAACACACTAATAGGGAAGCTTAAAGCTTCTCCACTGAGATTTATAAGGAGGGTATATGATGGCTACCCGTCAATCTGTAGAACAATTTCTTCAGCAGTGTGAAGATGCGATAAGAAATGCAAATGAGCAATACCAGCAGGCGAGCATGCAGGAGCACTTTAACAACCATGAATATGCCGATGCGATGCAGGGGCTGGAGGCTGCTTTCAATGATATGGCGGATCTTGCCCATAGCGCCAATGCTCAGCAGCGGGAGCAGCTCCACAGGATGAGGCTTCAGCTGCAGCAGCTTCAGAACAGCATGACACTGCTCAGGCATTAAGGGGGAAGCATGATGAAAAAACGTTCAAAGCAGAATAATCCCGAACAAAAGACACGAAACGGCATCAATAACCAGGATATTGAAATTGGCAGGGATTATGATCCTGTAAAAGAATCAAAAAAGAAATATGAAAAAAATCTTGGGAGCCAGCCCATTAAGTCGAAGCAGCATCCCGAACCTGAACAGCTTTCATAAAAATAAGCCGGCTCATCCAGAATGAGCCGGCTTAACCTATTATCCAAGCCTGACAAGGAAACTTTCCACCGTTTCATTGAATAAATCAGCTTCTTCAAGGAAGGGGCAATGGCAGCTGTTTTCAAAGATAATCAGCTCAGAATCAGCGCTATGCTCTTGTATATATTGGCCAGCCGCCACCGGTATCAGTTTTTCTTCCCTGCCATAGCAGAGCAGAGACGGCTTTTTCAGGGTGGGATAGAGCGGCCGGTAGTCAACGATTGATTGATCGAATAAGATGCTTGATGCAATTGATTCAGGCATCGCTGTAACAGCATCCATCATCCATTCTAAATCGTTTTCTTTAATGCTTTCCTTGAACATCAATGGCAGAAATCCGCTTACGAACTCCCTCCTGTTATTTTGAATTTCCTGCATGAAATGGATCAGGGTCGGCATATCAAATGCGCCCATCGGAAAATCCGGCCATCTAAAATCAGATGCCAATTCATCCACAATGATCGTACCCTTGAGGTTCTCCTCACCGAACTGCTTAATATATTCCCAGACGATAAATGCCCCCATTGACCAGCCGGCAAGGACCACATCCTTTAATTCAAGCTTCTCCATAAAGTCGTGAAGATCCCTGGCATACGAAGAAATGGTATGGCCGGAATGCGGCTGGCCTGATTTTCCATGTCCCCTCATATCGACTGCAATAGTCCTCGCACCGGAAATCCTTCCGAGCTGCTTTCTGAAAAAAGCGCTGCTCATCCAGACGCCATGTATGAAAATGACCGGTGTCCCGGTTCCTGAATCCTCATAATACAGTTCAAGGTAATCGCTGATGGCTGCCCTTGGCATGAAAACTCCTCCTTTATTTTTAGATGGAAAATGAATATAAACCCACATGCTATACACGCTTTCCGCCTGTTTTCCATTGAGAAAAACAGCTGCTGGGCAGGACGATATTTTCTTTTGTTTATTTTTATTCAATCCCTGGAAAGTTTAGGCGAAAAAACATGAAACTTTTCTATTGCAGGGAAGGGTAAAAACCACTAGAATTGTTTTGGTGTTCGAAATATTATTTAAGCAAAGGAGCGTTTTTCATGCCTCGTGCCCTCTGGCTTTTAATTATAGGGATGGCGGTGAATGTAACAGGCTCTTCTTTTTTGTGGCCTCTTAATGCCATTTACATTCACGACCATCTGGGCAAGTCGCTGTCGGTTGCGGGGATTGTGCTGATGCTCAATTCTGCAGCCAGTGTTGCCGGAAATTTATACGGCGGATATCTTTTTGATAAAATCGGGGGATATAAATCAATCCTCCTTGGAATAGGCATTACAGTATTAGCTCTCACAGGCCTGACCATCTGGCATGGATGGCCGCATTATGTGATCTTCCTGACTGTCATCGGATTCGGATCCGGGATTGTTTTTCCATCCATGTATGCCATGGCCGGTTCGGTCTGGAAGGAAGGCGGGAGGAAATCGTTCAACGCCATTTATGTAGCTCAGAATCTGGGTGTCGCGGTTGGAGCAGCTCTTGGAGGGCTTGTCGCCTCCTATTCCTTCCAATTGATTTTCCTTGCGAATGCATTAATGTATATTATTTTCCTTCTAATAGCAGTCTTTGGCTATAAAGGGATCCAGACGATTTCAGGAAACCAGACATCTGTCCTGAAAGAAAACAAAAGGATCAAGAACCATGCCAAGCTGTACGCATTATTGATCCTTTGTGCCGGCTATCTGTTGTGCTGGGTCGGCTATGTCCAGTGGCAGTCCACGATTGCGGCTTATACACAGGAAATCAATATTTCCCTGAAGCAATACAGCCTGCTGTGGACAATCAATGGAGCACTTATCGTCCTTGGACAGCCGTTTTTAAATGTAATTCTGAAAAAAATCGGCAAGAATCTGAAGACACAGATCATTACCGGGATCATCATATTCATCGTTTCATTTGCCCTGGCAGCTTCTGCTGAGCAATTCTCTGCATTCATTGCTTCCATGGTCATTCTCACAATCGGTGAAATGCTCATTTGGCCGGCTGTGCCGACTATCGCCAATGATCTTGCCCCAAAAGGGCGGGAAGGTTTCTACCAGGGAATCGTCAACAGTACGGCGACCGGCGGCCGGATGATCGGGCCGCTTCTTGGCGGGATCCTTGTAGATATGAATGGGATGGGCATGCTGTTCTCCGTATTGATCGGACTGCTGGTCATTTCCATCTTTACAACCATCATGTATGATAAAAAGCTGAAGCAGTCGGAAGAAATGACTGTTCGTGCATCCTAAGCGCCGGATTCCGGCGCTTCTTATTTGGCTGTGCTAGTCCATGTTTCACCCACATTTCTGACATTAATCTGTCCAATTGTTCTGTGAAGTATTTATTTACAAAGGCAGGCGATAAGATGGGGGGAAATTATACTTGAATTCTTCCAAAGCGGTTCTAACTGCCATCAAAGTTTAAATAAACCTGTTCATTGCAGTGCAAGGCACGTAGACTCCTGCGGGATTGCAGCGGCAATGCTGAGACCCCGCAGCGCGCAGCGCGAGGAGGCTCAGCGTCGCCCCGCGGAAAGCGAAGTGCCTGGAACGGAAATGAACAGACTGCATGACTGCGCCAACCCTTCTTTTAGAGAAGGGTATACAAAAGGAAATGCCAAACCAGCTTGTCCCAATTTTTTATCCTCCCTCCTTTATTATCAGAAAAATGTGATAAAATTCAAGTAAGATTAGAGTTAAGGGAGAAGCAGATGAATAAAACATTAATGGAGCTTCCATACGAGATCCTGGAAACGATTGTTGAAAATGCTTTCGGCTGGCTGGTAGTGGTCGATAAGGAAGGCAAAATCATCTATATCAACCGCAATTATTGCGAATTTATCGGCTGTGAACGCGATGAAGTAATCGGCCGGGATGTGACCGGAGTGATCGAAAATACAAGAATGCATATCGTTGCCTCGACCGGGAAAGAAGAAGTGGCAGATCTGCAGTATATAAAAGGGAATTATATGATTGCCAACAGGATGCCGATCATGTCAGGAGGAGAAATCATCGGCGCATTCGGAACCGTCTTTTTCCGCGATACACAGGAATGGATGAAGATGAACAGCCATGTCAAAAGCCTGCTGAATAAAATCCAGCATTATATCCAGCATATCGACAGCGGGGTGAAATACAGCCTTGAGGATATTTTGGGGAAATCAAAGCAGATTGCCAGCCTGAAGGAAAAAGTCAAAATGATCGCTTCCAGCGATATATCCATTCTGATCAGAGGTGAAAGCGGGACAGGAAAAGAGCTTTTTGCCCACAGCATTCATCAGCTCAGCGCCAGGAGCCATCAGCCTTTTGTCAAAATTAATTGCGGTGCGATACCGGAGCATCTCCTTGAATCCGAGCTTTTTGGATATGAGGAAGGAGCTTTTACCGGGGCGAAAAAGGGCGGGAAAAAAGGGAAGTTCCAGCTGGCGCATGGTGGGACTTTATTTTTGGACGAAATCGGCGATATGCCGCTCAATATGCAGGTTAAGCTTCTTCGCGTCCTTCAGGAAGGTGAAGTCGAGGCAGTGGGCTCTGTTAAGCCTATCTCAGTCGATGTCCGGATCATCGCCGCGACAAACAGGCCTCTGGAGAAAATGATGGAAGAAAAACGGTTCCGGGAGGATCTGTTTTACAGAATAAATGTAGTTCCGTTTTTCATTCCGCCCATTAGAGAGCGAATGGAAGACCTTGATGAGCTGGTCGACTATTTTACAGGCAAAATTACTAAAAAGTCAGGAAAGAGAATAACGGGCATTGATGAAGAGGTGCGCCAGATTTTTCAGGCCTACAGCTGGCCGGGAAACATAAGGGAAATAGAAAATGTGATGGAAGCATCCATTTACCTGACCAGTGATGAACGAATCCGGAAAGGGTCTCTTCCAGAATATTTGCGGGAAAGGGCCATTCTCCCGATTGGGACGAGCAAACTGAAGGAAATCCTTGAAGAGACAGAGAAGAGAGTCCTGGCGCAGAGCCTGGAAAAGTATAAAGATGATAAGCTGAAAGCTGCTAAGGTTTTGGGCATCAGCAAGTCGACTTTTTATGAAAAGGTGAAAAAATACGGGCTGGAAATCTAGCAGTCCGGAAAATCGGAAAATATTCCGGTCTTCCGGACTTTTGTTTTTTTTTGAAAAGAAGATAAAGATTTCTCTTGCTTGTTTATTGAAGGCGATTATCTAGTAATCCAGAACCTCCGCAAATTTTATAGGCAAAAACTTTTTTTCCGGAAATCCGGAAAAAAATTCGCAGAATAGCCTCCTTTACCTGCTGCTGCTTATTCGGACACTTGGCACATATCTTGCATTGGAATATGGGCAGACAAAATCTTAAGAAGGGAGGGTGTTATCCTTTTAAATGTAAACGGTTTCAAATAAGGAGATAAATAAGGGGGAAAACGAATGCTTAGTATGATTGGATTGGTAGGTGGGCTTGCCCTCCTGATATTCCTGACGATGAGGGGCATGAACCTGCTTGTTGTCGGGCCGCTTTCAGCTCTGTTTGTTGCCGTGTTGAGCGGGATGCCATTATTTCCGCAGCTGGCGGGCGAGGGGGAGGCCAACCTGGTAGGAAATTATATGTCGGGCTTTTCAGGGTTTGTAACATCCTGGTATCTGATGTTCCTGCTTGGCGCCATTTTTGGAAAAGTCATGGAAGACAGCGGTGCAGCCGACAGTGTCGCTGAATTGATTGTTGGAAAGCTGGGAATGAAATACGCTGTCCTTGCAATAGTAGCTTCTTGTGCGGTTTTGACTTATGGTGGCGTGAGTTTGTTCGTTGTAGCTTTCTCCGTTTATCCGATGGCATTGAGCCTTTTTAAGCAGGCCAATCTTCCGCGCCGCTTCATTCCGGCCGCCCTTGCATTTGGGTCGGTCACCTTCACTATGACTTCTGCGGGATCTCCTGAAATCCAGAACTGGATCCCGATTGAACACTTGGGTACATCCCCGTACGCTGGCTGGGAGGTCAGCCTTATTGTCGCAGTCTTCATGATGATTTTCGGCTACTGGTGGCTGAAAAGGATCATTACAAAAGCCGTCAGCAAGGGTGAATCCTTTATTTCCAGGGAAACAGATCCGGTGGCCGAGAAAAAAGAACTTCCGCATCCTGTAATGGGAGTCCTGCCTTTGGCAGTCGTGCTGGTCATTGCCTTTATTTTTCATGACTCACTCGCACAATCCGCACTTATCATTGCTTTATTGGGAGGAGTCATCGCTACTTATCTGCTGAACAGGAAGTACTTCAGGAATTTCTGGAATGCTGTTTCCGAGGGGACGCTTGGAGCGCTTATTGCCATCGGCAATACCGCCGCGGTCGTAGGATTCGGCGGGGTGGCCAAGGCAGTGCCTGCGTTCCAGACAGCGGTCGACTTTATGACAGATATCCCCGGAAGCCCTTTGATCGGAGGAGCAATCGCGGTCAGTGTTATCGCCGGGATGACTGGCTCCGCATCCGGAGGCCAGGTAATCGCCCTGCCGCTGATTGCGCCGCACTATATGGATATGGGAGTCAACCCAGAAGCACTGCACCGTGTAGCGGCCATTTCATCAGGTGCTCTGGATTCCCTGCCGCATAACGGCTATGTGGTCACAACAGTCAGATCCATCTGCGGAGAGACCCACCAGGATGCGTATGGAGCTGTCGGCATTGTGACTGTCATCGTACCTCTGCTCGGCCTGGCATTGGCGATCCTCTTATTCTCGCTTGGACTGGGCATATAACATTTTTCGAAAAGGAAGAGATTTATCCAATCCCTTCCTTTCCTTTATGGAAGGAGAAAAGAAATGGTGCAAGGAAGAACAGTTCTTATCACCGGGGCTGCCCAGGGGATAGGGTATGAGATAGGAAAAAACTTTGCCAGGCAAGGAGCTAATCTTGTCCTGACAGATATTCAGGAAGAACAGGTTGAAAAAGCTGCAGAGCAGCTGAGGGCAGAAGGGTTCAGGGCAGTGGGCCTGAGATGCGATGTGACACTTGAAGAAGAAATCAAAAAGTCCATCCATTCTGCGGTTGAAGAATTTGGGGGATTAGATGTACTAATCAATAATGCGGGACTTCAGCATGTATCCATGATTGAAGATTTTCCGACAGAAACATTTGAGTTTATGCTTAAGGTCATGCTGACGGCTCCTTTCACTGCCATCAAACATAGTCTGCCGATTATGAAAAAACAGGGCTTTGGAAGGATCATCAATATGGCCTCGATCAATGGCCTGGTCGGGTTTGCAGGGAAGGCTGCCTACAACAGCGCCAAGCATGGGGTCATCGGGCTGACAAAAGTAGCTGCCCTTGAAGCTGCGCCCTATGGAATCACCGTGAACAGCATCTGCCCGGGCTATGTGGATACCCCGCTTGTCCGAAATCAGCTGAAGGACCTGGCAGTTACAAGAAAAGTCCCGCTGGAAAAGGTACTCGAAGAAGTACTTTATCCTCTGGTTCCCCAGAAAAGGCTTTTATCAGTAGAAGAAGTTGCCGCCTATGCCCTTTTCCTGGCAGGAAAAGATGCGAGAGGCATAACGGGGCAGGCCGTTGTTATTGACGGGGGATACACAGTGCAATGAAAAGATGCAGACAGCCGGGAAGGCTGCTGCGTCTTTTATTTGCCATCACAAAGAATAGTGAAGCTGTTTGCACGAGAGCACAGCCTTTGCATACATTGAAAAGTATAACTTTTCTAATTGAAGAGCATACTTGCATACAAAGGAGAATTTTAATACAATAGCTTTATATATTTTAAAGTAAAAACTATGATGAGGAATAGTAATGATGTAGTTCCGCTCATTAGAGAGCTGGCGGGAGGTGCAAGCCAGCCGGGACTGTCATGAACTCGCCTTGGAGTTGCAGGTGTGAACCACAGTAATGCCTGCCGTTTTCCGCGTTAAGGATGAATGAAGAGAGCGGCAATGCCGCTAATGTGGGTGGTACCGCGGGAGAATACATATCCTCTCGTCCCTGTTTTGGGATGAGGGGTTTTTTTATGGTCTTTTTCGCTGTAAAGCAGACCGGCAAAACCTTTCCCCAAAAGAAAAATTCATATTATGCAGGAGGAAAGCACAATGAGCTTCAATCACAGGGAGATTGAAAAGAAATGGCAAAAGTCTTGGGAAGCCAATAAAACATTTAAAATGGGCGAGGAAAAGGGAAAAAGCAATTTTTATGCGCTTGATATGTTCCCGTATCCTTCAGGCGCCGGACTTCATGTCGGGCATCCGGAAGGATATACAGCGACAGATATTCTGTCCCGTGTAAAAAGGATGCAGGGCTATAATGTACTCCATCCAATGGGCTGGGATGCTTTCGGGCTTCCGGCAGAACAATATGCCCTGGACACAGGCAATGATCCGGCAGAATTCACGAAGAAAAATATCGATACATTCCGCCGCCAGATCAAATCGCTTGGATTTTCATATGACTGGGACCGGGAAATCAGCACGACGGACCCGGAATATTATAAGTGGACACAATGGATTTTCACTAAGCTGTATGAAAAAGGGCTTGCCTATATTGACGAAGTGGCTGTCAACTGGTGCCCGGCACTTGGAACAGTCCTGGCTAATGAGGAAGTAATCGACGGCAAGAGTGAGCGCGGAGGGCACCCGGTAGAGCGCCGCCCGATGAAGCAGTGGATGCTGAAAATCACGGCTTACGGCGACAGGCTGCTTGAGGATCTGGAAGAGCTTGACTGGCCGGAAAGCCTGAAGGACATGCAAAGGAACTGGATCGGCCGTTCTGAAGGCGCAGAAGTGACCTTCAGCATTGAGAACCATGAAGGGACATTCACCGTCTTTACAACCCGTCCTGATACACTCTTTGGGGCGACTTATGCGGTGTTTGCACCAGAGCATTCACTTGTTGAAAGCATTACGGCTGAAGACCGGGTTGAGGCGGTCGAAGCATATTTAGAAAAAGTGAAGAGCAAAAGCGATCTGGAACGTACGGATCTGGCAAAAGAAAAAACAGGGGTCTTTACCGGCGCTTACGCCATCAACCCTGTAAACGGCGATAAAATGCCGATCTGGATTGCCGACTATGTTCT
This sequence comes from Bacillus sp. AG4(2022), assembly GCF_031844465.1. NCBI lineage: Bacteria > Bacillati > Bacillota > Bacilli > Caryophanales > Bacillaceae > Bacillus > Bacillus sp. AG4(2022). The sequence goes on from NZ_JAUZVH010000005.1 coordinate 64,817, forward strand.
TGCAAGCTATGGAACCGGCGCCATCATGGCCGTTCCTGCACATGATGAGCGCGACTATGAGTTTGCAAAAGAGTTCAGCCTGCCGATCAAGGAAGTTGTGGCAGGCGGAGATATCGAAAAAGAAGCGTATACAGGCGACGGGGAGCATGTGAACTCCGGATTCCTTGACGGCCTTCAGAAGGAAGAGGCCATTTCCAAAGCGATTGAGTGGCTTGAAGAAAAGGGCATCGGGACGAAGAAAGTAACTTACCGCCTCCGCGACTGGCTGTTCAGCCGCCAGCGCTATTGGGGAGAGCCGATTCCGATCATCCATTGGGAAGACGGCACAATGACTGCTGTACCGGAATCAGAGCTGCCGCTGATGCTTCCGAAAACAACAGAAATCAGACCATCCGGAACAGGAGAATCACCGCTCGCCAATATTGATGAGTGGGTCAATGTGACAGATCCTGAAACAGGCAAAAAAGGGCGCCGTGAGACCAATACAATGCCGCAATGGGCGGGAAGCTGCTGGTATTATCTGCGCTATATCGATCCTAAAAACGAAAATGCGATCGCTGATGCCGACCTGCTGAAAGAATGGCTTCCGGTTGATATTTATATCGGCGGTGCCGAGCATGCGGTTCTGCACTTGCTGTATGCACGCTTCTGGCATAAGTTCCTGTATGATATCGGTGTGGTTTCTACCAAGGAGCCGTTCCAGAAGCTGTTCAACCAGGGGATGATCCTTGGAGAGAACAATGAAAAAATGAGCAAATCAAAAGGCAATGTAGTGAATCCGGATGAAATCGTCGAGTCACATGGGGCCGACACACTGCGCCTGTATGAAATGTTCATGGGGCCGCTCGAAGCCTCTGTTGCCTGGTCAACAAACGGTTTGGACGGAGCCCGCCGCTTCCTTGACCGTGTTTGGAGGCTGCTGATCGACACTGATGGAAACCTGCACAGCAGAATAAAGGATGCAGAGCCGGAATCAAGCCTTGAAAAAGCCTACCATCAGACAGTTAAAAAGGTAACAGAAGACTATGAGGGGCTGCGGTTCAATACAGCCATTTCACAGCTGATGGTATTCATCAATGAAGCTTATAAAGCAGAGACACTGCCGGTAAGCTATATTGAAGGTTTTGTTAAAATGCTGTCGCCGATTGCCCCTCATATCGCAGAAGAGCTTTGGGAGAAGCTTGGTCACAGCGGCACTATCTCTTATGAAGCTTGGCCTGCTTATGATGAAGCCAAGTTGGTCGATGATGAAGTTGAAATCGTCATCCAGGTCAACGGCAAGGTTAAAGCGAAGCTAATGGTGCCTGCTGATGCGGGACGTGAAGCCTTGGAGCAGATTGCGATGGATGATGATAAAATCCAGGAGCAGATTGATGGCAAAACAATCCGCAAGGTCATTGCCGTCCCAGGAAAGCTTGTTAATATTGTAGCCAACTAAAGCAAGGAATCCCCTGTTTCAGCGAGAAACGGGGGATTTTTTAAGGCAGGGAAGATGATTGCGATAGAAACTGTCATCAATGGAACCAGTTTTTTGCCTTATTTTACTTCCTTTGTTTATACTAATCATATTGGGTAGACGAATTAATGAGAGGGTGTCATAGATGGAAAATATTGAAATTATCACAACAGAAGAGCTGGAACAGTTGCTGAAGGAAGGCAAGAAGCTCGAGCTTGTAGACGTAAGGGAAGACGAAGAAGTGGAGCAGGGCATGATTCCCGGCGCCAAGCATATCAGGATGGGAGATATTCCTGCCAATATGGACTATTTTGATGATGAGAAAGAATATATTTTCATCTGCCGCTCCGGCCGCCGCAGTGAGAACGTCTGCTATTACATGCAGGACCAGGGCTATAAAGTCCGCAATATGGCTGGCGGAATGCTCGAATGGAAAGGCGAAACGAAGTAAAGAAGAAAGCTGCCTGTCGCAGGCAGCTTTTTATCATGGTTATAGTTTCTGAATATTTCGTCCATACTCTTAAAAAAGCAATTGAGGAGGGACAAAGTTGATTAAAGTGAAGCTCTTTGACCATGAGCATGAAAAAGATCTTGAAAAGGATATGAACCATTTCCTGGAACGGATTGATGAAAACAGGCTGATCGATATTAAATATAATGTTGCAGCCATCCAGGAAGAGGAAGAAGAACAAATTTACTGCTTTTCCGCCATGGTTGTTTACCGGTCCTGAACAGATGGGCCGTTTTTTTAATAGGACGCAGCTTCTGCTGCATTGGAACCGGCAAGCCTGCCTGTCACCAGCGCTGAGGTGATGTTATAGCCGCCGGTATAGCCGTGGATATCCAGGATTTCACCGCAAAAGTAGAGGCCGGGCATCAGCTTGGAGGCCATTGTCTGCGGTTCGATTTCTTTTGTGGATACACCGCCGCCAGTGACGAATGCTTTTTCAATCGGAAGGGTGCCATCGGCTTTAAATTGAAATGCCTTGCAGCTTTTTACAAACAGGCGGATCTTTTCATGCGAAATGGTCCCGCCCTGAGCAGATGGATCGATTTCATTCCAATCGAGCAGGAACAGCAGGTAGCGTTCCGGCAAAAGTCCTTTCAGGATGTTTTTAATGCTCTTTTTTGGATCAGCCTTTATCATGGAGGACACTTCCTGGAATAACGGCTCTTCCTTCCGGTCCGGAACAGCATCAAGGCTTAATACGACTTGTTTAAGATCCCACTTCTTCATCGCTTTCACCACATACTGCGAACATCTCAGGACGGCAGGGCCGCTTACGCCGAAATGGGTGAAGAGCATGTCCATCTTATGGGTGATAAGGGGCTTGCCTTTAGGATTCAGGACACTTAGAGCTGCATCCCTGAGAGCGAGCCCCTGCAGAACTTTATTTTTTATAAATGGCTCAGAAGAAGTGACAGGCACCTCTGTCGGGAACAGATCGGTGATCGTGTGTCCTGCTTTTTCCGCCCATGCGTAGCCATCCCCTGTAGAACCGGTATGTGGGACTGACTTGCCTCCCACCGCAATAACCAGCGACCTGGCATCATACTTTGCTCCATTTTTCAGAAATACTGTATGCCCATTCTCCCCATAAGAAATATCCTCCACCGGTGAATCGGTTTTCACCTCGACACGGAGCTCCTTCATTTTTGAAAGGAGCGCATCAACGACCGACTGGGCCTTGTCTGTGACAGGGAACATCCTGCCATGGTCTTCCTCTTTCAGCTGGATGCCCATATCCTCGAAGAAGCTGATGATATCTTCGTTGCTGAAAATAGAAAATGCGCTGTATAAGAACCTGCCGTTGCCGGGAATATGCTTTATGATCTCATCGATGGGCAGGCGGTTCGTAACATTGCAGCGGCCTCCGCCTGAAATGGCGAGCTTTCTGCCAAGTTTGTTTCCCTTGTCGATAAGAAGGACTTTCATTCTCTTTTCTGCCGCCGCAATCGAAGCCATCAGGCCTGATGGACCGCCTCCAATTACAATTACATCGTACATTTTTTCACCAACTTTATTTACTTTTTGCTTTTTTAACATTAGTACAAACGGAAGGGAAAGGCAAATTTATTCAGGGGGAACACGTCTAATCTGGCGGGGCCTGCCCGATCTGCGTATTTTTCTGGTGGGACGCCCGGCAATCTAGTAGCTTTGGGGGCGAAAGAAGGGTAAACTACTAATAGTGTGTTTACATTTCGACAGAAACTGATAAAATTGGCGGTCTTGCGGCATGATGCCGGCCGCATGGATGAATGAAGCAAGATTTTCTTTTTAGGAAGGGATTATATGTCATCTAAGCTTTTAAGAGGTACCTTTATTTTAACCCTCGGAACCATTATTTCAAAGGTTCTGGGCCTGTTTTATGTGATACCGTTCTACCGGATTGTAGGGGACCATGGAAGTGCTTTATACCAGTACTCCTATGTTCCGTATACGATTTTTATCAGCATTGCTACAGCGGGGATCCCCCTTGCTGTTTCCAAGTTTATTGCCAAGTATAATGCCCTTGAAGAGTATGCTGTCGGCAGAAAGCTTTTTAAGTCCGGCCTTGTCGTCATGCTCTGCAGCGGGATTTTCTCATTTTTAATTCTTTATTTTTCGGCCCCGGTCCTTGCAGAATTATTCATTCCTGACTCTGATCTGGACTCCAGTGTCAGTGATGTTATTACTGTCATCAGGGCAGTAAGCTTTGCTTTGATTGTTGTCCCGTTCATGAGTTTAATCAGAGGATTCTTCCAGGGCCATCAATCAATGGGACCGTCAGCCGTTTCCCAGGTTGTTGAACAGATTGTCCGCATTGTCTTTTTGCTTGCCGGTGCCTATATTGTCCTGAACTGGATGGGCGGAAGCCTGGTCAAAGCTGTCAGCGTGGCAACTTTTGCTGCATTCATAGGAGCAATTGGCAGCCTTGCGGTACTGTTCTGGTACTGGTATAAACGGAAATCCCATTTGGATGACCTCCTCCTTCAAGACAAAGGGACGATGGATATTTCCCTGAAGGATATGTATAAAGAAATTCTCATATATGCTGCACCATTTATCTTTGTCGGCCTTGCCAACCCCTTGTTTCAAATCATTGACCAGCTCACATTCAACAGGGCGATGGCAGAAATTGGCCTTGCCGGGCAGGCTGAGTCGTCACTGGCGGTGCTGAACTTTCAGGCGCATAAGCTGGTGATCATCCCAGTGTCGCTGGCAACGGCCTTTTCACTGACACTTGTCCCTGCCATAACGAAGGCGTTCACAGATAATGACCGTACGAGCCTGAACAAGCAGCTGAACCAGACATTCCAGGTGCTCCTTTTTCTTACATTGCCTGCCGCAGCGGGGCTTTCACTGCTGGCTGAGCCGGTTTTCACTGTCTTTTACGAGCATAAGGAATTGGGTACAGAGGTTTTGAGAACGTATGCCCCGGTGGCGATGCTGTTTTCCTTGTTCTCCGTTACAGCGGCGATCCTGCAGGGCATCAATGAACAGAGATTCACGATTCTGAGCCTGCTTGTCGGTCTGCTCGTCAAGCTGAGCCTGAATATTCCGCTCATCAAGGTGATGGAAACACAGGGAGCAGTATTGGCTACAACCCTTGGATACACTGCAGCCATACTGATCAATTTATATGTCATCAGGACCTATGCGGAATATCCATTCCGCCTGGTCGTCAGAAGGAGCCTGCTGATCATCCTGTTCACGGCATTCATGTTTGCCGGAACTGCAGTATCCTATAAACTGCTGACATTATTCCTGTCTCCGGCTTCTACCATCCAGTCGCTGATCATCATTTTCATTTGTGCAGGCATTGGAGCAGCCATCTATTTTTACTTGGCCTTCAGAACAAGGCTTGTTTATTTCCTATTTGGACAAAGAGTGGAGAAAATCAAACAGAAGCTCCGCCTCCGCTTTTAATAAAGCCAAACGAAAGGCCGCCGCAGCACGAAGCGGGGCCTTTCATTTTTTTCCGTGAAGGGGTGCTAGAGCTCCGGATTATAGTAGATTGGGGCGGATCCGCCGAGCCCGAGCCTGCGCTCAATGCGGTTCAGCCTCCTGTTGAACCGGCTGCATTGTTTGTTAAGCTGCTCGACGGTGCGTTCGAGCTCGATGACGCGCTGCAGAATCTGGGCATCTCCCTGGGATAAAAAAGAAGGAGATGTACGGAAGACAGGGGGCAGGGGATAAGGGCAGACGGGAAAATAGTGAATAAGAAGCGCTCCTTTCATTTTGTAAAAAGTTCTACTATACTCAGGTAAATAACCAGATAGTGCAGTCTATGATAAAAGCAGTGGTCCCGGGACTGAAATTTTTAAGGAGGAAGAAGGATGAGAATTGATAAAGTGCTGGCCAATCTTGGATACGGCAGCAGGAAAGAGGTAAAAAAGCTGCTTAAGGACGGTTCGGTGACCGTCAATGATGAAAAGATCAAAGATGCCAAGCAGCATGTCGATCCTGAAAAAGATCTGATCCGTATAAACGGAGAAACCGTCGAATACAGGGAATTTATTTATTTGATGATGAACAAGCCGCCGGGCGTCATTTCAGCAACAGAAGATAACAGAGATGAAACGGTCATTGATCTCCTTGAGGCAGAGGATCTGATCTTTGAACCTTTTCCGGTCGGAAGGCTTGATAAGGATACGGAGGGTCTGCTTTTGATTACGAATGATGGCCAGCTGGCCCACCGCCTGCTCTCCCCAAAAAAGCATGTGCCGAAAACGTATTTTGCAGTCATAGACCAGGAAGTGACGGAAGAAGATGTCACTGCCTTCCGCAAAGGAGTCATCCTGGATGACGGCTATGCGACAAAGCCGGGAGAGCTCAATATCCTGAAGTCCGGAGAACGGTCTGATATCGAATTGACGATCACAGAGGGAAAGTTTCACCAAGTCAAAAGAATGTTTGAAGCTGTAGGGAAGAAAGTGGTATATCTGCAGAGGCTTTCGATGGGGCCGCTGCGGCTTGATGAGACGCTCGAGCTTGGTGAGTACAGGGAGCTGACAGAGGAAGAGCTGCAGTCTCTGATGGAATATGAAGTGAAGTAACAAAAAAATCGCCTGATAAGGGCGATTTTTTTGTTTATGGATCCCCCGAGCCCGGGAGACTGTATTTACGATGATAATTTAACTTTTCTTTGCGTCGTCGTCCATTTTCCTCTGCTCGGACTGATGACTAAATCATTATAGGCCAGGACATTCAAATCTCGTTGTATGGTGCGAGGAGTAATACCAAATTCCTCTACAAGCTCCTGAGTTGTTACAGTTCCGCGCTTACAAATAAACATGTAGACGGCTTTAATGCGGTTTAACATCCGGTTAGTCGAAGGTTTCAAAGAACCACTCCCTATCCTTTTTTCAAACCTTTGGCAAATTCCTGCAACCGACAGCTTCGATGAAGAAACATGTCTTCAAGGTATGTAGTTTTCTTTTCCCCAGACAACTCCTTTTCTAATCATTAAAGAATGTTCTAGATGTCATACTTCTACAATAATTGTACTCTTTCTTGCTTGATAATGCTACTTTAATACTTGAATTTACAAAAGATTAACACATTTTGGTTGGAATTGGCTCCATTTCCATACTGGTGCCTGCCTGATCAGAAACTTGCATGATGCCTGGCTCTCTTTACATCTCTATGCATTTAAGTATCTGCATATGTGTTTACCAGCTTTTTTTTAATGGGCCTATTTACCTGTATTCCCAAATGGGGAAATTCATTATAATCAATGAGTAATTTATGCAGATAACTGAAGGGGATGGAATTATTTGAATCATTCGTTGCGTGAACAGCTCGTACACAGAAAAGAAAGTCTCTATTTTGCTTTTGTCATTTTATTCGGCATCCTTACGTATTTGCTATTATCTATAACTATTATTGGCATTATCATGCTGGCCATTTTGCTGACTGCCACCATCATTCTCCACGGGCTGATGATGGCCGGAATCCGCAGGAACGGTGTAAAGCTTGGGGAAAAGCAATTCCCAGAGCTGTATGGAAAGGCGGTTTCAGTGGCCGGGCAGATGGGGCTTGCGAAAGTCCCGGATATTTATATTGTGGAATCCGAAGGGGTTCTCAATGCTTTTGCAGCCAGGTTTTTCAGAAAAAATATGGTGGTGCTGTATTCTGGTATTTTTGAATTGATTGAGCAGAAAGCGGAGAAGGAGGTATTGTTTGTACTGGCACACGAGTTTGCCCATCTGAAACGAAGGCATGTGACAGTCAGCTTCCTCCTGCTGCCTGCTCTGTGGGTGCCATTTTTGGGAAATGCGTATTTAAGAGCTTGCGAGTATACCTGTGACCGCTATGCTGCCTACTATACTGAGTCTTATGAAGCTTCCAGGAATGCGCTGACAATGCTTGCCATCGGGAAAGAATTATATAAGAAGGTCGACCAGGAAACCTATATGGAACAGATCGAGTCGGAGCAGGGCATTTTCATATGGCTGAATGAGAAGCTTTCCACTCATCCGCATCTTCCGAAAAGGCTGCATGCACTGGCACAGTTTTTTGCCCCGGAAACGGCACTGGTGCTTAAAGAGAAGCGAAGTACTGTCTGGATTGGTTCTATCGCAGCTGTGCTCTTTCTGGCCCTTGCCGGAACAGGGCTATGGTTTGGCTTAAAAGGAATCGAAAATCTTGATATGCTCTCAGATATGCCAATTGATGGACCAGTTGAAGAAGTGGAAGGAATTACGCCTCTGATGGAGGCTGCAGAGACAAGTGACCTCGCCTCTATTGAAAACCAGATTGGGAATGGAGCTGACATTAATGCTGCTGACAGTGAAGGCTCAACTGCCCTGCACTGGGCCGTGTACAGCGGACAGGCCGATGCCGCCCGGCTCCTGGCAGAACACGGAGCTGATCCAAATACAGTTGATGCCTATGACACAACGCCTTTAATGAGCGCGGTTTTTGCAGATGATGCCAGTATGGCTGAATTGCTTCTGGAATATGGGGCAGATCCGTTATATACAGATGCAGAGGGCCTTACAGCCTATGATTACGCTCAGGAATACGGAAACCCTGAAGTATTGGAAGTGCTTAAGCCTTATTATGAATAAGAAATGAACGCTGCTGAAGAGTTCAGCAGCGTTTTTTGGTGCTTACCATGAGTTTATCGAGTAAGCCTTGTCTGCCGTCTGAACAAACACCGTGCTATAATATGGAAAAAAGCAGCGGGAAAGGGGAGAGAGATATGAAGGTGGGAACGATTAAAGAAATCATCAGGCACCCTGTCAAATCCTTTGGCGGTGAAAGTGTGGCAGAGACGCGGCTGATGTCTTACGGATTATATGGAGACAGGAGCCATGCTTTCCTGGACACGTCGAGGCCCGGGAAATTCCTGACCATTACCCAGGCTCCCGAGATGGCCACATTTTCAGCGCGTTTTGCAGGAAAGGAACAGGATAACATGTTTCCGGCAGTCATCATCAGAATGCCTGACGGAAGTAGCGCCAAATGGGGCGATCCCCGCGTAGCAGGTTATTTAGAAAGCCTCACAGGCAAAAAAACTGAGCAGATTCAATACTCGCCAAAGAGTATACCTTTAGGTCCAATAGAAGAGGAGCATCTGCAGCTCGTTTCCGCCGCTTCATTGAGAAAGCTCGGTGAAATGCGGGGCAGAGAAGTTGATCACCGGCGCTTCCGGGCCAATATTATCCTTGATATTGAAGGATCTGTTCCCTTTGCAGAAGAAAGCTGGTTTGGGAAAAAGCTGATCATCGGCAGCGGAGGATCCGCTATCATGATTAAGCGTCATTGTGAAAGATGCCAGATCATCACAGTCGATCCGGAGGATGCCGGTAAGGATGCCGCCCTTCTGAAAATGGTTGCCAAAGAAAGGAGCAATCATTTCGGCGTCTATGCTTCAGTGGTGCGTACAGGTCCGATCCGAACAGGTGATGCAATCTATCTTGCAGATTGACCAAGGAAACTTTTTCCTTCTCTTCGCCGTATATATATCGGGGGGAAAACAATGAAACTATTAACAGCGCAAATAAAACAGGCGGGATACAGCAAAGAGGCTCCATATCTGCAGGATATTCAATTTGAAGTCCATTCAGGAGAGCTGATCGGCCTGATCGGGGCGAATGGTGCGGGAAAGAGCACTACGATCAAAACGATCCTTGGCCTGATGGATTATACAGAAGGAGAAACCGTTTTTAAAGAGGGGATCAAATATTCTTATGTTCCCGAGCGGCCCATCTTTTATGACGAGCTTACATTATGGGAGCATCTCGACTTCATCGCTGCAGTAGAAGGGCTCAGCGATCAGGAATACAGGAAGCAGGCGGAAGAGCTGCTGGAGCTGTATAAGCTGGCAGACTATGCACATGATTATCCCCATACATATTCAAAAGGGATGCAGCAGAAGGCCATGCTGGTCCTCTCTCTGATCATCAACCCTTCTGTATATATCATTGATGAGCCTTTCATCGGCCTGGATCCGAATGCAACAAGGCTTTTCCTGGAATCAGTCGAAAAGGAGCGCCAAAAGGGTGCAGGCATTTTGATGTCGACCCATGTTCTGGACACTGCCGAAAAGGTTTGCGACAGGTTTATAATCATTAATAAAGGCAGGGTCGCGGCATCAGGGACCATGGATGAAATCAGGCAGCAATGCGGCCTGCCGGGCGGGTCGCTGTTCGATTGCTTCCACATGTATTCAGAGGAGCATGTAAATGACTAGCAGCAGGCTCCTTTTTAAAAGGCTTTCGGCAGAATGGAAATATCAGTACAGCGTCTTCAGATCAATTGCGGACTGGACCATCATCCTTTATCTGGCGGTTCCTGCAGCAGTCATTTCCTTTTTCATATACAGATCCTGGTGGACAGAAATGCCCGGGTGGATTTTAATGGTGCCGGCAGCTTTCCTGTTCCTTCCAGGCTATATTGCCTCATGGGGCGGCCATTACCGAACCTTTATCCAGGAGGCAGATAAGGTATTTCTAATTAAAAACCGGAAGCTTTATTTCGGCCTTAAAAAAGGAGCTTTTTTCTATTCTCTTCTGGCTGGAGCATGCCAGGCAGCCTTCATAGCCATTCTGCTGCTTCCCTTTTTAATAGGGCACTACGGCTTTACAATGCTATATGCCGTTTCTTATTTCCTGTTTTTCTTTTCCTGCAGAGTATTTATTATGTGGCTGAAGCAAAATCTGAGGAAGATAGAAGGGAAGCTTTTAAGGATACTATTCAGTCTTGCAAGCTTTGTGCTGTTAAGCTGGATGGTCCAGCTGGTTTTTGCCCTGTGGCTCGGGGGAAATCTGCTGGCCTTTAATATGTCGGCTATTCTGCTGCTTGCCCTGGGAAGCTTCCTATACAATAGGAATCTGTCCAAAACACATACCTTTGATACTGAAGCGGCATTTGAGAGGGAGGAACGAGTCAAATATACAGGCTTAATTTTCCAGCTTTCCTATGAGGTAGAGATGCCTTCGCCTTCCGCAGTAAGAAAAAAGCCTTTTTTGTTCAGGCAATCAAAAAGGATCTTTAAAAAAAGGACGGTCTCTGCCGGATTTCTGGAAGTTTTCATTAAAGTATTCCTGCGCAACCCGTCTTATTGGGGAAACTATTTAAAAATCATATCACCTGCAGTGGCAGCGATCGTCATCATTCCGCCTATCTGGTTAAAAACACTTATAGCCATCGGCTTCCTCATCATGATGTTTTCCTGGCTGCAGATGGTTTGGGGAAAAATCACGATCTCCCACCCCCTCACAAAAAAATACGGTGAAAGAGATGCGTATTTTTCGGCAAGGACCAAAGCGGTATGGGCTCTCTTTCTTCTGTCCATCATTCTTGTTATACTGGCGGCAGCGGGAGGACTTTGGCTGACAGGCCAGATGCCTGCTGGCAGCCTTTCTCTTTGATTTAAGGTTTTCCATTGAAATGATTTATAATGGAAGAGCGAAATTGGTTTAATTATTCCGGATGCATCCGGTCTGCTTTTTGAATGTACATAAGGAGGATTTGTATGAAAAACATTGATTGGCAGAAAGAAATAGAAGAACGTGAGCAGGCTTTCCTGGCTGATACCCAGAAGCTTCTGCAAATCAGGAGCATTCTTGATGAAGAGAATGCGACTGAAGATGCCCCTCTGGGAAAAGAAGTCAAAGAAGCACTTGATTTTATGCTGGAGCTGGGCAGCAAGGACGGATTCTCCGTGAAAAACACCGGCAATCTTGCTGGACATATTGAGTTTGGGAGTGGAGAAGAAATCGTCGGGATTCTTTGCCACGTCGATGTTGTTCCTGAAGGTGACGGATGGACAAGCGATCCTTTTGCTGCAGAAATAAGGGATGGAAAGATTTTTGCACGCGGGGCGCTGGATGATAAAGGGCCTACAATGGCCGCTTATTATGCTATGAAAATAGTCAAGGAGCTTGGGCTGCCGCTGAGCAAAAAAGTGCGGATGATCGTCGGAACGGACGAAGAGAGCAACTGGCGCTGTGTGGACCATTATTTCAAGCACGAGCAGATGCCTGATATCGGCTTCGCCCCAGATGCTGATTTTCCGATCATCTATGCAGAAAAAGGAATTTCCGACTTTGACCTTGTTCAGGAAAGCACAGCAGAAAATCAGGATGGCGATGTCAAGGCAGAAGTTGCTTCATTCCAGTCCGGCCGAAGATACAACATGGTCCCTGACTATGCCAAAGCATCCCTGCTTGTCCATCATGAACAGACAGAGGTGCTGCAGCGTTTTGTAGATTTCCAGAAGCAGCATGACCTGAAAGGCAGCTATCATGTGGATAATGGTGAGTTGATTCTTGAGGTTGAAGGAATTTCTGCACATGGGATGGAGCCTGATAACGGGAAGAATGCAGGCTTATATTTAGCTAAATTCCTGTCAGAGCTTTCAATCGATTCAAAGGCAGCCCAATTTTTCAGCTTTGCTGACCGCTATTTCTTCAAGGATTCCCGCGGCAGGCAGCTGGGCGCGGCCTACTCTGACGATATCACAGGCGACCTGACCATCAATCTTGGAAAGATAAGCTATTCACAGGCAGAAGGCGGACGGCTTGGATTGAATCTCCGCTACCCTGTCACCAATGATATGGCTTTAACCAAGGAAACGGTCATGGCTGCTGCTGGAAAAGAAGGGTTCCGCCTCGAAAACTTTACAGATTCCAAGCCCCATCATGTGGATGAGGATACTTTCCTGATCCAGACGCTGAAAAAAGTGTATGAGGAGCAGACTGGAGATGAGGCCAAGCTCATCTCGATCGGGGGAGGAACGTATGCCCGTTCCCTGAAGGCCGGTGTCGCTTTTGGCCCATTATTCCCTGACAGGGAGGACATTGCCCACCAGAAGGATGAATATATGTTTATTGAGGACCTTGTAAAAGCTGCAGCCATCTATGCACAGGCTATTTATGAGCTGGCAAAATAAAAGAAACAGGCTGAATATTGTATAGGGGAGGAACGAAAGTGGAATATGCAATCCTGAATGGGGAATTGATTGAACGCAAAGATGCCAAGGTTGACATTGAAGACAGAGGCTATCAGTTTGGCGATGGTGTCTATGAAGTAATCCGGGTATATAACGGCAAAATGTTTACAGCTGAGGAACACCTGAACAGGCTGTCTGAAAGCTGTGAAAAGATCGGACTGAACCCTGGTTTTACAAAGGAAGAGCTAAAAACGAAACTGGAACAGCTGATCGGGAAGAACAAAATTGGTTTCGGAACAGTCTACCTTCAGTATTCAAGGGGCATTTCGCCAAGGAATCACGCCTTTCCGGGCAGTGAAGTCCCTGCCGCTTTCGTAGCCTATACCCGTGAAGCTGCGCGGCCGGAGGAGAATATGAAATCGGGGATCAAGGCAATACTGACTGAAGATATCCGCTGGCTCCGCTGCGATATTAAAAGCCTTAACCTGCTTGGCAATTTGCTGGCCAAGCAGAAGGCAGCCCAGTCTGGGTGCTTTGAAGCCATCCAGCATCGGGGCCATACAGTGACCGAGGGCAGCTCATCTAATATCTTCATCGTAAGTGGCGATAAACTGGTGACACATCCGGCTGACCATTTCATTCTTAATGGGATATCACGGCAAAAAGTGCTCGAGATTTCCCGTGAGAATGATATTCCGTTTGAGGAAAAAGCATTCACGATTGATGAGCTCCTTGGTGCAGATGAAATCTTCATTTCCAGCACAACAGCTGAAGTGATGCCGGTCATCGTGATTGACGGCAGTCCTGTGAAGAACGGTAAGCCAGGAGAGCTGACGCAGAAGCTGCAAGGCCTATTCCTCGAAAAAATTGAAAAGGAATGCGGAAGCATTCAAACAGGTGCGTTGAACAGCTGAAAAAAACCGGCCAGGCACTCCAGATCAGGAGGCATGGCCGGTTTTTTCATATAAAGCTGTTTCCGTCATTTATACTATCTTACTCAAAACGGAACAGGTCGCTGGAAAGGTATCTTTCTCCTGTATCACACACAATGAAGACGACTGCATCTTCGGGTGTGAGCTTTTTGGCGACTTCGATGGCCGCAAAGCAGGCTGCCCCTGAGGAAGGGCCGACAAGGATGCCTTCCTCCCTGGCGAGCCTCCTTGTTGTGTCATAAGCCTCTTCGTCCTTGATCTGGTGGATTTCATCATAAACATCCTGATTAAGGATTTCAGGGATAAAACCGGGGCTGGTGCCTACAAGCTTATGCTTGCCGGGCTTGCCTCCTGAAAGGACTGGAGAGCCCTTCGGTTCAACAACGTGGACCTCAAGACCCGGATATTTCTCTTTCAGCACCTCTCCGGTTCCGGTGATCGTTCCGCCTGTGCCTGCAGTCGCGACGAAAGCAGACAGGGGCTTTCCGATCTGTTCCATCCCATCAATGATTTCAAGTGCGGTTGATTTTCTGTGGGCATCGGGATTTGCTTCATTATCAAACTGCATCGGGACAAAGCTGTCCGGGATTTCCTCTGCAAGCTCCAGCGCTTTTTTGATTGATCCGGGCATCTTTTCATCACCTGGTGTGAGGACCACTTCCGCCCCATACGCTTTCAGCAGATTGATCCGTTCAAGTGTCATTGTGTCAGGCATAACAAGAATGGCCTTATAGCCGCGTGCAGCAGCATTCATCGCAAGGCCGATCCCGGTATTCCCGCTTGTAGGCTCAATGATGGTTGACCCTTTTTTCAGCCTTCCTTCTTCCTCTGCTTTAATGATCATATTAAAAGCTGCCCGATCTTTGACGCTTTTGCTCGGATTGTAAAATTCAAGCTTTGCATAAATGGCTGCCCCATTCTCTGGGGCCAGCCTGTTCAGCTTCACGAGCGGCGTGTCGCCAATCAAGTCAGACAGGTTGTCTACAACCTTCATAAAACTCTTCCTTTCTAAAAATAATAATAAAGCTATTTTGCATTCCTTCAGCAAATCTCATGCAAAAGGAGGGAAAACTAAATGATTTTCATTTAATGCTCTGCTCCATAATCATACCTAAAAGGTGGGAAGGCTATCAAATCTTAAGGATTTTCCGGCAGCTTTTTGTTCCCGGCTGTGCAAATTTTGTTAAAATAAATTGAAATGTCGTGGAAAGGGCGTTTTATTGATGCAAACACATTATTTTTTTGCTGTGCGGCTTCCTGACGATGCCAAAGAAAAGCTGAAGCTGAAATGCGAAGCGGCAGCAGGAATGCTTGAATTTCAAAAATGGGTCCATTATCAGGATTATCATATTACGCTGGCCTTTCTGGGAAATGCAGGGAAGGATCAGCTGCAGCATGCAGCCAGGCTTGTCAGGATGGCACTTGAGGAAGAGGAAGCTTTCAGCCTATCCACCTCAAGGTTTGGCGTCTTCGGAAAGCCGGATCAGCCCAGGATCTTTTGGTCGGACACAGCAGCCCAGCCCAGGCTTGGCGAGGTAAGGAAGAAAGTTTTTGATGCCTGTAAGGAAGCAGGCTTTCAGCTGGAGACCCGGCCATTTAAGCCGCATATCACTCTGGCAAGGAAGTGGGCAGGCAGCAGCCCTTTTGAGCCGGACCTTTTGGGAAATGAATCTGTTTTAACAGAGACAATCTCATTCCCTGCCGCAGAAGTGGTTTTATATCAGACGCATATGGATAGAAGTCCTAAATACGAAGCAATTGAGGTTTATACACTGAAATAAAATACAAGGAAACAAGGAAGGCAGAGGGAATGGGACAGTTAATAAAGCTACAGGATTATATTTCACGCTATGAACAGGATATCTTTTTATATCCTTCCAGATATGTCCGACTGAAGAAGCAGCGGTGGGCACAGCTTTTGGACGCATGGGAAAATAACGATGGTCGGTTTTTCGGCCCTGAACCGGGACAAGCAGAGGATGATTGGAAGCTGGAAGAGAAACAGCCCCTGTCAGAGAGGATTAAGGGAATATTCAGCCTGAAGAGGAAGTCAGAGGACGCTGAGCCGGTTCCTGAAAAGGCAGTGGAAGAGAAGCTCGATTTTGATCCGCAGTTTGCCTCAAGGCCGGATACGGCAGATGAATTGAAGCAGCAATTCCTGGATCAGCTTTTTAGATTTCAAATGAAGTGGGCGAGCTCGACCATCATGGAAAAATCATTTGTTCAGAGATCCTTTTTCTATGACCCCGAGCTCCGCTTCCTCCTTCAGCGTTTTCCGGACACCTATCTGCTTCTTTATAAGCCGGTATTCCGTTTGAAAAAAGCGCCTGTAGAGGCAGAATCGGTCTTTATTACGCCGACTGGGGCCTATTGCCTTTCCTTTATGGAAGAAGATGAGCAGGCTGTTTTCATCGGTTCCAAGGAGCATTTCTGGTTAAAAAGGACAGGGAAGGAAGAAAAGAAAATACTGAATCCGCTCATCGCCCTGGACCGGACAGAAAAAATTGTAAAGAGCATTTTTCAAATGTATGAAATCGATTTCCCGGTACATAAAGTATTAGTAAGCCGGAAAGGCTATTTTGATTATCCGAATGTACCATATGGGGTGGAGCTGATTGAGAAGCGCGGATTCGAGGAGTGGTTTGAAGCTATGAGGAAAAACACGTCCCCCATCAAGCATATCCAGCTTAAAAGCGCGCAGATCCTCCTGCAATATTGCCAGACAACCTGTGTGAAACGCCCGGAATGGGGAGAAGTTGAATAAGGCACATGATCTTAAATACATGTCTGGGCAATTATCAAAAGGTCTTGTAGTAATTCATCCTGATTTTGGGCTCGTTCGTGTGAATAGCTGTTAAGACACCCTTTAAAAAATGCCCTGGGCAAGGTTTGGGGCAGCCTGTATTACAGGTAATAAGGAAGTACTCGGAGGAAAGCCGAGAATAGAAGCGGAGTGAGACGATGATCACAGTGGAACGGATGTACCATGCATACCTTGATGAATTGAATATCATTGCCATCCTGCTTCCCCGTTCTTATTACAATGGCAGCTGTTCTGAATTTGCTCTTTCAGGCCAGGAAGGGAAGAAGGAGCTCTTTATTAAAGAACAGCAGGAACTGGAAGAGGAGATTAAATATATTTGCACCTTCGAAGGTGATCTGGATCTCGGAACAACCTGCTGGATCCATGATGAACATGGGGGGAAGACAGACCTTCAGATTGGATCTGTCATCCGGACAGAGGCATTTGATGAAAAATATTATTATAGCGGGAGCCTGGGGTGCTTTTATACAGAAGAACAGACAGTGTTCAAGCTATGGGCCCCTACCGCCACTCAAGCCAGGCTGTCGTTAGAAGAGCCAGGGAAGGGTATCACGGAATATGCAATGGAAAGAGGAGATTACGGTGTCTGGTCCTATTGTGCCGAGGGAGATCTTGAACTTCATGCCTATTCTTACAAGGTATGCATCGATCTTGAGTGGCGGGAGGCTGCAGACCCATATGCTGCCGCGCTTACAGCCAATGGGGAGAAAGCCGTCGTTGCCAGCCCCGGGAAAATAAAGATGCCTGAGCTTGAGCTTCCGGAGCTGGAACATGATACAGATGCGGTTATATACGAAACCCATATCAGGGACTTTACCATCCATCCCGGGAGCGGCGCGGATAAAAAAGGCACATACCGCGGTGCGGCAGAGCTGGGTACAAAGGGGCCGGAGGGCTGTTCGACCGGCCTTTCCTACGTAAAGGAGCTGGGGGCGACCCATATCGAGTTCCTCCCCTTCCACGACTTTGCGGGGGTGGATGAGCTCGGGGGAAAATCAGATTATAACTGGGGCTATAACCCGCTCCACTTCAACGCACCTGATGGCAGCTACTCCGAGGATCCTTCAGACCCGTATTTGCGGATCCTTGAGCTGAAGGATTTGATTTCAGCTGTCCATTCCCAGGGCCTGCGGGTCATAATGGACGCTGTGTACAACCATGTCTATATAAGGGAATCATCCGATTTTGAAAAGCTTGTACCAGGCTATTACTTCCGGCACGATGAGTTCGGGATGCCATCAAATGGAACCGGGGTAGGCAATGACTTTGCCTCTGAGAGGAAGATGGCAGGGAAGTTCATCGTCGATTCCGTGAAGTTCTGGCTGCATGAATATAAAATTGACGGGCTGCGCTTTGATCTGATGGGAATCCTGGATGTCGGGACGATGCAGGAGGTCAGGAAAGCTGCAGATGAAGCCGGCAGGCATATTCTCATCATTGGGGAGGGGTGGGACCTTAACACTCCTCTCCCGCAGGAACAAAAGGCCAATCTGCGCAACCAGGGCAAGCTCGAGAGGATCGGCCAGTTCAATGACTGGTTCAGGGATTCTATTAAGGGAAGTACATTCAATATTTATGATAAAGGATATGCACTGGGAAATGCACATTACCGCGAGGATGCGAAACAGGTTCTTGCCGGAAGCATCGGAATGGGGAAAAAGGCTAAGCCTCTCTTCCGTTCTCCGGGGCAGTCTGTGAACTATGCCGAATCGCATGATAACCATACACTATGGGATAAGCTTGGCGCATGTTTCCCTGAAGAGAGAGAGGAATTCAAGGAGAAGCACCACCGGCTTGCGACGGCAATGGTCATCCTTGCACAGGGAATTCCTTTCCTTCACAGCGGACAGGAGTTCTTCAGGACAAAAAATGGGGACGGCAACAGCTATCGGTCCCCAAATGAGGTCAACTGGCTTGATTGGGAGCGCCGGCTTCACTATCAGGATAATGTGGACTATATAAAAGGGCTGATTAGCATAAGGAAGAACATCAAAGCTTTCCGTTTTCACAGCACAGACCTGATCAGGAGGCATATGCAGTTCATCCAGGCAGAAGAGCCGATGATTGCATTCGAGCTGCAGGATATCAGGGAATTCGGGGGCTATGATTCCATCAGGGTATGTTTCAATCCTTCCCGGGAAGAGCGGAAGTTCCCTGCTGATGGAGAATGGGAAGTTTTGGCGGACGGAGACAGGGCGGGTGCAGAACCGGTAAATACTGTGAATTCGGGCGCTGCAATAATTGCCCCATGCAGCCTGCTGATCCTTGCCAGAAGGTGAAAGAAGCTGCCCTTTTGCCCGCCCGAAGCTGAATCGGGATCAAACCATAAAAATTGAAAAAGAAATCATTATAATAAAATACTGTTTTTATCTCTGATTGACTTGACTAGAAAACACGCTAAGAGATAAAATTTATAAGATAGCTATTGCAGGACATTTGCTTCAATAGCTTTTTTTTATTTTACTTTGCTTTTCTATACAATAGTCCTTTAATCAATTAGCGGCGGAATGGACAGGAGCGGGCTTTGCTTTCTTTGCAGTTCCGCATATATAGATAGGAGACTGTAAAAGGCCTGGCTGAGATGCGGGCCTTGCACTTTCCTTACTCGCATTTAATTTGCAGAAAAACATTGTAGGTGAACAATTTTGGAACATTTATTCGGACAAGATTGGGAGATAGTTCCTGCCGGAGGAGCGACAGGTGAAGCGTTTTTTGCCCAGCATGAAGAGCAGCAATTATTCTTGAAGCGGAATTCATCGCCTTTTCTCGCTGTTTTGTCAGCAGAAGGAATTGTTCCAAAGCTTGTGTGGACAAAAAGGCTTGAAAATGGGGACGTCATAACAGCCCAGCAATGGCTTGCCGGAAGGGAATTGAAGCCGGGGGATATGGAAGATGAGCGGGTAGCCAGGCTTCTCAAGAAAATCCATGACTCCAGGCCGCTCCTTGGGATGCTTAGCAGGCTGGGAAAATCTCCCCTGAAGCCAGAGGCAATACTGAACGCGGTCACAGAAGAGCTGGATGAAGAAATCCGCAGACTGGATGCTGTCAGGAAAGCCCTCGGGTTCCTTGAAAAGGAGAAGGGGAATATCTTCTGTGAAGATATGGTCGTCTGCCACTGCGATGTCAATCATAACAACTGGCTGCTCACAGAGAACGACCAGCTGTATCTGATTGATTGGGATGGGGCAATGATTGCCGACCCTGCCATTGATCTCGGGATGCTCTTATACTGGTACATCCCCCGTGATAAATGGCATTCCTGGCTGAAGCGGTATGGAATGGAATTAACATCCTCCCTTGCCCTTCGCATGAAATGGTATGTGGCTGCCCAGACTTTGACATCGATTCAATGGCATAAAAGCAAGGGGAGATATGAAGAAATGGATAAGTGGATCCAGTTCATCAAGGAGCTTGACCTGGGCTAGGAAAGCTGGTCAATGCTCTCTACCCACTGGGAGAGCTCCTGCTGGTGCAGCTCTATATGGCCGTCGAGATTGGAAGAGCCGGCGCCGTTTTGGCTGTAGCTGTAAATCTGCTCCAGTACTGTCCTTACCTCCTGGCCGATATTTGCATTGACCATGAGGGATTTTACCAAGCGCTCCAATTGTTCACACTCTGAAACCGATCCGCAGCAGTCTGTCTGATGGCTGCTTAATATATCCCTCAGCAGGGTTAGTTGATCTGTATGGCACAGCGGCATATGATTCAGCATCCTTTCTATTTGTACATGAATGGGATTGAGGCACCAACAAAAAAAGGAATTCACATTTATCATGTGAATTCCTTTTTTTTATTATTCATCAGCTTATCTTTTATAGATGGTTGACAGGCTTTCCGATATAAAGGCTCTGTCTCTTTGATCTGACTTTCTGAGTCCATTTTCTGTTCCTAAGCTTCTCATACGGATAGACAGTCACACTGTAGCCAAGGAACATGATGCCTATAACTAAAAGGACGGCCATTTCCAATCCTGTCTCAATCAATTTTCCCATGTATATTTCCAGCTCCTTTTGATGCCTGAAGGAAAAGCATTTCAGGCTCGGGTTTTTCCGTTCGAGTACACTCTTAAAACCTTAACAAAACATCATATAAATGAAAAACGCGGTTTCGATTGATATACAGGAGATATTTCCGGTAACATAAGATGAACGCGCTTTAACAGACAGTGCCCTTACATATGCGGCCGGATGCTCCCCGATCCTTCCTGAACGAGGGTTGCATCGATAGGGAAGGCATGGTATTGTTTGAACGATATTATTATTTAGGGGTGTCCTCATGAGACAAAGAAACAAGCCTTGGGCTAAAGATAAATTAATGCAGCATCCGCAGTATGTCATCCTGGAGCCGATTCAGCATAAAGGAAAATGGGCTGAAGTATTTGAAGAAGACCAGCCGCTCCATATAGAAATTGGAACAGGGAAAGGCCGATTCATCACAGGGATGGCAAAGGCCAATCCTCATATCAACTATATCGGCATAGAATTGGCAGAAAGCGTCATCGTGACTGCCCTTGATAAGCTTATTGAAGAAGAGCTTCCAAACCTTAAGCTGATGAATGCCAATGCCAAGAACCTGGCTGAGTATTTCGATAAAGGGGACGTAGACAGGGTTTACCTTAATTTCTCAGACCCTTGGCCAAAGACCCGTCATGAAAAAAGAAGGCTCACTTTCAAAAGTTTCCTTGATGTCTACAAAAGCATCCTTGTCGATAAAGGAGAAATCCATTTCAAGACTGACAACCAGGGGCTGTTCGAATATTCACTTACAAGCTTCTCCGAATACGGACTCCTCCTCACTTACGTCAGCCTCGACCTTCACAACAGCGACTATGAAGGCAATATCATGACCGAATACGAAGAAAAATTCTCCGGCAGAGGCAGCAGAATCTACCGCTCTGAAGTGAGATATCAATAAAATTGCATAAAGCTGCTCGTGAGCGGCATTGGTATAGAAAAAAGGAGTACGGACATTTCGTACTCCTTCTTTGGTTATGTTTTTTAAGATTTATTGTGAAAGGCCACAACAATTGTTCATTTGTTTAGCTTTTTAAATGGGCTGTTAATTTCCGTTCCAGGCACTTCGTTTTCCGCAGGGCGACGCTGAGCCTCCTCTTCGCTACGCTCATGCGGGGTCTCAGCCTTGCCGCTACTTCCCGCAGGAGTCTGCGTGCCTTCCACTCCAATTAACAGGTTCAATAACCTTGGGAATGCAACTGAGTTTTTTAAAGATAAAACCAAAAATCTTCCTAATTTCAATACATTTCAATAATTCTGTTGTATCTTATTTTATGCTGAGCAAATATTCCACCAACTCCCCTCTTAATGATAAACTAACAAGTATACATACAATCTGCTGAAAAAGGGAGTGTCCAAATGGAAACCTTAAAATTAAAAACAGTCAAGCTCACGTGGCTCAACGGCGGGGTCACACATCTGGATGGCGGCGCCATGTTCGGCGTTGTCCCAAAAGCTCTGTGGGAAAAGAAATATCCCTGCAATGAAAAGAACCAGATCGAGCTTAGAACAGATCCAATCCTTGTGGAAGCTAACGGGAAAAAGATGCTCATAGAAACAGGCATTGGCTCAGGCAAGCTTAACGAAAAGCAAAAGCGGAACTACGGAGTGACAGAAGAATCCAGTCTTGAAAAATCCCTCGGAGAGCTTAGCCTCAGCCCGGAGGATATCGACTATGTACTGATGACCCATCTGCATTTCGACCACGCATGCGGCCTTACCAGACTTGAAGGAGAAGAATTTGTATCAGTGTTCACCAATGCAAAAATCATTGTATCGGAAACCGAGTGGGAAGAGATGCGCAATCCGAACATCCGGTCCAGGAATACATACTGGAAAGAAAATTGGAGCGGGATAGAGGACCAGGTGATCACATTCAAAGATGAATGGAGCTTCGGTCCAGTGAGAATGGTCCACACAGGCGGTCACAGCGATGGACATGCCATTATTCTCATCGAGGAAGAAGGGGAAACAATCGTTCATATGGCAGACATCATGCCGACACATGCCCACCAGAATGTTCTATGGGTTCTTGCCTTTGACGATTATCCGATGGATTCAATCGCTGCGAAGCAGAAATGGCTTGAGTACGGAATCAGCAGGGATGCATGGTTTACGTTTTACCATGATGCCTATTTCCGGGCGGTGAAATGGGACGGGGATAAACAGCTGAAGGAAGAGCTGAAACGCACCAGATAAAGGCAAGCTAAAGGCCGGATAAAAGAATCCGGCCTTTAGCTTGCAATCTTTAAGACAGCGGATAGGCATCCAAAATCGTTCCGGTGCGGCTGTCTGCGACAAACTCATATTGAGATACCTCTCCATCAGCTGTCCTTGAAATGCCGCCTTTATAGACATTATAGCTAAGCCCATGCTTCTCATAAGGTTCAGGCTGCATATGTATCCATGATCCGCTGATCGGGCCATTTTTCTTGAAAGCGGCTTTAGCCTGGTCAAGTGCTTTCTCTGGAGAAACCGCGGTTTTATCTGCCATTAATTCCTTCACAGCCAAGCCGCCTGCTGCTCCGACTCCAACACCAAGCAAAAATGATTTCCAGTTCATGATCTGCCCCTCCGTCTTTTTCCATCATTGTTGTTCTTTATTCCATTCTACCAAATGTAACCGGATATATTAAAGGAATTCACATAAAGTGAAAGAACATGGAACCATATCTGGGGGACGGCTAGGAGGAAAAGGTGGTAAGAGGTAAGAAAGTTCTGTAAAATAACTGTATACATAATAATGATATAAATCCCATTAAAGGAGCAGGTACAATGAACAATAAAACATTGCAGCTTTTTAAAACACTGACAGAATTGCCGGGAGCGCCGGGGAATGAACATTTAGTCCGCAAGTTTATGCGAGAGCAGCTTGGCCAGTATTCTGATGAAGTGGTCCAGGACAAGCTTGGGGGAGTATTTGGAGTAAAAAGGGGAGATGAGGAAGGCCCGACTGTGATGGTAGCAGGCCATATGGATGAGGTTGGCTTCATGGTTACCTCCATCACCGATAACGGCATGATCCGCTTCCAGACCCTTGGCGGCTGGTGGAGCCAGGTCCTGCTTGCCCAGAGGGTGCAGATCATGACCAATAATGGCCCGGTCACAGGCGTCATCGGTTCCATCCCTCCGCACCTGCTGGATGAAGCCAAGCGCAGCAAGCCAATGGATATTAAAAATATGCTGATTGACATCGGTGCAGATGACCGTGCGGATGCAGAGAAGATCGGCATTAAGCCCGGACAGCAGATCATCCCTATCTGTCCGTTTACGCCAATGGCAAATGAAAAGAAAATCATGGCGAAAGCCTGGGATAACCGTTATGGATGCGGGCTTGCGGTTGAACTTCTGGAAGAAGTGAAAGACGAAAAGCTGCCGAACATCCTTTATTCCGGGGCGACAGTCCAGGAAGAAGTCGGGCTGAGAGGTGCGCAGACAGCCGCCAATATGATCAAGCCTGATATTTTCTTTGCATTGGATGCAAGCCCTGCGAATGACATGACAGGCGACAAAAGGGAATTCGGCCAGCTTGGGAAAGGTGCGCTGCTTCGCATTCTGGACCGCTCCATGGTTACGCACCGCGGCATGAGGGAATTCGTGCTGGATACAGCTGAGAAGAATAATGTGCCTTACCAGTATTTTGTTTCCCAGGGCGGAACAGATGCAGGGCGTGTCCACACTTCAAATGAAGGAGTCCCAAGTGCGGTAGTCGGCATTTGCTCCCGTTATATTCATACTCACGCTTCCATTATCCATGTGGATGATTATGCGGCAGCAAAAGAGCTTCTGGTCAAGCTTGTTAAATCCTGCGACAAAGCCACTGTCGCATCCATCCGCGAGAACGCGTAAAAACAACAGCCCGGAGGCAGCAGCAGTGCTGCCTCTTTTCAATGGTTCAAAATGGGGCAATATAGATTGCAGCAATGAAAAAGGAGAACAGCTTTATGAAAATTATAATAGGTTCTAAAAATCCGGCGAAAATAGGTGCTGTGGAAGCCATTTTCAATGAAAGCGGCTTTAAAGTCGATTCTGTGGATGTACCTTCCGGTGTGAGTGACCAGCCTTTTACAGATGATGAAACGATTAAAGGGGCTGTACAAAGAGCGGAGCTTGCACTGAAAGAAGGAGATGGCGATATAGGAATCGGTCTGGAAGGAGGGGTTCAGAACACAGCTGCAGGTTTGTTTCTCTGCAATTGGGGGGCGCTTGCGCAAAAAGGCAAAGAAACAATTGTCGCTGGAGGGGCCAGAATTCCCCTTCCGCAGGAAATTGCCGAAGAGCTGCTCGCAGGCCGAGAGCTTGGGCCTGTCATGGATGAATATGCCCAAAAAGAAAACATCCGGAAAAAAGAAGGCGCCATCGGTGTGTTCACAAATGGCAGGGTCGACAGGGCCGAAATGTTCGCGCATGTTGTCAGGCTGCTCGCCGGGCAGCTGGAGTACCGGAACAGAAATAGGGAGAGGCGTTGACGCCTCTCCCCAGCTTGTATTAAGCAAGCCGCTTCCGCATTTCAGTTTTCTTCAAAGACATATGAAAGAATTTTGATTGCCTGATTAACGGTTTCGACTGTTGCGTTTGCTTTTTGTGAGAGTTCTTTAAGCGGGTGGTGCAGTTTTTCAGGCCTGATCAGGATCAGCGGCTTTTTCAGTGCGGCGGCAGTGCTGGCATCCATGCTCGTGTTCCATTGCTTATACTGCTCGCCGAACAGCGCAATGACCAGGTCGGATTTTTCCATCAGCAGCTGGGTCCGCAGATTGTTGATGCTTGAAGAAGCCTGGTCGAGGTAAACAGGGCCCGGCTGTTCCCCAAGTATTTCTTCCCCAATCTTATCAGATCGCTCGTGGTTTTCCATCGGTCCGACAAAATGGACCGGAAGCTGAAGGGCTTTTGCTTTTTCCTTCAGCTCTCCCCTCCAGTCTGTATGAATCTCGCCTGCCAGATAAACTGTCAATTCCATCATACTTCCTCCTCTTTGGTAGATATCTTACATTTTACCACTTCTGTTAATAACAAACCGTCCGCAGGCCTGAAAAACCGGCAGGAGGGGTTGTCAGATAATTAAAAAGACGGTTATGATAGAAAAGGACGATATTTTTTCCAGCAGGGAGGAAAATAGTATGAAAAAAATCAGCATCGCCGCCTTGCTAATGATATGCTCCGTTCTGTTCCTGAGCGCCTGTTCTGCATCCTTCCAAGAGGAGCAGAAAGCAGCGAAGAAGGCAGCGGAGACAGCTTTCACCCAAAAGCCCAAGGATGCAAATAATGAAAATGAAGAGATAGATTATTATTTGCCTTTTGGTGTCGAGGTTGAAGAAGAGAGCCCAAACAATCTAATCTTAAAAAATGGAAGCAAAACATATATCCTGTTTTATAACCAGAATGAGGGCAAAGGCAGCAAGGTGGTTTATGAGTCTGCGAAACTTCAGAACGAAAGCTATGAGGTGGATGAAACCTTCCAATATGATGGCAGATTCGGATTTATTCTAATTAAAAAGCTGGATGATGACAGAAGCGAATTGATTGTCGGAGCTGATGGGGTCAAGATCACAACGGAAACAAAGACCTCCAGCCTGAAAGCAGATGCTTCAATGATGATTGATATCGTCAATTCTGTCCGGATGAAATAGGCAGGCAAAGGGGTGTCCCTTTGCTTTTTTTTGTGTTTTTTCTAAGGACAAAAGGAAAATCTGGTTTCTCATAACAGAAAGCGCCCATACTAGGAAGGTTCCGGGTATATTTTTCTTCCTTTTTACATTGTACATGCTTACAATATAGGTTGTAACATCTGTCTTGACACATGACAATGAAGAATGAACGGGGGATTTTAAATGAGAGAGTTTGTGAAGAGAAAAGGGGTCAGCCTGTCTGCGAGGGTTTACTTTATAGATGCATTGAGCAGCATGGCATTAGGCCTGTTTTCTTCTCTGATTATAGGTCTGATCATTAAGACAGTGGGAGAGCAGCTGCCGGCAGGATATGGCGGGAGTTTTTTCATAGAAATGGGGACGCTCGCGATGGGGCTTATGGGGCCGGCAATCGGCGTTGCTGTTGCTTATGGGCTGAATGCGCCGCCGCTGGTACTGTTCGCTGCGATTGCAAGCGGGGCAGCAGGGGCCGCGCTGGGCGGACCAGCCGGGAGCTTTGCAGCTGCCCTGATATCTGTGGAGATTGGAAAGCTTGTCAGCAAGGAGACGAAAATCGATATTATTGTTACGCCTTTTGTTACGATATTGGCTGGCTATGGAACGGCAGCGCTGATCGGACCCGGAATAAGCTTCCTGTTAAAGGGTCTTGGAAGCATGATCATGTGGGGGACGGAGCAAAGGCCGATTTTAATGGGAATCATTGTGGCAGTGCTGATGGGCCTCGCCCTTACAGCACCTATCTCCAGTGCAGCCATTGCGCTGATGCTTGATCTGCACGGGCTTGCAGCAGGGGCGGCAACAATTGGATGTGCAGCCCAAATGGTCGGTTTTGCAGTCAGCAGCTACAGGGAAAATAAAGTAGGCGGCCTCATTGCCCAGGGACTTGGAACTTCAATGCTGCAGGTGCCGAATATCATCAGGAATCCGATAATCCTTCTCCCGCCGACCATTGCGGGGGCAGTTCTTGCACCGCTTGGTACCACTTTATTTGTTCTCGAGAACAATGCGGCAGGTGCGGGAATGGGGACAGCCGGCCTTGTCGGGCAGATCATGACTGTGACAGCAATGGGATTCAGCTCGGCTGTCTTCCTGAAAATAGTCATGCTGCATTTTGTTGGACCAGCCGCAATAAGCTTGTTATTATCTGAGTATATGAGGAAAAAAGGCTGGATCAAACATGACGATATGCTGATCCAGACAGGAGGAAAAAGAAATGAAAAAGCTTGAATCAATGGAACAGTTTGAGCAAATGAAAAATGAGGGGCAGCATATTTTTATGTTTTCAGCAGACTGGTGCCCTGACTGCCGCATCATTGAACCGATCCTTCCAGAGGTAGAAGAAAAGTTCAGCGATTATACCTTTGTATATGTAGACCGGGATGAATATATTGATCTGTGCGGGCAGCTCGATATCTTCGGCATCCCGAGCTTCATTGCCTTCAGGGATGGAGAAGAATCAGGCCGCTTTGTCAGCAAGGATAGGAAAACACAGGAAGAAATCGAGAATTTCATCGCCGGCCTCGGCCGCTGATATCTTTTGCCCTCCGTCTTCTTTGAGATGGAGGGCTTTCTATTGTACAATGGAAACTGCAGAAATTTCCCGTTAAGGAGGGAAAAAGGATGAAAATGGACAGCAGGAAAATGAAGGATGAATTAATGAAGAGGCTGGATGCTGATAACCGGTCTTTCGAATTTGATAAAAAAAAGGATACCCTCCGGATTGAAAATAAAGGGACGGGCAAAGGGATCACCATTTCGCTGCCTGGCATCATTGCTAAATGGCAGGAGCATAAGGACAAGGCGATTGAAGAGGTGGCCTATTATGTGGAAGAAGGACTCAGGGCCATGTCGGGAGAATCCGGGCTTGAAGGCCATGAAAAAAATATCTTCCCTGTCATCAGGTCAACTTCTTTTCCGCAGGAATCTGAAGAAGGAATCTTGTTCCTGTTTGACGAACATACAGCAGAAACGAGGATCTATTATGCCCTTGACCAGGGCAAAACCTACAGGCTCATTGATTCAGCGCTCATGGAAAAAGAGGGCTGGACAGCTGAAAGGATCAGGGAGATTGCCTTATTTAATGTCAGGTCCCTGTCAACCGGGATTAAAAAGGACGAAGTGGCCGGCAATATCTTTTATTTTTTGAACGCAAATGACGGCTATGATGCGAGCCGCATCCTCAATGAAGCTTTTCTGAAGAGCATGGAGCAGCAGATAACCGGTGAGATGGCACTTGCCGTTCCCCATCAGGACGTCCTGATCATAGCGGATGTGCGGAATAATACGGGCTACGATATCCTCGCCCAGATGAATATGAGCTTCTTTGCAAGCGGCAGGGTACCGATTACGGCATTATCATTTCTTTATGAAAACGGGGAACTTGAGCCGATTTTCATTCTCGGCAAAAATAAGAAAAAGTGACAGGGGAAGGATCACGAAATGTGGTCCTTTTTTATATCTGATAGACAGGGAAAAGCCTGCAGGTTACACTGCCTGTAACAGTTGTAAACCCGATGTTAAACTGGTTATGCCAAAAGTATAAGCATGATGAGGGAAACTGTGGCAATTTTACCCATAAAGCCTATAAAAAGGCTCATTCTCTCTTTTTAACTCGAATTTTTATGAATAGCTGATAAAATAAAAGGGTAGGAAGAATAAGCTGCCCTTTTCATAGAATCTTAAGGGTTATTCTGCTTTTGTACCAGAAATTTGAGCATCCCCATACACCGACAGCTTTGCCTAAACAGCCTTTAAGAAAGAGTGATTGATATTGAGTTGGATAAAAAAACTATTCCGAGTGTTTAATAATGAAGACGAGTATAAAGAAACGGAAGAAGAGCAGCCGTACATAGAACCGGCAAAACCGAAAAAAGACAGAGACGGACGTGAGATGGAGGCCAGGATCCTCTACCAGTACCCTAAGGGTCAGTTCAGATTTCCGCTTATTCCTGATGAAGGCTCACCGGTAAAGGAAAGGAGACCCAGAGAAAAGCCGGAAAATCCTGGACATAATCCGCGAAGAAGCCAAAGGGAGCAGCCGGCGGCAGAAACCTGGAAGCATGGGCGGGGAAAGGCCGGCCCGCTGAATGATAGTCAAGAAAAAAGAAATAAACGGCAGCCGGAGCAGCATGAATCTTATTCGAAGCCTTCCCAAAAAAGCAAGAGCGAGCCGCCGATAGACAACCGCCACCGGCGCCCCTTCAGGCCAACGGAAATTCCTTCCCCGATATACGGGTTCGAACGGCCGAAGAAAAAGGAAGAATCAGTAGTCTATGAGATGAATAGCTTTGACCAGGTGAAAAACGCGCCACTTTTCGATGATATTGATTTTCTGAAGAAAACGGTCCTTGATGGAGGCCGGGAAAAAGAAAGCAATACTGTGAATAATCCGCCAGAGCCAGTGCCTGGAGAACAGCCGGAAGGCATCTCTGACCTGAAAGGAACCATCAGCCCTGATTTAAGGGTAGGATACGAAGAAGCTTCTGCCGTGCCAGGCAGTGCAGAAGAGAGTCCTGCTAAAGTAACGGATACTGACACCTATACGGGCGGCCTCTCCAATCCAGCTGCTGAAAAAGCTTTTTCTGCAAAAGCGGACGAAGACGAACTTGTCGTGACAACAGAAGCAGGGCAGGAGAGGGAGATGCTTGAAAGTGGCGATTCATATGCAGAGCTGCCGGCCGGAAGAATTGAAGCTGACAGCAGCATCAAACCTTTTGACGGTACCCCGCCGCTGGATGGCATGACTGAAGGGATCACCAGCAGTAACCCTGAAGTAATGGACAGCAGCACTCCTGAGGCCGGATATAGTACTGCCCCGGCCACCAAATTAGACTTTGAGCCCGATGAGGCGGAAGATGAAAATGCAGGTGAAGCGCTGGTTAACAGCAGCGATACAATCCTGCATGAAGACGCTGAGCCAAATAGAATAGATACTGAAGAATATAACAAGGATATCCCATATAACCCGTCGGGAACCGGGCCGGCTCCACTTAACTTTGAAGCAGTGCCGGAACCTGCGGACGATCCTGCAGATTTGCCGGATAAGAATGAAATTGATAAAGAAACAGAAGCAGCAGTACTATCCGGAGACCATGCTGAAAAAAATGCTGAACTCCAGGCAGGATCTGTCAAAGGTGAACAGTGTACTCAGATAACCGGCCAGCATGAAGCAGCGTCTGCCCTGCTGCTGGATGAGGCGGAGCCGGAAACTGTAGAGGGAAGGGCCGGGGAAACCCGTGAGGACATTCCTCCCCGGGCAGAAGAAGAGCCGAAGCCGAAGCCAAGATCACCGCTGCCTTTCAATGTGATTATGCTGAAGCAGGACAGAAGGATTGCAGAGCAGAAGAAAAAAGAACAAAATACCGCTGTGAAGCAAATGCCTGTCACCCGGGAAAATACAGAAGAAGCAACGCCACCGGCTGTCTCAGCTGAAGTTATCGGGAATGAAGCGCCTGCAAATACAAATGTACAGGGACGCGGCGAGGATAATGCCCGCGCTTCTGATTATAATTATGCTCCACAGCCAAATGAAACTGCAGCAGCGGCAGAACCAGCACAATTCCATCAGCAGGCTGAAGAGCCAGCTGAACAGACACAAGCAGGGACGCGACAGGAACTGGACGGATTCCATCAGTATGGCCAGCCGGCAGAAGATCCGAAATACAAGGCCTATGAATTTCCGGCAAAAAGCCTGCTTGCCCCTCCAGTCATTCCTGAGGACAATGAGGAGTGGCTGCTGGAGCAGGAAGAGTTCCTTAATCTGACACTGAAGAATTTCAATGTCAGGGCAAAGGTTGTTAATGTAACCCAGGGGCCTTCTGTTACCCGATTTGAGGTTCAGCCGGAGCCCGGAGTTAAAGTAAATAAAATCACGAACCTGACTGATGATATTAAGCTCAGCCTGGCCGCCAGGGATATCCGTATGGAAGCGCCGATCCCGGGCAAGCATACCATCGGAATTGAGGTGCCGAACCAGAAGAGCAGGCCGGTATTGATCAGCGAGATCATCAATACGCCTGTGTTCAGGGACGGAGAATCGCCGCTGACTGCAGTCCTTGGGCTGGACATCTCGGGAAGCCCGATCGTCACTGATCTGCGGAAGATGCCTCACGGACTGATTGCCGGTGCAACCGGATCCGGAAAAAGCGTCTGCATCAACTCAATCCTTGTCAGCCTTCTTTATAAAGCATCGCCTGAAGAGCTGAAGCTTCTGCTGATCGATCCGAAAATGGTCGAGCTTGCTCCATACAACCAGATACCTCATCTTGTCAGCCCGGTCATTACAGATGTGAAGGCCGCCACTGCAGCACTGAAATGGGCGGTGGAAGAGATGGAGCGGCGCTATGAGCTGTTTGCACACGCAGGTGTCAGGGATATCAACCGTTTCAATCAGCTGGCTGAACAGCATAAACGCTATTCTGACAAGCTTCCGTTCATTGTCATTGTCATTGATGAGCTTGCTGACCTGATGATGATGTCCCCGGCAGATGTTGAGGAAGCAATCTGCCGGATCGCCCAAAAGGCGAGGGCATGCGGCATTCATTTGATCATCGCCACACAAAGGCCGTCTGTCGATGTCATCACTGGCCTGATTAAAGCCAATGTCCCGACAAGGGTGGCATTCTCTGTATCCTCCCAGGTCGATTCACGAACCATCATCGACATCAGCGGTGCCGAAAAGCTCTTGGGCAGAGGGGATATGCTCTTCCTGGAAAATGGCTCATCCAAGCCGGTCAGGCTTCAGGGAACTTATGTTTCCGATGCAGAAATTGATGAAGTCGTCGCCCATGCGAGGAGCCAGCGCAAGCCGGATTATTTATTTGAACAGGAAGAGCTCCTGAAAAAAGCACAGGCAACCGAGGAGGAAGATGAGCTTTTCTATGAGGCGTGCGAGTATGTTGTCGATCAGGGCAGCGCATCGACATCAAGTGTCCAGAGGCGCTTTAAGATCGGCTATAACCGTGCTGCAAGGCTGATCGGCATGATGGAGGACTGCGGCTATATCTCTGAGGCAAAAGGAAGTAAGCCGCGTGATGTGCTGATCACGGAAACAGACCTCGAGGCCATGCAAGACACTAGTACAATGCTATAATACGTGGTATTCTTTACATGCATGTAAAGAATACTAAAATAACGGTAGTTATAACTGATTTGGTATGAGGAGCTTTAGGATGAAAGAAATTGAGCTAAAGATTCAAGGCAAGATCAACAGGCTAACAAATAAGACCTTTAAATTTGATGAAAGAGTAAGAGACGGCTGGTTTTCAGCTGTCTATTTCTTAAAGACACGGGAGATTGTCAAGAAATATCACAAAGACAATATCGTGACCATGCAATTCTTCCAGAAAAATCATGCTGTCCTTTGCGGGACCGATGAAGTGATTGCATTGATCCATACATTCGCCGAAAATCCGGATGAGCTGGAAATCTTTTCTTTGAAAGATGGAGATAAAATCAGCCCATTCGAAACGGTCATGACGATTACCGGGCCCTATCAGAGCTTCGGCTATCTTGAGGGGATCATTGACGGCATCCTTGCGAGGAGAACGTCAGTTGCCACTAATGTGTATAACACGGTCAAGGCAGCAGGAACGTCAGGCAGGCAAAAACAGGTCATCTTCATGGGTGACCGGGATGACCATTATATCACCCAGGCCGGAGACGGCTATGCCGCCCATATAGGCGGAGCGACTGCCCAGGCTACCCATGCCATGAACGAATGGTGGGGCAAGCAGGGGATGGGAACAATGCCGCATGCCCTTATCCAGATGTTTGACGGGGACCTGGTGGCAGCAACCAAGGCATATCAGGAGACATACCCTGAGGATGCCCTGATTGCGCTTGTTGATTATAATAATGATGCTATAACAGATTCCCTGAAAGTTGCGAGGGAATTCGGCGATGAGCTGAAGGGTGTCCGTGTTGATACCTCCAGGACAATGATCGACCAATATTTCCTGAGGAATCAGCATCTTCTCGGGACCTTTGATCCACGGGGCGTTAATGCGGAGCTGATTTTTGCATTAAGGAAGGCGCTGGATGACGAAGGGTATAATCATGTGAAAATTGTTGTCAGCGGCGGCTTTAATGAAATGAGAATCCAGGAATTTGAAGAAAACGGTGTGCCAGTCGACACTTACGGCATAGGCAACAGCCTGCTGAAGATCAATATCGGCTTCACCGGAGATAATGTTCTGATTAATGGTAAGCATGCTGCAAAAGCAGGAAGGCGCTACAGGCCGAATCCGCGGCTGGAAAAAGTAGAGTTTTAATTCATTTTCGGCCCTGGGGAATTGGAGGGAGCACCCGGATATGGAGAATACAATTAAAGACTTGGAAGCCTACCGCAAACAGAAGCAGGCTAAGGGTGAAGAGAACGCGCTGGCCCTTTACCGGAAAGCACAGAAGGATTCTGCGGTGAATGCGAACATAAGAGAAAAGGTCCGTGCCCGCCATATTTTCCGGGAAGCAGCCGGCCTGCCGGGCGGAATCCCATTCAGCAGTGAACAGGAAGAAGTGTTTGAGGACTGGTTCTTATTCGATTATATAAGCATCAGGGGCTTTACGATGTTTAACCTTTTCCTCCGCCGGAATACCGGGCAACTAGCCGAGGCAGATCTCATTCAGGGAGCGCTTTTCCTCAGCTCTGTCCTCCAGCCTGTAAAGATTGAAAGGGCAGAAGGAGAAATACTTGCTGCCTATGATATTCTGACCGGGGAAAAGCTTCAGCTGAAAGCCGCGGAAAGCATCAGCCTTGAGGAGGGACGCTCCTATTTCATCAGGTGCATACCCGTTTTCTCCCGGACCTTCTGTTTTGGCCCTGCTTTTCCAATGGACAATACAGACGCTGTTGTGGAGAGTTACAATGAGGCTGTTCGGGAAGGTATGGCCTATAGGACTTTTCTAAAAAAGACTGCCGTGGCCTTCCTGTTCATTGGTGATATGTGAGTCTATTCACGCTGATTTTTGCCAATTTTAGCCATGCGATCCCGGCCGAACCCCGTTCAGGCCGCCCCTGCCGCCAGCCGGAGTGTGGTGCTACATAGTTTTTGTGCTTGAAAGATGATATAATACTTTAATCTGCTTATGCAGGAAACGTTTGTCCGTAATGAATATATGAGCAATTTATAGTCAGATATCATATACTGTGTTACAGATAGACGACAGTTGGAGGTTCTTTATATGACTATTTACCATTTTGTAGGTATAAAAGGGTCTGGAATGAGCGCCTTGGCTCAAGTCCTTCATGATATGAATTATCATGTTCAGGGATCTGATGTAGAAAAGCGTTTTTTTACACAGATTTCGCTTGAACAGTCAGGAATAAAGATCCTTCCTTTCCAAAAGGAAAACATACAGCCTGGAATGACCGTTATAGCAGGCAATGCGTACCCGGATACGCATGAAGAAATTCAGGAAGCCATGAAGCTGGGCCTTCCGATCGTCCGCTACCACCGCTTCCTTGGGGACTTTATGAAGAAGTTCACCAGTGTAGCTGTTACTGGGGCGCATGGCAAGACCTCCACTACAGGGCTGCTGGCCCATGTTATGAAGGGAGCAAAACCGACTTCTTTCCTTATTGGGGACGGAACGGGCAGAGGGGATGCCGATGCTGAATATTTCGTTTTTGAAGCTTGCGAATATAGAAGGCATTTTCTTTCATATTTCCCTGATTATGCAATCATGACGAATATAGATTTTGACCACCCTGATTATTTCGCCAATATTGATGATGTGTTCTCTGCATTCCAGGAGATGTCATGGCAGGTGAATAAGGGTATTTTTGCATGCGGCGATGATGAGCAGCTGCAAAAGATCCAGGCAAAGGTTCCTGTCCTGTTTTACGGATTTGGGGAGGAGAATGACTTCCAGGCACGCAATGTCATCAAGAGCACGGAAGGAACAACCTTTGATGTTTTTGTGCGCAACACCTTTTATGATACTTTCTCAATCCCTCAGTTCGGCGACCATAACGTACTGAATTCATTGGCCGTTATTGCACTTTGCCATTATGAGGAAATTGATTCTGAAATCGTCAAAGATCTCCTGCTGACATTTGAGGGAGTGAAAAGAAGATTTTCGGAGAAGAAAGTGGCAAGCCAGGTTATCATTGACGACTATGCTCATCATCCGACGGAGATTCGCGCGACGGTCGAGGCAGCCAGGCAGAAATATCCGGAAAAAGAAATAGTGGCTGTATTCCAGCCTCATACCTTTACCCGGACACAGACATTCCTGGATGACTTTGCCGAAAGCCTTAATAAAGCTGATAAAGTTTATCTTTGCGATATTTTCGGTTCAGCCAGGGAGAACCATGGAAAGCTGACCATTACAGATCTTCAGGACAGGATCCCAAGCTCGGAAATCATGAAAGAAGAAGATACAAGTGCGCTGAAACAGCACGAAAACAGTGTCATCCTCTTTATGGGAGCGGGAGACATCCAGAAATTCCAGGAAGCATATGAGGGCACTTTATAAGTTCCGTGCAGAAGCGTTGGGCAGGCTGTCTCCTGGCGCTCTCCGGAAAGGCCTTTTGGCTACATAAGAAAAAGGATGCAGGCTCATGCTGCATCCTTTTTTGCTGTTAAGGAATTTATAAATTGTAAGACTTGTGTATAATTTTCAATTCTTGATCCACGTCCAGCAGCTGCGCCCAGGTCACTAGCCAAACCTCCCAAAAAGGTTTCCGGGAGGTTCGTCTTGAGGGCTCCAGCATGGGAGTCATGCAGACGTTGCCACAGGACGTGGCGTTCTTAGTCTGCGTTTCTTAAGGTGATCAAGGAGCTTGCGCTTTTATTCCTGTTTATTTAAGATTTTCAGGGTTCAGCGCATCGAGTTCAGGGATGACGAATCTTCCATCCTTCCGGATCAGGACATCGTCAAAGTAGATTTCCCCTCCGCCATAGTCCGGACGCTGGATATTGACCATATCCCAGTGGATATTGGATGAATTGCCATTGTAGGCTTCATCATAGCATTGCCCTGGCGTGAAGTGGAAACTGCCATCAATTTTCTCATCGAAAAGAATGTCCTGCATCGGATGGAGGATATAAGGGTTCACGCCGATGGCGAATTCCCCGATATAGCGGGCGCCTTCATCTGTATCAAAGATCTTGTTGATTCTGTCTGTATCATTTGCTGACGCCTCAACAATCTTTCCATCCTTAAAGGTAAGCTTGACATGCTCAAAAGTAAATCCGTGATAAGGAGATGGAGTATTATATGTAATCACGCCGTTAACAGAATCTTTCACAGGAGCTGTATAGACTTCGCCGTCAGGAATATTCATCTGTCCAGAGCATTTGATTGCCGGAATATCCTTAATGGAGAAGGTCAAATCTGTCCCGGGGCCTGTCAGCTTTACTTTGTCTGTTTTGTCCATAAGCTCCACAAGGCTGTCCATCGCTTTGTCCATCTTGCCGTAATCCAGATTGCAGACATTAAAATAGAAATCCTCGAACGCCTCTGTGCTCATTTTCGCAAGCTGTGCCATTGAGGAGTTAGGATATCTCAGTACAACCCATTTTGTTTTTGGCACGCGGATTTCCCTGTGGACTTTCTTACCGATCGTGCTGCCGTGGATTTTCATTTTATCATCCGGCACATCGGCATGTTCATTGATGTTATCTCCAGATCTAAGGCCAATATAAGCATCCATCTTGCCCATCACGTTTGCTTCAAAGTCAGCCATCATATCGAACTGCTCATCCTGCGCGCCGAGCAGGAGCGCCCTGTCGACCTGCTGGTCCTTCAGCAGCACGAACGGGAAACCGCCCGCTGCATAGGCTTCAGCGACAAGTGCAGTAACCAGTTCGCGCTGAAGTCCAAAGTTTTCAATTAAAACTTTCTCACCTTTTTGAAGGCGCACTGAATAATTAATTAAATTTTTTGCCAATGTTTGAATCCGGGGATCTTTCATCCTGATTCCTCCTTCATTTCTTCGTACAGCTATTATTGTACCCGAAAAAGCTTTTTTCTGCTTTAAATGATTATACTGGCAGTTGTGCCTGTGGGGATTTGCAAAAGCTCCATGGTGATGGATATAATATTTTCGTACATAGTCAATCTGCAATCAGCTTTATTAGTTCATGCTGATTTTTGGCTCATTGTGAAACTCATCTGTTTTACAAGCGCCTTTTAGCCATGATGAATATCTGGCTGAATCATCTCCAATATCAGCCGCAATGTTTAACACAGCCTGCAATTATAATGCTAAATGCCTCAAAAAGCAGGAGATTCAGGCCGGCTGATGGAATTACTTACAAGGACGGCCCTGGTTTAGGGTGCCTATCCCCGGGTAATAGAATAAATATATAACAATCATGGAGGTGCTTCTTTTGGAAATTATTCTATATTTGAGCGTGGCTTTAATAGCAGTAGCCTTTTTAGTGCTCGTCATTTTCCTATCCCGAACATTGAAATCCCTGGCGACAACATTGGATAGTGTCTCAACTACCTTAGATGGGCTTGAACAGCAGCTGGACGGTGTAACCCGTGAGACCACTGTTCTGCTTCATAAGACGAATGCCCTTGCGAGCGACATTCAGCAGAAGTCGGAAAGCCTTAATGGAGTGGTCAATGCGGTGAGGGATGTCGGAGATTCTGTCAGAAAGTTCAATGGGACGATTCAATCCATTTCTTCATCGGTCAATACGCAGGTTGAACAGAATAAGGATAAAATCTCCCAGGTGGTTCAATGGAGCAATGTATTCCTTGAGCTGAAAGATAAGTGGAAGATTCGCAAACAGCAGTCTTCTCCGCTCCAGAACCATATTGAGGATATACCGCCCGCAGAAAGAGCAGTAGAAAGAGCGGCTGTGAGAGCCCGGGAAAGAGAAAGAGCAAAATATTAAAGGAAGTGTAGGAGGATCCCACATGGCTTACAATGAAAGAATGACTACGCAGGCTAACGAGACAAGGCAGGAAGATAATATTAATTCCAAGGATTTTCTGATTGGTGCCCTGGTCGGCGGAATGGTGGGTGCTGCGGCAGCATTATTCCTTGCCCCTAAGACAGGGAAAGAGCTGAGGACAGACCTGAATGAGCAGGCTGCGGTGCTGAAGGAGAAAACTGGCCACCTTAAAGAGACAGCTGTGACAAAAGGTTCTGAATTGGCATCAGCAGCCAAAGAAAAGACCAGCACACTTACTCAGAGCGTTTCAAAGCAGTCTTCAGGCCTGGTTGAAAAGGTAAAGGGCATGTCAGGAAAGGCCGGCAGCCAATCTGAGGATTCAAGCGAAGAAGAGGAGGCGTTCACTGAAACAGTGCCTTCCGGCTCAGCTGCAATGCTTTCAGAAGAGGATGGGGAAAGCATACAGCAGAAGCTGGAGGAAACAAAGAACGCTTTTGATGAAACAGAAATGAAATACCGATAATTAGGAAATCAGGCGGTGGAGTGTTAAAATGACTCTGCCGCATTCTTTATTTCAGGAGGAAATAAGATGAAACAAATACATTCAATCGAAGAATTTAATAGCATTTTAGAAGAAAAGAGCCCGGCATTTCTACTGAAGCACAGCACCACCTGCCCTGTAAGCCAGGCGGCTTATGAAGAGTATGAAAGCTTCACGTCTTCTAACAGCAGCGTTCCTGCCTATTTTTTAACTGTACAGGATGCCCGCCCTGTCTCCAATCATGTGGCTGAGGAATATCATATTAAGCATGAATCCCCTCAGGCGATTCTTTTCTTGAACAAAGATGTTGTATGGCATGCATCACACTGGAAAATAACGGAAGATTCACTGGTGAAGGCTGTAAGTGAAAACAGCTGACACCAAAAGGCCGTTCCGGTAAAGGGACGGCCTTTTTAATTTATTTTACTTTAATGTGCTCAGGCCAGTGGATATGGAGGGTGTCCCCAGCATTTACCGGTTCATGGAAGGAGCATTTCCTTCCATTCCTCATTAGTTCAAAGCTGCCGGCTGCATGAGCGGGCGGCTTTACTTCAACATAGGTGAAAAGATCCTGGAAAATAAAAGGTTCTTCAGGGAGGTTCCTGATCTGGATTGAATCCCCGCTCCTGATTATACTCTCAGCTTTCAGCTTCACATCTTCGCGCCAAACCTCGGCTGCATCCCTTGTCAGGGTAATGCGCTCGCCGTTAAAGAATACAGGCAATGTCCGCGTAAGTGTCAGCTGCTTCTTTTCAGCCAGCTCGGCCACTGTCGCCTGGTGTTTTCCCGCGGCTTCAATCACATCCCCATCTTCACAGCCGCTTGAAGGTTTGGCATCAATCCCATTTCGGGTCAGCCTTCCAGAAAGAGAGGGAATGTATGTTTCTTTTCCGTTAATCCTCAGATGGAAGGGCTTTATGCTTTTTAATAAGTCCCCCAGGTTAAGAGTCTTTAAGACCGATTCAATGCTGTCAGCACTTCTGCACTCAATTTTATCGCGGTCCTCCACAGAATCTTCCGAAGACGCTGCTATACCGTTTTTGGAAATGATTGCTTTGACACTATAGTCCTTCCCATTGACGATCAGGTTTTTATCCGGAATGGTATCGACCAGGTCCTTAATTTTAAGAAAAGATGCTCTTCCGTCAGCGCCCCTGGCAACTGTCAGCATATCTCCATCCTTGACTCCGTCATCCAAAGAACAGGCAGAGCCATTTTGCAGGAGAACAGGCGGATTGCCGTGCTCTCCAGGTATCGTGATGCTTAGGCCATTCAAGGATATAATCTTGGCCATGCCGGGCTTTCCATAAAGCTTGCTCATTTTGATCCCGGCAGCAAGGAGGCAGTCGCCCACAGTCAATTTTTTCACTTCAAAAAGGCGGACAGGCAGATCATTTACATAAACGGTCCTGTATTGGACAGGAGACTGCAAGGCCGCTATCGCTATCCCAACCGGCGTAACAAGATCAGGGCCTTTTAATATATGGTCGGCGAAGGCCAGGGAAGCGACTGCATCAATCCCCCTGATGGCAACCCGGTTCTCCGGGAGTTCCAGGCGGGCTGCAACCATTTGGGGCAGGCGCGGCGTAAGGCTCCCGCCCCCCACAAGCATGACGGCCTTGGGAGATTTATGATTATTGAGCTGCAGAATTTCATTACAAATCGAATCTGCAAGCTTTTCGATTGCCGGTTCAATTTGTGAAATAATATCTTCACTGTCCCAGTCTGTTTCAAAGCCGAGAATATCTGTCGTTTTAATCGTATTGTGATCAAGCAGTTTCCGTTTTGCTTCTTCAGCCAAAGGGAAATCGAGAAGAAGCTGATCGCTGAGTGACTCAGTGATCTCATCCCCTGCAACAGGGACCATACCATATGCAATAACGGTTCCGGAATCTGTAAGGGCAATATCAGAAGTACCCGCCCCAATGTCGACAAGTGCAACGTTCAGCCTCCTCATGGAGGGCGGTATGAGGACATTGATGGCGGCAATAGGCTCGAGTGTAAGAGCCTGCATTTCAAGGCCGGCACGGTGGAGGGCAGAAATCAGCGACTCAACGACCACTCTGGGAAGGAATGTGGCAATAATATCGACTGAAGCTTCTTCTCCCTGCTGGTCAATGAGATTGCCAATTTCTTCACCATCCAGCCTGTAATGCAGCACAGAGTATCCGACACAATAATAATAATGGCTTTTATCCGACTTCTGCTCTTCCGCTACTTCTGCCTGCGCCTGCTGAACCGCGCTCAGCTCAAGATGGAGGATATCATCCTTCTGGATTATTGGCTTGCCGGTGATATTGACGGATGCCTGTGCCCTTTTAGTTTTGAGGGCCCTTCCGGCAGCTGCGACGCAGACCTTTTTTAAGGGGCCATGGGCTGCTTCAAGGTCTTCCTTAATCTCAGCGATGATTTTGGATACAGAGATGACGTCGTGGATCTGTCCATCAAGCATGGCTCGTTCTTTATGTTCTTTCGTGTGGATATCTATTACTTTGAACTGCCCGTCCTGTTCTTCCAGGATGATTCCGACCACTGAACGGGTGCCGATATCAAGGGCGAATATTTTATTTTTAAGCAAGGGATGCACCTTCTTTTACAGGATAGAGGAAACTTAAGCCTATCTGCATAGGTAAATTTCTTTAATGCTTAAAAGCGTTTAATTAATAAAGAAAAAATACGTGACATTGGCAGGTAATTCATATATAATAATCCCTAATTATAAAAAATGTATCATATTTTAACAGGCCGATAAAGAAGAACCGTTGCGGATGCTAATTTAGGGCGCAATACTTCGGTTCAGCCAAAGAGAAGGGACGGGACATGATGAGCAATAAAGAATTAGATCAGCTGCGCGAACGAGTAGAGGAAATCAATCTTCAGCTGTTATCATTGATCAGCGAGAGGGCAAGCCTTGTTCAGGAAATTGGAAGGGTTAAGGAAACTCAGGGTGTTAACCGCTATGATCCTGTCCGTGAAAGAAAAATGCTGGATTCCATTAAAGAACATAACGAGGGGCCGTTTGAAAACTCAACGATCGAGCACCTGTTCAAGGAAATCTTTAAGGCAGGGCTTGAACTGCAGAAAGATGACCACCGCAAAGCGCTCCTTGTTTCCCGGAAGAAAAAGCCGGAAAATACCATTGTCGATTTAAGAGGCGAAAAAATCGGCGACGGCAACCCGCATTTTGTCTTTGGTCCATGTGCTGTCGAGTCCTATGAACAAGTGGCTACAGTTGCGGCAGCAGTAAAGGCCAAGGGCATGAAGCTTCTCCGCGGCGGTGCCTATAAGCCTAGAACCTCTCCTTATGATTTCCAGGGGCTGGGACTTGAAGGCCTGAAAATCCTGAAGAGA
Organism: Bacillus sp. AG4(2022); assembly: GCF_031844465.1. Taxonomy (NCBI): domain Bacteria; kingdom Bacillati; phylum Bacillota; class Bacilli; order Caryophanales; family Bacillaceae; genus Bacillus; species Bacillus sp. AG4(2022). The sequence goes on from NZ_JAUZVH010000005.1 coordinate 106,818, forward strand.
GTCGCAGATGAATATGACCTTGCTGTTATCAGTGAAATAGTCAATCCTGCTGATATTGAAACAGCTTCAGAATACCTGGATGTCATTCAGATCGGTGCAAGGAATATGCAGAACTTCGAGCTCCTGAAAGCAGCGGGTGCAGCCAATAAACCGGTATTGCTTAAGAGGGGCCTTGCGGCTACCATTGAAGAATTCATCAATGCCGCTGAATATATCATGGCTCAGGGCAATGGGCAGATCATCCTCTGCGAGAGGGGCATCCGCACATACGAACGTGCAACACGCAATACGCTTGATATTTCTGCCGTTCCAATCCTGAAGCAGGAAACGCATCTTCCTGTTATGGTCGATGTCACCCACTCTACCGGAAGAAGGGATTTGCTTCTTCCAACTGCCAAAGCAGCACTGGCAATCGGTGCAGACGGCGTCATGGCCGAAGTCCACCCTGATCCTGCGGTTGCTCTCTCGGATTCAGCACAGCAGATGGACCTGAATCAGTTTGACGATTTCATGGCACAGCTTAAGGCTTCTTCCTTTGTAAAAGTATAAGGCAGAGCATACAGGGATATTCCTTTGCCGGCTATATAAAAAGGGCTCTTCTGATTTTTTCAGGAGAGCCCTTTTCTTTGATGGGAAGGTCATTTGCATAAAATATAAAGAGGTTTTGGCATTTACGGAGTGATGTCTTTGAATAAATCCCCGCTTTTTTGTAAAATAAAAGGGCTTTACATTGCGGCAAACGCCTGTCTGTCGTATGATTAAAGACATAATTAGACAAGTTTAGTTATTCACAAACAGGAAAATTGCGTTACTGTTTGGGATATCAGGACAACATAAGTAATGAACTTAAAAAATGCATGGCCAAATCAATTTATATTTTTCTTTTTATTAGGCTGTGTTAGTGTACCTTGTTGATTTCGGGCTCATGCGTGCGAAACTTTGTTTCACACGATTTCAGCACAGTTGAAATGATCCTAAAATTTAACAGCAATGTTTAACAAAGCCTTTTATTAATAAAGCTGATTGGCAAAGGATACTGGCTAAGACAGTGTGGTAAAAGAGGAATGTTCAAGTGAAAAAGGAGTGTTTTAAATGAATGTAACAATCTATGATGTTGCCCGTGAAGCAAATGTTTCAATGGCAACGGTTTCCCGTGTAGTAAACGGAAACCCGAACGTAAAACCTGCAACAAGGAAAAAAGTGCTTGAGGTCATCGAGAGGCTTGGATACCGTCCAAATGCCGTTGCCAGGGGACTTGCCAGCAAGAAAACGACCACTGTAGGCGTCATCATCCCGGATATTTCCAGCACCTTCTTTGCAGAGCTGGCAAGGGGCATCGAGGATATTGCAACGATGTATAAGTACAATATTATCCTGAGCAATTCTGACCAGAATAAAGATAAAGAGCTTCACCTGCTGAATACTATGCTGGGCAAGCAAGTGGACGGGATCGTATTCATGGGCGGAAATATTACAGCTGAACATGTGGATGAGTTCGAAAAATCCCCAGTACCGATCGTTCTGGCCGGTTCCATTGAGGAATCAGAGAAAATTCCTTCTGTTAATATCAATTACGAGCAGGCCGCTTATGATGCGGTACAGACTTTCATTGAAAAAGGCCATAAGGAGATCGGCATTGCCATCGGGCCGCTGCATGAACCGATCAATGAAGCGAAAAAGCTTGCCGGCTACAAAAGGGCACTCAGTGAAGCAGGCATTGAATATAGGGAAGAGCTGGTTGCAGAAGGAGATTATACGTATGATTCCGGAATCGAAGCGTTTGAAAAGCTGATGGAGGCATCTGTAAAGCCGACAGCCATCTTTGCCGGGTCTGATGAAATGGCCCTGGGTGTTGTCCATGGTGCAGAGGACAAAGGCTTTTCTGTACCTAACGACGTTGAAGTCATCAGCTCAGACAACACACGCCTTGCTTTGATGGTAAGGCCGCAGCTTACGAGCGTCGTCCAGCCGCTTTATGATATCGGGGCGGTTGCCATGCGCCTCCTGACCAAATATATGAACAAAGAGAAAGTAACGGAAAACATTGTCGTCCTGCCTCACCGGATTGAATATCGAGACTCAACAAAATAATAATAATGCCGATATAAAAAGAGAGCGGGCAGAATCCTTCATGCCAGGATCAGGGGATTCTGCTCTCAGGTGTTATTGGATTATAAGCTAACCAGGGAGAGGAATTATGAGAAAGCTCGATACTCTTACACCGATTGGCTTGTTTATCGGTTTTGCAATGCTGGTTTTTGGAATTATGACAAACGGGGGCTTCAGCGGCTTCCTGTCTTTTGTGGATCCCGCTTCTATGCTGATTGTCCTTGGCGGACTGATTTCCGGCCTGCTGGTCAGCTTTCCATTGAGGGACATCAAGCATTCCTTTACAGTGGTCCGCCAATCTTTTTCAAATGATGAAAAGAATTTGGCCGAGATCATCGATGTATTTGTCAAGCTATCGGACAAGGCTCGGCGGGAAGGACTGCTGTCCCTTGAAACCGAGATAGAACAGATGGAAGATCCTTTTATCAGGAAGGGTGTCCTGCTGGCGGTCGACGGGCTCGAGCCGGATGTGATCAATGATATTATGAATGCCGAGATTGCGGCCATGGAGGAAAGGCACCGGAAGGGCAGGAGCATCCTTGAAAAAGCGGGAGAATATGCTCCTGCCTGGGGGATGATCGGGACTCTCATCGGGCTTGTACTGATGCTGAAGAATCTGAATGATCCTGCAAGCCTTGGGCCGAACATGGCAATTGCCCTCCTCACGACCTTATATGGTTCGCTGTTGGCCAATCTTGTTTTTTTGCCGATGGCAGCCAAGCTTCTGCTGAAAACTGAGAAGGAAGTATTTCTGAAGCAAATTGTCATTGAAGGCGTTCTCGGTGTACAGGCAGGGCAGAACCCGAGGCTGCTGGAAGAAAAGCTGGGCGCTTTCCTTTCTGCCCAGGAAAGAAAAGAGAAGTATGAGGCTCAAGCATCAGCGGAGGGCCTAGAATATGGCGATTAACAGACGACCGAGAACAGAGCCGAAGGGTGCGCCAAAGTGGATGGTGACATTTTCTGATCTTGTCACTCTTATCCTCGTATTCTTCATTTTGTTATTTTCTATGTCGCAGATTGATATTGTCAAATTCAAGGCCGTTTCTGAATCGTTTCAGGACAAGCAGTTCATGGATTTTTATCCTTCAATCATTCCATTTGAAAATCCTTCGGAAAATGACAAGAATGTTGTGAACCAGGGGCCGGATTCGGACAGGCAGGAAGAGGAGAGACTGGAGAACCTTCTGCAGGAAGTGGAAGGCTATCTTGAAAAGAACGGCCTTGAGGATGTTATTGTGGCCAACCGGACAGAGCGAGGTGTGGTGCTGGTCCTTCAAGAGCAGGTGCTGTTTGAATCAGGTGAAGCCGAAATCATCGACAGGAACAGCGGGTTTCTGGATAAGGTGGGGTCACTGCTTGCCGGTATGCCGAACCTAGTCAAGGTAGAGGGGCACACGGACAACAGGCCGATTGCCACCTACCGATATCCGTCAAATTGGGAGCTTTCTGCCGCGCGGGCAAGCAGTGTCATCAGGTATCTGGCAGGCACAGGCGTTGACAGCAAACGCTTTATTGCTGTTGGCTACGGAGACACCCGGCCGCTCGTCCCGAATGATTCGGCGGAAAATCTTGAAAAGAACCGGCGTGTTGAAGTTATCATTTCAGATCCCCGCTATGAGGAAAATACAGATTCATAGGAATAGGAAAAAGGCTGTATCTCTTTCTTGAGAAACAGCCTTTTTTCTATTCCATTTGTTATTTCTTGTCCAGAAAGTTCTTTCCAAACTCCGAGAGCAGCCATGGCCAGGGCAAGGATTCTAAATTGAACTCAAATTTGCCATCATCATTCCCGCCTATTGGCGTAAGCTGCTGGTGAAGAACTGTGTTTCCTTCCTGGGCAGCAAGGCTGGCATTCCTGCCAAAGCAATTCGCTATAACTTCATCGCCGCCGATAATCCGGATTTCATAGAAAAGTACACCAGCAAGATTTGTATACATGACCGCCAGCTTCTCAGATTCCAGCTTATGCGGGAACATCACCGCATTATTCTTCCCAATCAGGACGGGAAGCTTTGCCGGTTTTGAATAGGACGACCAGTTCCATACTTCCACAGTCACTTCCTGCCCGCTTTGCCCTGTATTGGCCAGATTGATAACCGCAGCCACTGTCCCTGGCTCTTTGCGCAGGACACCTGTGGAGAGAGTCCTCATTTTCCCCAATTTGCATATCTCCTTTCATAGAAAGCATCGCAGCATATTGTATGCAAACTGAAAGGATGAGCTTGGACAAAGGGCATGGCTTGCAGGATTTTTTGCCGGAAAGACTAGAGGGATTCAGAATGTGTCTTATTCCGGATAGGATACAGAGCCTTGGCTGCTGTATTGGCATTTTTCTCAGTTATTTCAGGTTTTCGCGGGATGGGCGGATACAGATTGTCAGGATCATCCCACTCTTCCGGCAGCTCTACCGGAGCCTGATCTTTCCAAGTCTTAATCCATCCCTCCGGCAATCTCCCATAGCAATTGGAGTTTCCCGTCATCTCCATCCAGATCAGGGCCCAGGCCCTTGGCACAACCCGCCAGATATCATAGCCGCCTCCGCCGACGGCAATCCATCTTCCATCACAATATTGGTGGGCTATTTCATGGGCCAGCTTAGGAATTTCACGATAGATTTTCATGGTCGCAGATAAATGTGTAAGCGGATCCAAATAATGAGAATCGGCGCCATTCTGTGTCACAATGACGTCAGGGCGGAAAAAGTCGGCGATCTCTCTTACTGAATCGCGGTAAGCCTGAAGCCATGATTCATCTTCCGTAAAAGCGTCCACCGGGATATTAAAAGAATAGCCATACCCTTTCCCCTGCCCTCTTTCATTGACATTGCCGGTCCCTGGAAAAAGATAGCGGCCTGTTTCATGGATAGACAGGGTGCACACATCAGGATCATCATAAAACGCCCATTGAACACCGTCACCGTGGTGTGCATCAGTGTCGATATACAGGACACGGGCTTTATATTTTTCCTGAAGATATTTTATGGCAACAGAGCTGTCATTATAAATGCAGAATCCCGAAGCTTTGCCGCGGAAACCGTGGTGAAGGCCTCCGCCGAGATGGAGGGCATGCTGCGCTTTGCCCTCCATTACATAATCTGCCGCAGTCAGGCTTCCCCCGACAAGCAGGGAGCTTGCTTCATGCATATCAGCAAATATCGGAGTATCCTCTGTACCAATTCCATAGCTTTCGGCCATTTCTGCCGGAAGCTTGCCCTGGCCTGCCAGCTTCACCGCCTGTACATAATTGGGATCATGGATAAGGCATATTTCCTCATCGGAAGCAGGTCTGGGCGGAATGATGCTGCCGGCATCAATTGCTCCGGCCTGCTGAAGAAGATCAAGTGTAAGTTTTAATCTCAGCTGGTTAAAAGGATGCTGGGGATTGAACTTATAGTTCAGCAGCTCCTCTGAAAAAATAAAAATGCTGTCGCGGGTCATGGCAGCATCCCCTGGCCATTCGGCCACAGCACATGATGCCCGGCCTTTTTCAGGTCTGATATCAAGGTTTGCGGATTCATGGTCCTGACCCGGAGCACAATGATTTTAAATTGTTCATCCTGCTTGTCAGGGTAGACGAGGACACTTTGGATATTGACCTTGCGATCTTTGAAAACCTCTGTCAGGTCTGACAGAACGCCGGCCCTGTTCGGAACCCTCACTTCTATTTGGGAACCTGGCTGGTTGGCGCCTGTCAGCTCCACCAGGGTATAAAGCAGATCCGTTTCCGTTACAATACCGACCAGTGTCCCTTCCTTCACGATTGGGACGCAGCCAATATTATGTTCATATAGCACTGCTGCAATTTCCTCCGCAAAATCAAGCGGATGGCCGGTGATGATATCTGTTTTCATGATTGCCTTCAGCGGCTTGCCCAGCTCGCTCCTGTCGGCATCCAGCTGGAAAATGGAAGGAGCCGCATCGCGGATATCCCTGTCAGAAATGATGCCGACTAACCGGCGCTCCGAATCTATGATCGGAAGATGGCGGATTTTCCTGTCATTCATAAGCCTGAGGGCTTCTGCAATAGAATGGTCAGGAGAGAGTGCGGCAACATCGACTTTCATTATGTCTTCTACAATCATGGAGATTTTCCCCCTTAACTAGAGAAATAGAAAAGGCTAGTACATAAATCGGTTCATAAAGCGGAGCTGGTCAAATCTCTGGATGGATTCAGGGTCCACCCTTTTGCCGATCCTTGCCATCAGGCAGTTGGCCGGATGGGAACTGATTTCAGGATCATCCGTGGCATACCATTCGAGCCCGCCTGCATTCATCATTTTTTCCATTACCTTGCGATATTCCCACACATTCAATCCTGTCCCTTTAAGGTCCCAATGCCAGTAATATTCTGTCGTTATGATAATATAATTTTCCATATAATCATCCATCATGGATACCTGCAAAAGGCTTTTTCCTGTGCCTGCACCCCTGAACTTCGGGATCACCTCAATGGCTCCCAGCTCTATCAGGTTTTTCATATTGCCTTCCGACCATCTTTCGAGGGGATCGGGGTACAGATAGGTCACATAGCCGACAATCGTCATCCCGTCCCGGGCGATGATGATCCTGCCTTCCGGAAGGGACGCGATTTCAATCAGGGCCTTATGCTGCTGCTGCGGAGGGCGGAATGCGACCAGGTCCTCGTGAAACTCATACTGTGCCAATTTTTCTGACGGGACGGGACCCTCGATGATCAGGCTCCCTTTAACTGTCTTCAATTCTTTCGCATTATAAGTCATTGTATGTTCCATCGATTCACCACCAAAAAATCATTGCATTTCAGTTGTACTCCTATTATACATAAAAAACAGCGGTAAAAGCGCTTCCAAACTATTTTATCAATAAATTGCAAATATTTAATCTTGAAGTTTCGTATATTTCCTGTATGACAAAAGTATTAAATCGGCTAACCGCAATCGCTTGCAATATTTTAAAAATTGAGAAAAGAAATGTTTTGTACTATAATAATGACAAACATTGTAAAAGGGGGAGCATGCAAATGAAAGTGGAAGCGCTGCCAGCAGTCCAGGGGAATTTCAATCTGGCAAACTATGACGAACTGTACAGTCAATTTGACTGGAAGGAAGCGGAAAAAGAGTTTTCGTGGAGCGAGACCGGGAAAGTCAATATGGCTTATGAAGCCATAGACCGACATGCAGAATCTTTCCGGAAAAACAAAGTGGCATTATATTACCGGGACGGCCAAAGAAAAGAGAAGTATACCTTCAAGGAAATGAAGGATCTTTCCAACAAGGCCGGCAATGTTTTAAAAAATTATGGTGATGTGGAAAAAGGGGACCGCGTCTTTATTTTTATGCCGCGTTCGCCTGAATTGTATTTCTCTGTCCTTGGAGCTATTAAACTGGGGGCGATTGTAGGGCCTTTATTTGAAGCGTTCATGGAGGGGGCTGTCCGCGACCGCCTTGAAGACTCGGGGGCGAAAGTTCTGGTCACAACGCCAGAGCTGCTTGGCCGGGTGCCGGTGGATGAGCTTCCAGATTTGAAGACTGTATTCCTGGTTGGGGATGGAATAGAAGAAGATGGCCCGTTTATCGACTTTAATAAAAGATTCGCCGAGGCCGGCACAAAGCTGGGGATAGAGTGGGTGGAACGCACAGATGGGCTGATCCTTCATTATACCTCCGGCTCCACAGGGAAGCCAAAAGGAGTCCTGCATGTACATAACGCTATGATCCAGCATTACCAGACAGCCAAATGGGTGCTGGATCTGCAGGAAGAGGATGTCTACTGGTGTACGGCTGATCCTGGATGGGTGACAGGGACTTCCTATGGAATCTTTGCTCCATGGCTTTCTGGTGCGTCGAATGTTATTGTCGGCGGGCGATTCAATCCTGAAACATGGTATAAAATGATCGAGGAATATGGAGTGACGGTCTGGTACAGTGCGCCAACAGCCTTCCGTATGCTGATGGGTGCAGGAGACGAAGTGGTGAAGAACTTCGACCTGGGCAGCCTGCGCCATATTTTAAGTGTCGGGGAGCCTCTGAATCCTGAAGTCGTCAGATGGGGAATGAAGGTCTTCCATTTGAGGATCCATGATACATGGTGGATGACTGAAACCGGTGCACAGCTGATCTGTAATTATCCTTGCATGGAGATCAAGCCGGGATCCATGGGCAAGCCGATACCAGGCGTAGAAGCCGCCATTGTGGATGATCAGGGAAATATCCTTCCGCCTCACAGGATGGGGAATCTGGCCATCAAAAAAGGCTGGCCGTCCATGATGCAGACGATCTGGAATAACGAACCGAAATATCAATCCTATTTCATGCCTGGAGACTGGTATGTTTCCGGTGACTCAGCTTATATGGATGAAGACGGCTATTTCTGGTTCCAGGGGCGAATTGATGATGTCATTATGACCTCCGGAGAGCGGGTAGGGCCATTCGAAGTAGAGAGCAAGCTTGTTGAACACCCGGCTGTCGCTGAAGCTGGGGTCATTGGCAAACCGGACCCTGTCCGCGGGGAAATCATCAAGGCTTTCATTGCACTGAGAGATGGCTATGAAGCGTCTGACGAATTGATTGAAGATATCCGCCAGTTTGTCAAAAAAGGCCTGGCCGCTCATGCAGCGCCGCGCGAAATCGAATTCCGCGACAAGCTTCCAAAAACACGGAGCGGAAAAATCATGCGCCGGGTCCTTAAAGCATGGGAACTGGATCTGCCTACAGGCGATTTATCGACAATGGAAGATTAACACAAAGGGAGAAGCCATATTGGCTTCTCCCTTTGTTATATTATTCACTGCCGCTTTCATCCTGACCTCCATCATCTGGGTTTGGTTCATTTTCAGCAGGCTTTTCTTCATCCGGTTTGTCTTCCGGCTTTTCCTCTGGTTTATTTCCAGGAGGATCGGACGGCTTCGTTTCCTTCGGCTTATCCGTCACCGGCGGAGCGGCCTGGCCGATCTGAATCGTGTTTGATGCACCTGATTCCCTGCCGGCAATATCGACGGCCGTGACATAATAGGAACCATTGCCGCCGCTGAATGAAAGGCCAGAGCCAGCTCTCACGCTGCCGACTTTGGCTCCGCCGCTGTAGACCCTGTAGCCGATCACATCTGATTCAGGATGCTGCCCCCATACAATGGAGCTTCCTGAAGCTTTGATTGATGGAGCGGAAGGTGTTTTGCCGTTATCCTCGATTTTATCCTGGGGAACGAGAACTTTAGACCATCTGTCCTTCTGCGGGATCAGCTGGCCAGGATCCACATTCACGCCAAATAGCTTTTCAATATAATCAGGGTTAAGGATAAGCCCTGATTCAGCAAATTCGGCTGGCGTTGAATCAAGCGCCAGATATTTTCTGTCGCCAATGCGGACGAATTTACCATTCACAAGGCTGTCATCCGTTTTGGTTGGCACATACTTGCTGTTAAACAGGTCTGTCTCCACCAGGCCGGCCTGTGAGCAGGCTTCTGATGGGAGAAGGCCGGATACACCGCAGAAGGATCTTCTGACAATCCCTCCTGGCATCTTGATGCTTTCGCTCGGATCAACGAGATCCGGGGCTACATCGTAGGCTGCATTCATCAGATCTGCCCAAAGATAAATATTCCTCATGCTGTAGCTCATGCCGCCTGTTTTTAATGACTTGGGCGTGTCATATCCTGTCCAGATGCCGAAAGAAACATTCGGGTTTGTGGCGACAAACCAGGCATCATGGTACTGGTTTCCTGTACCGGTCTTCCCGGCCCAGTCTGAACTGAATTTCAGCCTGTTTTTTAAAGAGGTAGCTGTACCGCTGTTGATAACATCCCGCATCATATCGTAAGTAAGATATGCCGTTTGCGGACTGAAGACCTCAACAGGCTCAGGTTTATGCTGATAAACGATATTTCCATCCCTGTCAGTGATTTTGTCAATAATATAGGCATCGACAAATTTGCCGCTGTTGGCAAAGGTCCCGAATGCATTGGTGTTCTCTTCAACTGTCACGCCGTTCCCAAGAGATCCGATAGCCGTTGAAGGGTTTGTATAATCCGTTTCAATCAATGAGGTGAAGCCCATCTTTTTCAGATATTCTGCAGGCCTTTGGCCGAGAATATCCTTGTATAGCTTGACAGCTGGCACATTATAAGATTTTTCGAGGGCATACCTTGCTGTTACGAGTCCAGAGTAACGCTTATCATAGTTACTTGGCCATGGCCTGTTCAGGCTGGGATCAAGCCTCAGCGGAACATCCGGCAGGATGGTGCCCGGAGATGCCTTGCCAAGCTCAATGGCAGGTGCGTAAACCAGAAGCGGCTTCATGGTAGAGCCGTTCTGCCTGACAGCATGTGTGGCGTGATTCAGCTTTTCTTTCTTATAGTCACGGCCGCCCACAAAGCTGATGATCTTTCCGGTAGAATTCTCGATGAGGACAGCACCGACCTCGACCGGTTCCATGATGCTTACCTCTTCTCCGGTATCTGGATCAGTCATCTTCTGGGCTTTATCAGGACCGTAATGCTGATACTGATTTTTTACCTGCTGCATTCTATCGTAGATTTCCTTATTGATGGTTGAATGGATCTTGTAGCCGTTTTGGCGCAGATTCTTATCAGCCAGAGCGAGGTATCGCTGCTTGGTTTCTTCGTCACTGTTGTACTGCTCCATTGCGCCGTCTTTTTCAGCCAGCACCTTGGACATGACTTCGGCTGCACGCTCCTCAATTTCAAATGTGACCCAAGGATATTTTTCTACCGCACTTGAGCCTGCAGGAACGAAATCTTTGGTAATATCATAAGCAAGAGCTTCCTGATATTCTTTATCGGAAATCTTTCCGTCGTCATACATCCGTTTCAGAACGGTCTTCATTCTTGACAATCCAGGTTCCAGATCCTCTTTGACGGTCCCTTTGTTTGTAAAAGGGGTATATCCGAAAGGGCTCTGCGGAAGACCGGCAATAAAAGCGGACTGGGCAATATTCAGGTCTTTGGCAGGAACCCCGAAGATTCCCTTTGCTGCTGCCTGTACGCCGCCGATATTCCGGCCGGATGAATTGCGCCCGAATGTTGACACATTCAGGTAGGCTTCAAGGATTTCTTTTTTATCAAAGAATTTTTCGAGCCGGAGCGCGAGCAGGATTTCTTTTGCCTTCCTCTCGAATGACACTTCATTTGTCAGAATCTGATTCTTGATCAGCTGCTGTGTCAGGGTGCTTCCGCCGCTTTGTACAGCGCTGTTTGATACTTCCTGGTAGAGTGCGCGCAGAATTGCTTTTGGCACAACACCATCATGCTCATAAAAATATTCATCCTCTGTCGCAATGACTGCGTCCTTCAGATATTCTGATACATCCTCAAGCTTTACTTCCTCCCGCTCAAGGTCTGTGCGGAGCTTTCCGAGGTAGACATTATCGGCAAAATAAAGCTCTGATGTTTCTTCATAATTGTATATATCTTTCTTCATGCTCTCATAGGAACGGATCGGCTCATCTTTCACCAGGGAGGCAAAATACCCGGCACCCACTCCTCCTGCAAAAGCTCCTCCGAGAACAACGAGTATAATGAACAGAAGAGTTAAATTCCACACGACTTGATAGGTAATAGAAGCGCCTTTTACTGTCTTTTTATTTGTAAAAAGGCTTAGCCAGGACCTGAATTTATTGTTCAAATTATGTTTTTCCCCCTTCATTTTATAAACCCCCAAAACCACATACATTATAGCACAAACCCAGGCGCCATTTGACAAGCACTGACATTTTTCTGAAATTTCCTTTTTTATCAGGCGGCAGATTTGTAAGTTTTTTAATATGGAGGGTGGCTGCTTAAAAGGAGGTCGCAAATATATGGGGAAACTCGCAAATATATGGTGAGACTCGCAAATATATCAGAAATGTCGCAAATATATTGAAAAACCCGCAAATATAGTTGAAAACTCGCAAATATCTGCAGTTCAGGGTGCCCTGGTTAGGGGGTTAGCCCCTCGAGTCATAAGCCAATCAGGCCAGAAGGTTAAAGAACAACCTTCTGGCCTGATCGTCTTATGCTTGGGGCCCGCAGGAAGCGGGTCATGCAGACGTTGCCACAGGACGTGGCGTTTTTAGTCTGCGTTCCTTAATTGAACAAGGCTTTTCCGCATTTCGATTGTCCAGCTCCAGCGGCTAGAGCCTCGAGTCATAAGCCACGCAAGAATTAAAGGCAAAGAGCGCCTTTTATTCTTGCGCGTCTTATGCTTGTCGGCTCTGGGCAAGCCGCCTCCGCATTTCGATTGTCCAGCTCCGGCTCCTAGGTGCTCGAGTCATAAGTCACCTTGGAACCGAAGGCAAAGAACGCCTTCAATTCCAAAGCGCCTTATGCTGGGCCCGCAGGACGCGGGTCATGCAGGCGTTCCACAGGACGTGGCGTTTTTAGCCTGCGTTCCTTAATTCTAAACAGTCGCCTCCGCATTTCGATTTGTCCAGCTCCAAAGCCTAGCCCCTCGAGTCATAAGCCAATCAGGCCAGAAGGTTAAAGAACAACCTTCCGTCCTGATCGTCTTATGCTTGGGGCCCGCAGGAAGCGGGTCATGCAGACGTTGCCACAGGACGTGGCGTTTTTAGTCTGCGTTCCTTAATTGAACAAGGCTTTTCCGCATTTCGATTGTCCAGCTCCGGCTCCTAGGTGCTCGAGTCATAAGTCACTTTGGAACCGAAGGCAAAGAACGCCTTCAATTCCAAAGCGCCTTATGCTTGTCGCACCTAAACAGTCGCCTTCGCATTTCGATTTGTCCAGCTCCAAAGCCTAGCCCCTCGAGTCATAAGCCAATCAGGCCAGAAGGTTAAAGAACAACCTTCCGTCCTGATCGTCTTATGCTTGTCGGGGCTGAACAAGGCTTTTCCGCATTTCGATTTGACACACCCCCTTTCTTTATGGTAAAACTTTTGTATTATCTTATGTATTTGAATAGCTGCTTTGATGGGAATGAGTAGTGCTTCTGTCTCTGTTTCAGAAAGCCGGCGGGTGCTGTGAGCCGGTGCATGCAGAAGGATGAATTACCTCCCGGAGCTTCTGTTGTGAATCTGCGTATGCAGTAGTAGCAATGGACGGTTGAACCGTTATCAGGAAAAGAGCGGAGGACAGCTGTGTCCTCAATTTGGGTGGTACCGCGCTGTCAAGCGTCCCTGCATATTTGCAGGGGCGCTTTTTTGTTTTTTTCCGACGGAGGCTGCCGGCGTTTAAAGAAATGAATGGAGGAAGAATGATGAGTTTGCTTGAGGATTTAAAATGGAGAGGCATTGTTTACCAGCAGACAGATGAAGAGGGAACAGAGGAGCTGCTGAAAAAAGAGAAGATTTCGCTATACTGCGGGATTGACCCGACGGCTGACAGCATGCATATCGGCCATCTGCTGCCGTTTTTAACATTGCGCCGTTTTCAGAATGAAGGCCACAGGCCGATTGTGCTTGTTGGCGGTGCCACAGGACTTATCGGAGATCCAAGCGGAAAGAGCGAGGAGCGCAAACTGCAGACGCTGGAAGCCATCCAGCATAATGTCAGCAGCATCCAGAAGCAGCTGAAGAAAATCTTCAGCTTTGAGGGTGAGAACGGTGCCCTTATGGTCAATAACTATGACTGGGCAGGCTCCATGGACATTGTTACATTCCTGAGGGATTATGGAAAGCATGTCGGTGTCAATTATATGCTCGCAAAGGATACTATCGCTTCACGTCTTGATACGGGTATTTCTTTTACGGAGTTTACTTATACCATCCTGCAGGCAATGGATTTCCTTCATCTTTATGAGAAGCATAACTGCAAAATGCAGATCGGCGGAAGTGACCAGTGGGGCAATATCACGACAGGGCTTGAGCTCATCCGCAAGATGATGCCTGAAGGTGCCAAAGGCTATGGTGTTACGATTCCGCTTGTAACAAAGGCAGATGGCACTAAATTCGGCAAAACGGAAAGCGGGGCAATCTGGCTCGATCCTGAAAAGACTTCTCCATATGAGTTCTATCAGTTCTGGATCAATACCGCTGATGCCGATGTCATCAAATACCTGAAGTACTTCACTTTCCTTCCAAAGGAAGAAATAGAGGCGCTTGAGAATTCGCTTGCTGAGGAAGCTCATCTCCGCAAAGCGCAAAAGGCGCTTGCTGAAGAGATGACAAAGCTGATCCATGGTGAAGCAGCGCTTGAACAGGCAATCAAAATCTCTGCCGCACTGTTCAGCGGCGATGTCAAAAACCTTACAGCATCAGAAATCACCCAAGGTTTCAAGGATGTGCCATCCTATGAGCCGACAGGCGAAGAGAATGGCATCGTCGATTTGCTGACGGCTGCCAAGATTTCTCCATCCAAGCGCCAGGCCCGGGAAGATGTATCAAACGGCGCCGTCTATGTAAATGGGGAAAGAATTACAGCAACAGATTATGAACTTACAGAAAAAGACCGCATTGAAGGCCAGTTCACAATCATCCGCCGAGGCAAAAAGAAATATTTCCTTATCAGATATTAAACCGCAGAAAGGTCCGCTTCCAGCAGGAGGCGGACCTTTCTGTTTAGATAGCAAAAAGAAAACACCAGCCAAAAGGCAGGTGCTTTCTTGTGCTTTTCCCGATTAACGAGAGTAGAATTCAACGATAAGAGCTTCGTTGATTTCAGCAGGAAGTTCAGAACGCTCAGGAAGACGAGTGAATGAACCTTCCAGTTTGTCAGCATCGAAAGTCAAGAAGTCAGGAACGAAGTTGTTTACTTCGATTGCTTCTTTAACGATGTCAAGACCGCGTGACTTTTCACGCAATGTGATCGTTTGACCAGGCTGAACGCGGTATGAAGGAATATCAACGCGTCCTCCGTCAACGATGATGTGGCCGTGGTTTACAAGCTGACGAGCTTGACGGCGAGTACGAGCTAAACCTAAACGGTAAACAACGTTGTCAAGACGTGATTCTAGAAGAACCATGAAGTTTTCACCGTGCTTACCAGCCATTTTGCCGGCCTTGTCGAATAGGTTGCGGAATTGACGCTCAGTAACTCCGTACATGTGGCGAAGTTTCTGTTTTTCCTGTAATTGTAAACCGTACTCAGAAATTTTTCTGCGCTGGTTTGGACCATGTTGTCCTGGAGCGTAAGGACGCTTTTCTAATTCTTTACCAGTTCCGCTTAGAGAAATTCCAAGACGGCGGGATAGTTTCCAGCTTGGACCTGTATAACGAGCCATGAATGACTCCTCCTTGTGTTTTTATTTTGTTGTAAAATAAAAACAGATGCGTACGATCATTAAGCTCATTTTGTTTTCATGTACCTTCGCCCTAGCAGCAGCGGGTTACACAGTACCCCTTCGAATAAAAGGCTAAAACGCCATGCTTACCGGCATCTTGGGCTCAAACCCGTGCTTTCCGCCTCAAAAGAGATGGGAAGCGGTGCCTTATTTGAGGAACAAAATGATCACCTAAAGTGTCACATTTGCTGCGATATTTTACACAAAGGATATTATATAATTTTTATAAAGTTTATGTCAAGGCATGTTTTGCTTTTCCTGGAATAAGTGCTCCTGCCTCATCCTTTTTATTATCTCATTATGCAGGCATAGAGGGCAATTTACTGGAAAATATTTTTATCATATCATAACGGGGAGAATTTTCCTGTGGTATAATAGTCTTAATTAATTCTAGTAAAAGTGTTGATGAAATTGAGAGAAACGAAGAAGGAAAAAAACGTCCGCCTTTTTCTGGCTTTGGCATTTGCTGTCGTGGCCCTTGCTGCCATGTACTTCCAGTATTTTAAGCCAGTGAGCGGGACAGGGAGCCCGCTTGCCATGGTCATAAAGGAGGGCACTGCCGAAGGCGACCCCCTCGTTGTTTTATATGATGAAAAAAAAGAGGACCATGTGCTGGCCCTTTATGAGGTAGAAAAAGACAATGATTTTAAGTTTCGCCTGATCAAATCTGCACCCCTGGAGAATGCCCCTGAGCAATTGGCGGTTGATCGTGACGGTGCCGGCTTCTGGGCTGAGTTGGATGGAGACTGGGTTTATCTGGATCGGGACCTGGAAGTGCGGGACCGTGAACCGGGCCTTCGGGGCACCATCACTTCGGATGGCGAGCCTTTTGAAGTAAGGAAGACTTCAAATCATACCGTTCTTGAAACGGAGGGCCAATATGAAGTAGCCTTCAATGAAGCAGGCAGGCCGGAGAGCATCCATGCCCTCACAGCCGATCATTCTTCATGGCTTATCCTGCTTGATGGAGGATTGAGGATTGCCTCCGGCAGGACGCTGTAAAACGGCATTTATATGAGAATGCCTATATGAACTGGGTAAATAGGGTGATGAATATGGAAATGCTCAAAAGCCAGAAAATATTATGCCTGAAAAGCCGCTTTTTTGACCTGATTGATACAGATGACGGATTTATTCAGTCTGATTCTTTAATTGTGCAAATGCTTGAAGCGGTCAAAGAGTCTGCTGAAGCCTCCGAAGCCTGCTATCGGGATCCCGGAGGCACCGTCAGGAGTACAGATTCCTCAGCTGTGAGATATGGGCAGGATGGACAGCCGTCAGGGAAAGCGGGCCTCAGGGGTTCCGCGTGCTGCCAGGTTCCGCTTTCTGCCAGGTCAATGGATCTGGGAATCCTTGAGCTGAACGGGCTGCCGGAACCCTTGAATGAAGAAAGCCTTAGGGAGCTCGGCGCTGCCTGTGCCGCCTTCATTATGAAGGCCAGGGAACTCGGGGGGATCTCAGCCAGGGAAAAGCGCTACAAGCAGCTTTTTCGCGTTACAGAGCAGTTTCATTCCTCAATGGATATGGATGCTGTTCTCGGAGAGATCATTAAAACCCTTCAGGAAGTATATCCTGACTTTACCTATTATCTAATGCTGTCCCATGACAATAACAGCCATGGGGATCTCCCTTTAAAAGATCTTAAATATGACAGTCAGAATATTGCGGCCATGCAGGCATATGTCACAGGTGCCATTCAGTTTGAGGATTCGATTTCGGAGAAGAGGTCTGTCCTTTATGCCCCTCTAAAAGGAAAGCAGGGTGTATATGGCGTGCTCCAGGTCATTGCGCCGAATGCACTGGTCTTTCCTGAAAGCGAAGTCGAATTCATTTCCATCCTCGCCAACACGGCAGGCGGTGCACTTGAGAACGCCCAGCTGTATCACCAGTCGAAGAGGCTGATTGCCGACCTCCAGCTAATAAATGAGACTTCGCACCAGCTTAATTCCAATCTTAGGCTGACGGAAACAATGACCTATATGGCTGAACAGATCATCAAGTCATTTGATGCGGAAGAGGCAGGCTTTGTCCTTTTATCTGAAGAATCCGAACAGGTCAGCATTCTAAAAGGAAGCACTTCTTTCTTCCGGACAAGGGAATCCGGCATCTATATAAAATATATTAAAGAAAAGATCAGGCAGGATAAGGACAGCCTGTTCATTGGCGAGCTTGACCTCCAGAATGATGCCCTGGCCGAGCAGTTCAAATCTGTCATGGCGGTCCCAATGTCCCAGTCTGGTGTCCTGAAAGGATTTGCCCTTATCCTGCACCGGGATCCCTATCATTTTTCATTTGAGACATTTAAGCTTCTTCAGTCCCTGATCCACCATTCCACTTTGGCGCTTACAAATTCAATGCTGAGAGAGGAGCTTGAAAAGATGGTCGTCACAGACCACCTGACCAGGCTTTATTCCCGGAATTATCTGGATGAAAGGATACATCAGTCCTTAAGCGAGGATGCTGAGGGTGCTTTTATCCTGGTTGATATAGATAATTTTAAATCTGTCAATGATACATACGGCCATCAGGTCGGTGATGAAGTCATTGTCCAGGTGGCCGGGATTATTGTGAACAGCATCCGCAGAACCGATGTTGCCGCCAGATGGGGAGGGGAAGAGCTTGCCGTTTATCTGCCTTCTATTTCCCTGGAAACGGGCGTTGCAATTGCAGAACGGATTGTCAGGAAGGTCTCTGAGAGTACGAATCCCGTTGTTACCATTTCCTGCGGGGTGTCCCACTGGAATGTGGAAAGGGAGGATTCATATTCGCGCCTGTTCAAGCGGGCTGATAAAGCTTTGTATACAGCAAAAGAATCCGGAAAAAACCAGGTTGTGGTCCAGGGATTCAGCATTCTTTAAAGACAGGCCAGCCAAGCCTGTCTTTTTTCCTTTTCCTTTCAGCACTCAAATTGCTTTGCAAAAACTGAAAAATAACATATCCTGTAAACATAGAATATTGTAAACGTTTTCATCTCAAGGGGGATATACAATGGAGAAAAAGAATATGCAGTTCGAGACAAAAGTGATCCATGAAGGGTATGATGCCCGGGAGTTTAAAGGGAGTCTGGCACCGCCGATTTTTCAAACCTCCACGTTCGTGTTCGATCATGCAGAACAGGGAGAACGGAGGTTTTCTGGAGAGGAAGAGGGATATATCTATTCACGGCTCGGCAATCCGACTGTTGCTGTTCTTGAAGAAAGGATGGCTGCCCTCGAGCAGGCTGAGGCTGCATTGGCCTTCAGTTCGGGGATGGCTGCCGTCTCAGCGGTGCTGGTTGCCCTGACAAAGGCAGGGGATCATATATTATGCTCACAGGGAGTGTATGGGTGTACCTTTGGCCTTCTTCAGCTGATGAAAAAGAAATACAATATCAATCATGATTTTTCTTTGATGGAATCAAAGGAGCAGCTGCTGGGGGCAATCAGGCCGGAGACTGCCTGTCTTTATATTGAAACGCCAATCAATCCGACTATGAAACTCGTTGATCTGGAAATGGCCGTGGAGGCTGCCAGGGAAAAGGGAATCCCGGTTATAGTGGATAATACCTTCTGCTCGCCGTATCTGCAAAATCCGCTGTCATTGGGCTGCGACATTGTTATCCACAGTGCAACTAAATATATATGCGGGCATGGAGATGTGATTGCCGGCATTGCTGCGGGCAGGAAAGAGCTGATGGATGAAATCTCCTTTACAACCCAAAAGGATATCGGTGGTGTTATTTCCCCATTTGATGCCTGGCTTCTTTTGAGGGGGCTGAAGACTTTGCCGGTCAGGATGGATCGCCATACCAGCAACGCGGAAAAGCTGGCCGCATATTTAAAGGGACATCCAAAAGTAACGGACGTTTATTATCCTGGCGATCCGCAGCATAAAGATTATCCTGTCATGCAAAAGCAAATGAGGAGCGGAGGCGGGATCCTTTCTTTTTCAATTACTGGCACGAAGGAGACGGCCCAAAAGTTCATGAACCAGCTTCAATTCATAAAAATTGCTGTAAGCCTGGGAGATGCAGAAACCCTTATCCAGTATCCTGCCACCATGACACACTCGGTGATCCCGCCGAAAACGAGGGAGGAAATGGGGATAACGGACACTATGCTCAGGCTGTCTGCCGGCCTTGAAGCATGGGAAGATATACGGGATGACTTGGAGCAGGCCTTTTCTTCAATAGAATAAGAATGGAGCTTTACAGAGCAGCGGCAAAAATAATTGAATGCCCCCGACCTCCTGCCGGAAGAATATAAAAAGAAAGATTGTGACCAAAAAGGAGGATATATCATGGATATGACGGTAACATGGACTGGAAACATGGCGTTTGCGGGGGCTGCACCTTCAGGCCATAAAATTGTGATGGATGCATCCGGGGAAGCCGGGGGAGAGAATGCCGGGGCAAGGCCGACAGAGCTGCTGTTGGGCGCGGCGGCAGGCTGCACGGGAATTGATATTGTGTCCATCCTGAAAAAGATGCGGCTTGAGCCAGTTTCCTTCCATATGGACATTAAAGGGACAAGGGCTGAAGAGCATCCGAAAAGGTTCACCGATATCCACATCCACTATGCGTTAGAAGGGGAGCTTCCGGAAGAAAAAGTGGTCAGGGCCATCAAGCTTTCAAAGGATAAATACTGCTCTGTCTCAAAGTCTTTAAATGCAGGTATCACGGTAAGCTACTCTATTAACGGATCTGCCGGCGGACAGAAGCTGTAAGAAAATAGCAGCAAAAAAGCCTGATTCCAAAAGGAACAGGCTTTTTTGCTGCTGTTTTATAGATGTTTGACAAGTGTATCAACAAAGTCTTCGAGGCCCTGCTGGTCGATTTCGTCAAAGCGGTTCTTTTCAGGAGAATCAATATCAAGGACACCGAATACTTCTCCATCCTTTATGATGGGAACTACAATTTCTGATTGGGATGCTGCATCACAGGCGATATGCCCAGGGAATGCATGAACATCCTCAATGCGCAATGTCTCGCGCTTCTGGGCAGAAGTGCCGCAGACGCCTTTTCCAAGCGGGATCCTTACACAGGCCGGGAGTCCCTGGAAAGGACCGAGTACCAGTTCCCCGCCCTCCATGGTATAGAAGCCGGCCCAGTTAATGCGATCAAGAAATTGGTTCAGAAGTGCCGCTGCATTGCTCAGATTTGCAATGCGGTTTGGTTCGCCCTCCAAAAGAGCATGGAGCTGTTTATTTAATAATGCGTAATTTTTTTTGCGGTCTTCGCTGTATGTTTCGACTTTAAACAACGTGTTTCCCTCCACTATTCCGAGAATTATTATTCATTCTATCAAATCCGGGTGAAAAAGAGGAGACTTTGTCGATATTTTTTAAAAGGACAACCGGAAAATAAAAAGAATGTTTAATTAAGAAAGGCAATTGCACAGATATGCGAGGTTGATCACTTTCTGCTGTCCAGTCCCTGTATATCCATTCATATTGCGTTGTGCCAATGGGAATTTAAGAAGCGAGGTAGGATGATGAAAAAAAATTCGAAAGATGCCATTGTTGCTGCAGCGATTTCCCTTTTTAATACAAACGGATTCACCGGTACATCCATACGTGATATAGCCGCGAAAGCTAAGGTGAATGCCGCCAATATCGCCTATTATTTTCACAATAAACATGGTCTGCTGGAACACTGTTTCACGGAATTTTTTGAGGGATATATTGCCGAAATAGAGAAGGGTTTTTCCTGCTTGCACCTGGGGGCAGCGGCTGCCCTGAAGATCATTTCAGAAAATATCCTGATGTATCATAGCCGGAATATTCATCTGACCAGGTTTATCCTGAGGGAAGTTTCGCTTGATTCCCAGGTGGTGAGGGAAATCATGTCGACATATTTGATGAAGGAAAAATATTATCTGAATAAAGTATTTGAAATCGGGATGAGAGCGAAGGAATTCCGCTCTCAGCACCCCAGTTATTTAATCATCCAGTTTAAAGGGCTGTTGTCGATGCCATTTTTAAATATGCAGTATGTGTCAGAGGTGCTTCACGTTTTTCCAAACGAAAGATATTTCGCAGATAAATACTTAATTGAAATCTATAATTGGATTGACGGAGCCGTCCTGGAACATGCTGCAAGGGAAGTCGTCATGGCCAATTAGCCTTCAAAGGGGAAACTGCTGAAGCCCTGACCCAGTTCTTTCGCCTGGTGTGCATCCGAACCATAGACGAGCTGAATGCCAAGGGACTTGGCCATCGAAGCTGCCCATTCCGGAGGATAAGGCTCCCGGCAGAGCGGTTTTGCGGTGCCGGCCCCATTGCAGTCCAGTGCGTATCCGTGGAGTTTCATCAACTGAAGGATATCTGAAATCTCCTGTTTGTCTTCAAAGCCGGCAGGATATTTTTTTTGGAATTTATGGATCAGTGAAATATGGCCGATCCTCTTTGGCTTATATGGACCCAGGTCAGCTGCTATCGACTTTCTGACCGTTTCGTAATATTTTCTATAAACAGCCTCTGTGGAGCCGTATCGGCTGATCATGGAACAGAAGACGTCCGGGCTGTAATCTGCACAGTCATATTGCCCATCATAATACAAAAAGTGGACCGAAAGAATGCTGTCATCCAGAAGATGCCCGACCTTCGAGAGGAAGCTGCCTGTTTCTTTTTCAAAACCCTCTATAAAATCCACTTCAAGCCCTGCGTTGATCTTGATTTTATTTTTGTAGAGAGCTTTTACACGGCTGATTTCCTCGAAGTAGGCTTCCAGATCATCTGCCTGCATGGCGCTGTCCCGTGCAGGGGCTGTGTCTGTGAACCCATCGGGGAGCGGGGCATGCTCAGTGAAGGTCAGTTCTGCAAAACCGAGCGAAAGGGCCCTGTCGATATACTCTTCAAAAGCATCCTTCGAACCATGGGGGCAAAAAGGTGTATGTATATGTCCATCCCTTAGCATAGGGCATCGCTCCATTCTGTCGAAATTTAAAAATGCGAATTATTTGTAATGCGGCAAAACGTATTGTTCAATTATAGGTGCCGGGCTAAAAGACGTCAGGTTCCAGTTTTCTGGAGGGAAAGCAAGTTCATGCTTCAATTGGGGAGCACTGGATCAGTCAATTCTGAATCCCGGGTTTTGCACAAAAACGGCAAGCGGGTTATAATAGCAAGTTTCTCTCAAAAAAAATTAAATTAATAGTCAAAAATTGTCGTTTACATGGTATCATAAAAACATTGAATTGCATATTTCAAGTTTTTTTTACATATATCTATCAGTTATCAGCTCGGCAGCAGAACAGGGGGCTTTCAATGGAATACATAATTGGAGGAATAGTGATCGTGATTGCACTATTTCTGACGGGTTATCTAATGAAAAAGAAATATTATAAAGAAATAGACCGGCTGGAAGGCTGGAAAATGGACATAACGGACAGGCCGGTCCTCGACGAAATGTCCAAAGTGAAGCAGCTGAATATGACTGGCCAGACAGAGGAGCTGTTCGAACGCTGGAGGAATGAGTGGGACGATATCGTTACCGGGCAGCTTCCTGGAGTGGAGGAGCTGCTGTTTGATGCTGAGGAATATATCGACCGCTACCGCTTTAAGAAGGCAAAGGAAGTTCAGCAGGCAATCGAGGAAAGCCTTGCAGGCATAGAGGATAAAATCAAATCCCTTCTTGCTGAAATCAATGAGCTGGTCGGAAGCGAAGAAAAAAACCGCACCGAGATCGACGGACTCAAAGATCTGTACAGGGAATGCAAAAAGGCGCTGCTTGCCCACCGGCATACTTATGGAAAGGCTGAAACCATCCTGGGCATCCAGCTTGATGAAGCTTTTGCGAAGTTCCAGGACTTTGAGGACCGGACAGCAAACGGCGACTATCTTCAGGCCAGGGAAATCGTCCTGACCATCCAGACCCAGCTGGACAGCATCCAAAAGAAAATGGAAGCTATCCCCGATTTGCTGGTGGATGCCGGGTCCAATATCCCATCCCAGCTTCTCGAGGTGAGAGAAGGCTTCCGTGAAATGGAGCAGCAGGGATATATGCTTGAACATGTAGAAGTGGACAAGGAAACTGAGTCATTAGAAAAAGAGGCTGCAGGATATCTCGCCATGATTGAGCGGGGAGAGACCGGTGAAGCGCATGAGGGCCTTGAGGATATCAAGCAGAGAATCGATGCGCTCTATGATCTGCTTGAAAAAGAAGTGTATGCGAGGAAGTTCATCCAATCGCATGATGAAAAGGTCCGTACTGAATTGTACAATGCCAAAGATGCAAACTTTATGCTGAAGAAAGAGCTCGGCATCGTACAGCAAAGCTACCATCTCCAGGAAAAGGACGAGGAAACACACAGCCTGCTGGAAACGAAGCTGACCAAGCTCTTCAAACGCTTCGAAATACTTGAGCATAAAATCAGCAATCAAAGCTCAGCCCATTCGGTACTTGGTGAAGAATTGGAATATATTAAAAATGAACTGGAAGCACTGTCAGAAGAGCAGGTGCATTTTGCCGAAAAACTGCAGGCCTTGAGGAAGGACGAGCTTGCGGCACGGGAGAAGGTAAAGGAAATCAGCAAAAAGCTGTCTGAAACCATCAGGCTCGTATCAAAGAGCAATATACCGGGACTGTCCCAAAACTACCGGTATTTAATGGAAGATACGAAGGAAAGCATTCAAAATGTCATTGAGAAGCTTGATGAGAAGCCCCTTGATATACCTGCTGTCCAGCAGTATCTGGAAATAGCGGTCATGACAGTTGATAAAGCTGCAGACAGCACGGCTGAAATGATTGAAACCGTCCAGCTGGCTGAAAAGGTGATCCAGTATGGAAACAGGTACCGCAGCAAATATCCTTCCATCGCTAAAGCACTGAGGGAAGCGGAGGATTCATTCAGGAACTACAATTATAAAGAGGCATTGGAGCAGGCCGCTTCATCTATTGAAGAGATTGAGCCAGGAGCTTTGAAAAGAATAGAAGATATGATCGGCGAAAAAGAAAATGCATAAAAAACCAGATCTGCTTTGGCAGATCTGGTTTTTTATTTTAGGAAAATAATTGGCCAGGCTATTTTGCTGTCTTTTTGCCCCTTCCGGCAATGAGCAGGCCGAGCAGTCCCCCGGCAACGGCCGGAATGACCCAGCCGAGTCCTTCTGAATAGAGAGGAAGAAATCCCAGCATGTCTGAAAAAATCCGGGTATCTGCCCCCGCTGCCTTTATTGCATCAATGGTACTGATCAGCCCCGCCGGTATCAGGGCTCCTGCATATACAGCTCTGGAGCCTCCAAAGGCATGATGCAGAAAAGAAAGCAATACCAGTACGATTGCGGGCGGATATATCATCGTGAGCATTGGCAAAGATACAGAAATGAGCTGTGTCAAGCCGATATTGGCGATCATCATGCTGAATAAGGATAAAATCAGCACAAATGACCTGTAAGATATGCTTGGCACAACTTTTGAAAAATATTGCGCACAGGATGAGACGAGTCCAATAGAAGTGGTAAGACAGGCAAAAGTAATGGCCAGCCCAAGGATGACAGCGCCAAAAGATCCGAAAAGACGGGAAGCGGCGGCGGAAAGAAGCGCTCCCCCGTTATCCTGGAATCCAATAGATTCTTCACCGGATGCCCCGATGTATGCGAGCGAAAGGTAAACGAGCATAAGGGCAGCGGCAGCAATAAGTCCGGAATAGATGCATATTTTTGCAATCTGTTTTGAACTGCTGATCCCTCTTTCTTTTATTGAACCAATCACAACTATGCCAAAAACAAGGGCGGCGATAGCGTCCATGGTCAAATAGCCTTCGATAAATCCTTTAAAGAAAGGGGTCTCGGCATATGCGCCTTTTGGAGCCATTGGCTCACCTAAAGGGGTGATTATACTTTTTACAGCCAGAATGGCCAATATAGCAAGGAGAATCGGAGTAAATAATTTTCCGATCCGGTCTACAAGCTTAGAAGGGTTCATTGAAAGCCAGGCTGTGACGGTAAAAAAGATAATGGTATAAAAAAGCAGCGCCATCCCATATTTAGGAACGGTATCAGGCAAAAACGGAGTGATGCCAATTTCGTAGGCAACGGTTCCGGTCCGCGGAATCCCGAATAGCGGGCCGATGGCCAGATACAAAAGCAATGTAAAGGCAGCCCCGAATAAAGGGTGGACTCTTCCAGCCAGCGTTCGGAGATCCCCAGCTTTGGCTATGCTGATGACTCCCAAAAGCGGGAGGCCGACACCGGTTATGAGAAATCCAATGATGGCTTTTCCCATGTTGACACCAGATTCCTGTCCGAGATATGGAGGGAAAATCATATTCCCTGCGCCAAAGAAAAGAGCGAAAAGCATCAGTCCTATTGCGATTATTTCCCTGCTGGATAGGCTCTTATTATTCATACAAACCTCCATGACTGTCTATCAAAATGTTTAGAACATTTAACATACTAACACAGGAAGTGAGAAATTTGTCGAATGGAATTACAGTCAAAACATTCAGATTTTTATTGTTGCCTCTGTTCTGCTTTTGGCTTCCAAGAGAAAACTAAAAGATTATGCAGATGAAAACATTGTCCCAGTATGATAAGATTTACTATTGGCTAAACGGTTTTTCAAGGAAGGGGAAGACCCATGATTTACTTTGATAATAGTGCAACAACTAAACCATATAAAGAAGTGCTGGATTCATTTAATAAGGTGGCCTTAGATTACTTTGGCAATCCCTCGTCTTTGCATGGAATCGGCGGCAGGGCAGAAAAGCTCCTGTCACAAGCCAGGCTGCAGATTGCCGAGCTCCTGGGAGCCGGCCAGAAGGAAATCTTCTTTACTTCGGGCGGAACCGAAGGCAATAATCTGGCTGTAAAAGGGACTGCCATGATGCATAAAAGCAGGGGGCGCCATCTTATTACGACTGAATCAGAGCATTCGTCAGTGGCAGAAGCCTTTGAACAGCTGAAAGAGCTCGGTTTCCGCGTTACGTATATCCCTGTAGACGAGGATGGGAGAATCAGGCCGGAGGACATAGAGGCTGCCCTATGCCATGATACAATTCTTGTGAGTGTTATCCATGTTAATAATGAGGTTGGCACCATTCAGCCGATTGCTGAAATCGGCAAAATGCTCAAGTCTTATTCGAAAGTGCTTTTCCATGTGGATCATGTACAGGGAATTGCAAAGGTGCCGCTTGATTTTCAAGAAAATGAAATAGACCTTTGCACCATTTCTGCCCATAAATTCCACGGTTTAAAGGGCACGGGTGTCCTTTACATCAGGGAAGGCGTCAAGCTTTCACCGCTGTTTTCAGGCGGAAGCCAGGAATGGAACCAGCGGAGCGGTACAGAGAATGTACCTGGAATTGTCAGTATGGCCAAGGCGCTCAGAATCAGCCTTGAGAGGCACAGGACCGGACTGGAGCAGCTTAATAGGGTTAAATGTTTGCTGAGGGAAGGACTGGAATCCATTGAAGGGATCTCTGTCCATACACCGCTTGAAGGCTCGGCCCCGCACATTCTTAATTTTTCTGCACCAGGCTTGAAGGCAGAAGTATTTGTGCATAGCCTTGAGGAAAAAAATATATATGTCTCCACCACCAGCGCCTGTTCCTCGAAGAAGAAATCAGTCAGCAAGACACTGCTGGCAATGGGCATTCCTGAGGAGGCTGCGGCAAGCAGCATCAGGATCAGCCTTTCTTATGATAATACAGCAGAGGAAGCAGAAGCTGTGCTGCAGGCAATTGAAGAAACAGCGAAAAAGTTAAGGAAGGTAATGAAATAAATGAATTATGACCGCATATTAATCCGCTATGGAGAAATTTCAACAAAAGGCCGAAACAGGGGGAAGTTTGTCGAGAAGCTGAAAAGAAGCATTAAAAAAGTTCTGCACAGCTACCCAGCCGTCAGGATCGAAGGCCAGAGGGACAGGATGTTCATCCAGCTTAACGGTGAAGATGGGGACGAGATCATCGAGAAGCTCAAAGGGGTTTTTGGCATCCAATCCTTCAGTCCTGCTGTAAAAACGGAAAAGGATATAGAAAAAATCAAGGGAGCTGCCCTGGCACTTTTAAAACGGGTATACAAGGATGGAGATACCTTCAAGGTATCGGCGCGGAGAGCGGATAAAAGCTTTCACCTTGACACCGGAGAACTGAACCATGCACTTGGCTCACATATCCTGAAGAATATGGAAGGCTTGAAAGTGGATGTGAAACAGCCTGATATCAATCTCCAGGCTGAGATAAGGCCGGAAGCCGCATATCTCTCATGCGAAAATATCCAGGGAGCCGGAGGGATGCCGGCAGGCTCAGGCGGCAAGGCGATGCTCATGCTGTCAGGCGGCATAGACAGCCCCGTCGCAGGCTATTTATCCATGAAGAGAGGGCTTGATGTAGAAGCCGTCCATTTCTACAGCCCTCCTTTCACCAGCGAAAGGTCGAAGCAAAAGGTGATTGACCTGGCAGAAAAGCTGGCGGGATATACAGGGCAGATGGTCCTTCACATTGTTCCTTTTACGGAAATCCAGCAGCTCATCCAAAAGCAGGTGCCTGAAAATTATACGATGACAACCACCAGAAGGCTGATGCTTAAAATTACGGATCTCGTCCGGGAAAAGCATGGCGGGCTCGCAGTCATTACCGGTGAAAGCCTCGGGCAGGTTGCAAGCCAGACACTGGACAGCATGTACGCTATTAATGAAGTGACAAGCACGCCGGTACTGCGCCCGCTGATAACAATGGACAAGACCGATATTATTGAGATTGCACAGGAAATTGACACCCATGACATATCCATCCTGCCATATGATGACTGCTGCACCGTATTTGTCCCGGCTTCTCCAAAAACGAAGCCCAAGCTTGATAAAGCAGCATATTATGAAAGTTTTGTTGATTTTGATGCGCTTATTGCAAAAGCTGTGGAGCATATTGAAACTATTCACATCAAGCCGTATGAAGCAGGCAGCGGAAGTGAGGACGATCTTTTCTAGGGAGAATGAAAATTCGAACGGGATGATGAAAACATTACCAATTTAAATTTGTATGAAGCCATGTGATTCTACACATTCTAAACTCACAAGGAGGTGAGATCACATGGCAAGCAGCAACAACTCTAACCAGCTTCTAGTACCTGGCGTACAGCAAGCTCTTGACTCAATGAAATACGAAATCGCTACTGAATTTGGTGTTAACCTTGGCGCTGAAACAACTTCACGTGCTAACGGTTCAGTAGGAGGAGAAATCACTAAGCGTTTAGTTCAAATGGCTGAACAACAGCTTGGAGGTTTCCAACGCTAATCGAAAAATAAATAATATGGCTACAAGGGAGCAGGCTGACAGCCTGCTCCTTTACTTTTTGTTATATATTTTTAAATTTTTAAAAAATTATGTATAATAAACCATAAGGATACAATTTCAGATTAGGAGGACATATAACATGAAGCGTGAAGATCTGCTGGCGCCAGAAAAATATAATCTGGTCTCTGAAATGGAAAAGTTTGCAGAAGCTCCTGAAAGAACTGCCATCCTGTGGGAAAGCGGGGAAGGAGAAAGAAAGGAAATTACATATTCCAGACTCCTGTCCAATGCCAATAAAATTGGAAACGTTTTCTCCGAAAACGGCCTAAGGCAGGGGGATGTAGTCCTGATCATGGTCCCGCGCCTTATAGAAGCTTACCAGACCTACATAGCGGCACTTAAAATGGGCCTGGTAGTCATTCCCTGCTCAGAGATGCTCCGCTCTAAAGATATCCAATACAGGATCAATCATGGCGATGTGAAAGCCATTGTATGCTTTTCGCCGTTTACAGAGCAATTTGCAGGTGTTACGGAAGCTGCTTCGCTGCCTAAATTTGTGATTGGAGAGCCTGTGCCGGGCTGGATTCCGCTGGATGAAAAGATGGAGGCAGCCTCTGATATCATGGAGACTGCTGGAACAAGCAGGGACGACATGGCTTTCCTGTCCTATACTTCCGGTACCACGGGCAATCCTAAGGGAGTTGTACATACACATGGCTGGGCATATGCACATCTCCGTGCCGCCGGGCCCAACTGGCTTTGCATCAAGGAGGGGGATAATGTCTGGGCCACTGCCGGCCCCGGCTGGCAGAAATGGATATGGAGCCCTTTCCTCTCTGTGCTGGGTTCTGGGGGAACAGGACTGGTGTATTCAGGAAAATTCGAGCCGAAAAAATATCTTGCACTCCTTCAGGATTATAAAGTCAATGTTCTTTGCTGCACCCCGACAGAATACAGGCTGATGGCAAAGGTCGACAATCTTGCTGAATACAGCCTCCCGGATCTTCATAGTGCAGTCTCAGCCGGAGAGCCGCTTAACCGCGAAGTGATTGATGCTTTCAAAAAGCATTTTGATATTGAAGTGCGGGACGGATACGGCCAGACGGAAAACACCCTGCTGGTCGGCATAACAAAAGGGATGGAGCTTAGGCCTGGTTCGATGGGAAAGCCGATTCCCGGCAATTCTGTTGAGATCATCAATGAAGATGGAAAGGCATGCGGACCTGGGGAAGTGGGGGATATCGCCGTCCATATTGAAACCCCTGCGTTATTTAAAAATTATTATAAGGATCCTGAACGGACCGCCATGCAATTCAGGGGTGAATATTATGTGACCGGAGACAAAGCGAAAAAGGATGAAGACGGGTATTTCTGGTTTGAAGGCAGGGGAGATGATATTATCATCAGCTCCGGATATACAATCGGGCCGTTTGAGGTGGAGGATGCTCTTGTCAAACATCCGTACGTCAAGGAATGTGCCGTCGTGGCCAGCCCGGACGAAATCCGCGGAGCAGTCGTCAAAGCATTTATCGTCCTGCAGGATGGCATCGCGGAAGATAAGCCGGATCTCATTAATACCTTGCAGCAGCATGTAAAGGAGCTGACTGCCCCTTATAAATATCCCCGCAGGGTTGAGTTTCTTTCAGAGCTTCCAAAAACCACCTCAGGAAAGATCCGCAGGGTAGAGCTGAGGAAAAAAGAAATGGAGGAGGCTGCCCGCAGCTAGTATCCAGCTGGGAGATCCTCTATAAAAAGATTTCGCTGAGCTTTTTTAAAGCTCAGTTTTTTTGTGTCCCGAAAGAAGATATAATCAGATCAGCAGGCACAGAGGATTTTTATGTGCAGAATTAGGAAGAAAAGGAGCAATAAGAAGATGCGGACACTATGGCATGGAGGACATATATATACCCTTCAGGAAGAAGGGCATAAAGCCGAAGCGGTTATGACGGAGAATGGAAAGATCCTGAGGGCAGGGCCGCTGGAAGAATTGAAAAGAAACTTCTCGGTAAAACCCTCTGAAATGAGGGACCTTGAGGGAAGGCTGATGCTGCCCGGTTTTGTGGACAGCCATATGCATTTGATTGGGCATGGGGAGAGGCTGATAAGGCTTGATCTGTCTGGTTATACCTCAAAATCGCAAGTGCTGGAGGCAGTTAAAGAGTATGCAGGGAAGTTTTCAAAAGGCAGCTGGGTCATCGGCGAGGGCTGGAACGAAAATTTATGGGATATCCCTGCCCCCATTCTGGCAAAGGAGCTTGATGAAGCAGTCCCTGGACATCCAGTCTGCCTGAAAAGGATCTGCCGGCACGCAATTGCAGTCAATTCGAAAGCATTGGAAGCAGGCGGAATTACCCCTGAAACCATTTGCCCTCCAGGGGGAGTCATTGAAAAAGATGAAGAAGGCCTTCCATCAGGCCTGCTGAAGGACCAGGCACAGGAGCTGATCTTCTCTATTCTCCCTGGTGCTTCAAAGGAGTATCTGGAGACGGCAATGCGTGCAGCCATCCAGGATGCCTACGCACTGGGCCTGACAGGGGCACATACTGAGGATCTTAATTATTATGGCGGTTTCCATGGGACCTATAGGACTTTCAAGGAGGTCATCGGTGAAGATAAACTGCCTTTCCGGGCCCACCTGCTCGTCCATCACGAGGTAATCAATGACATGAAGCTTGAGGGCGGAAATTATCTTGGCGGAGATGAGTGGATAGAATTCGGTGCAATGAAGATTTTTTCAGACGGGGCATTGGGAGGCCGGACTGCTTTGCTGAGCCATCCGTATGCGGATGATCCTTCAACCTCAGGAGTGGCTATTTTTACACAGGATCAGCTTGACGGGCTATTGAAAAAAGCCAGGGAGCTGGATATGCCGGTGGCCATACATGCCATCGGTGACAGGGCTTTTGAAATGTCACTGAACAGCATTGAAAAATACCCGCTGAAAGGAAAAGGCAGGGACCGGCTCATTCATGCACAGATACTGCGGAAAGAACTCATTCCAAGGGCAAAAAAGCTTCCTCTTATACTGGATATACAGCCAAGATTCCTGGCTTCTGACTTTCCGTGGGTCATCAGCAGGATCGGTGAAGAGCATATGGATTACTGTTATGCCTGGAAAACATTGCTTGATGAAGGCATCCCATGTGCAGGCGGATCTGATGCGCCAATCGAGCAGGCTGACCCGCTCCTCGGCATCCATTCGGCGGTTACAAGAACCAGCAGCGATGACCCCGGGAGGATTGCCTATATCAAAGAGGAGGCATTATCCATTTACGAAGCTGTTTCCTTATATACAAAAGGCAGCGCATATGCAATCTGCCATGAAGTTGACAGGGGAATGATCAAGGAAGGATATCTTGCTGATTTCACAATCCTTGACCGGAATATATTCGAAGAAGATCCGGAGGCACTCCTCCGTACACGAGTCAATGAGACAGTAATAGGAGGAAAAACCGTTTATAAGCGCGGACAGATTTAAACGAGCGAATCCTGCTAAAACGAATAGGTTGCCAGTTTTTTTCTTTTGGCTTTATAATTATTTCGATATTAGAAAGAATCGAGGCTAACCAACAATGACAGATACTGAAGTAAAACAAGGGGCCCTGTACGCAGGGCTGTCTTATTTGATATGGGGCATCCTGCCGATCTACTGGAAGCTTCTCAATCATGTGAGTGCTGATGAAATCCTGGCCAGCCGGGTTTTCTGGTCCTTCATCTTTATGCTGGCTGTACTTGTCCTGACCAGGAAATGGCCGGATTTTGTCCGGACATTGAGAGGAATACGGAACAACAAGAAGCAAATGCTCGCTCTGACAATTGCTTCCTTGCTCATAAGCTGCAACTGGTTCATATACATTTGGGCAGTCAATTCCGGCCAAATGATTGAAGCAAGCCTTGGCTACTATATCAACCCGCTGGTCAGTGTCCTTCTGGGAATAGTTGTTTTAAAAGAAAAGCTTTCCTCTGTGCAGGCAGTATCTTTCCTGCTGGCTGCAGCGGGTGTGCTTATCATGACCCTCTCTTATGGACGATTTCCATGGATTGCGGTTGTGCTTGCTTTATCTTTCGGCCTTTACGGTTTGGCAAAGAAACTGATCAAGGTGGAATCTGCCATTGGACTGACGCTCGAAACGATGGTTGTCATGCCATTGGCACTTGGATATCTGATTTATTTATTTGCAGCCGGAAAGCAGTCCTTCCTGGCCATTTCCACAGGAACGGATCTCCTGCTGATCGGTGCAGGGGCAGCCACTGCGATCCCGCTTCTGTATTTTGCCAAAGGGGCACAGAAAATACCGCTTTCCATGCTGGGTTATCTGCAGTATATCGCCCCGACATTGACACTGCTGCTCGGCATTTTCGTATATGGTGAAGAATTCACAAAGACCCATCTGGTTGCATTCTTGTTCATTTGGCTTGCTTTGACCGTCTACTCGCTGTCCAGAACGAAATTATTTGCCAATATGAAATGGAAGCATGGAAAAGGGCTGGGGATGTAAAAAGGAAGAGGCCGCGGCCTCTTCCTTTTTCTGATTTGAACGTCCCTCTGCAGGGCCGCCAAAGAGCCTTTTTGGCTGTGGGACGAACTGTATTTTGATGTTATGGGCTGGAGAAAAAAAGAAAGTCATGTATTCCATCAGGCACCTGGGATACATAAGTGTGAAAAAAAAGGAAGTCATGTATTCCAACCGGCTCCTGGGATACATGATTGTGAAGAAAAAGGAAGTCATGTATCCCATCTGGTATCGGGATACATGACTTGTTCATACAATCTTGGCCTTTTTATAGAAAACTCCTCTTTACCTTTTCCCAGAAGGAGTTGTCCTTAAGTTTGACAGTCTTGATTTGTTTGCCGCTCAGTTTGGCTTCAATTTTTTCGACATGCTGGATGCTTAGTGCTTCGTTGTCCATTCCCATTGTCGGATGGTCATTGCCGTCCTGGATGACTCTGAGGGTCAGGCTGCGGCCGCTGCTCAGGATGAATGAAGAACCCAGTGTCCTGTATCGGTTATTGTTCAGGGATGCCAGTTCGCTGACCTGGAGGCAAGGGAGCATAGGGTCAACGATGGCGCCATTGACCGATTTATTATAGGCTGTACTGCCTGTCGGAGTTGCGACAATCATCCCGTCGCCCCTGAAGGTTTCGAAATGGAGATTATCGATAAATACATCCATAACAAATGTTTTGATGATCGCAGACCGTATGCTGAATTCATTCAGGCAATAGAAGGAGGATTCATCATCCACCTTTATCTCCATCGTCGGGTATCTTCTGACTTCAATCTGCTCATTGGCCATCGCTTCAACCATCTTGGATGTGTCATCAATATGGAAATCGCAGTACATGCTTAATGTGCCGGTCGTAGAGATGCCCGCGTACAGGCAGTCCTCGCGGAAGCCGGTCTTGCGGACCGCCTGAAGAAATGTCCCGTCACCGCCAATGCTCACAATGATATTAGCCTGTTTAAAGTCATTGACTATGGTAAAGCCGTATTTTTCGGCAAGCTCATAAAGATGGCCTGCTTTTTCCATCATTTCAGAATCTTTCTTATGGTAAAAATATAAGTTTCGGCGCGTCACTTTCATTCCTCCCATTCAAAATGATAATATTTGCGTATGATTGGTATTTTGCGGCAATAACGTTTATTGTCATCAGTGTACATGTTTTTGAAACATTTTAAAAGTTATTGCGTATTAATACTTGGAAAAGGAAAAAAGGAGGAGAAGATATGAATGGGAAAAGATGGGCGGCTCTTGGAATAGCCGCTGCACTGCTGTTTTTCTCCATTATTACTAGTGTGCTGTCGACTTTCGCATTTAGAAATGCCGAAAGCACATTTGCGGATATGTTTCCAGTTGATGAAGCATTTTCTGAAGAAATCATTGAACCGGGCAGCAGTTCAAAGAAAATTGCCGTCCTGAATGTAGATGGGACCATCCAGGATGCAGGAGATGCCAGCTCACTGTTTGCCAGTCCCGGCTATAACCACAAATCTTTCATGAAAAAGCTGGACCATGTTAAAGAGGATGATAGTGTGAAAGCGGTCATTCTTCGCGTGAATTCCCCGGGTGGCGGTGTAGTGGAAAGCTCTGAGATCCATGATAAGATCGTGGAAATCCAGAAGGAAGCGAAAAAGCCTGTGTACATATCAATGGGATCCATGGCTGCTTCCGGCGGCTATTATATTTCAGCACCTGCTGAAAAAATCTATGCCAGTCCTGAAACCCTGACAGGCTCCCTGGGTGTCATCATGCAGGGATATAATTATGCAGGGCTTGCCGAAAAGTATGGCGTAGAATTTGTCACGATTAAGAGCGGACCTTACAAAGATATTATGAGCCCTTCAAGGGAGATGACGGAAGAAGAACGGGAGATCCTCCAGTCTATGATCGACAATTCTTATGAAGGCTTTGTTAAAGTCATTTCAGAAGGAAGGGGCATCCCGGCAGATCAGGTGAGGAAAATCGCCGACGGACGGATCTATGACGGCCGCCAGGCAAAAGAGCTCAATCTGATTGATGGTTTCGGCTTCTTTGAAGATGTTGTAGATGAACTGGAGAAAGACCATAAGCTTAAGGGTGCACAGGTAGTCAGCTATTCGGAAAATATGGGCTTTGGCTCCTTGTTCAGCATGGGTGCGCGGAAAGTGATGGGCGATGATATTGAAATGGCCGGCATGATGAAGCTGTTGTCACAGCCGAATGCCCCGCGGCTGATGTACATGTATTCAGAATGAGGAGGGATGGCAAATGACCACATTAGACAGCCATTTGGACAAGGATTTGCCTGCTGACAATCATTCACCAGCCAGCCCGTCATATGCAGATCATGCGGCATCAGTCCGTTTTGCCGGTTTCTGGATGAGGTTCTGGGCGTATCTGGCCGATCTCATTGTCATAGGCAGCATTAACCGCATTATCGTGCATCCGATTTTTCGGGCGGCGGATCTTCCCCTTGGCGATTCCGGGATTTTCACTCCCGCAAATATCGTCACAAGCATCATTTTTTATGCCTATTTTGTCCTGATGACAAAGTATTTCAGGCAGACGCTCGGGAAAATGATATTTGGGCTGAAAGTAGTCAGTCTTAAAGATGAAGAAATGTCCTGGAGCACCATATTGTTCAGGGAGTGGATCGGTCGTTTCATTTCAGCCACTATTTATATTGGCTATGTCATTGTCGCTTTTCTGCCGAAAAAACAGGGGCTTCATGACCTGTTTGCCGATACAAGCGTCATTCACGAAAGAAAATAAGGAATAATTGAAAGAATCGCCTGCCGGCCTGCTGCCGGCAGGTTTATTTTTTTTCCCAAAAGGAAAGCCTAGATTTAGCGTCTGGATATCTTTAGCAGGAGACTAATGCGAAAAAATACACCAGCCTGTTAATAGGGGGTGATCGGATGTGGTGGCTGATCCTTGGAGCAGCAGCGGCAGTCATTCTGCTTTTGCTCATTATTCTTCTTTTCTCAAAGCTAACAGTTTACTTTAACTTTTATCATGGCCAGGACAATGACCATATATCAATAAAGTTCCGGGCCTGGTTGGGCCTTATCCGCTATAACATACAGGTTCCGCTGATAAAAATCGATGATGACTCCCCTTCCATTGTGGTTGAAGAGAAAGTGGAAGCCGGCCGGGAGGAGGAGAAGAAGCAGGAAGACCGGAAAAAATTCACGCCGGAGGACTTCCTGAACAGTATCAAGGATGCCGAGGAGCTGATACGCCATGTATTTGGCCTCCACACGATCATCCGGCGATTTCTGAAAAAGGTGGCAATCAGGGATATCGAATGGCATACATTGGCCGGAATCGGTGATGCGGCGCATACTGCTGTCCTTGCAGGGATAATCTGGTCTGCAAAAGGAAGCCTGGTCGGCATTCTCAGCCACTATATGAGGATGAGGGACATGCCCGTTTTGTCGGTGACCCCCCATTTTCAGGCTGCAGTTTCCCAAACCCGTTTTTCATGTATGTTTCAATTCCGCATCGGGCAAGCTATGTTGGCAGGAATTAAACTGATTAAATATTGGAAAGGCGGAATGCCGGACTTTAGGACAAAGCCGTTATCCGTGCTATCTGATAATAAAACAAAATCCGTTTAGATGAGGAGGAAGTTTATTATGTCTGATCATCCGATACAAGGCTTGATGACGACCGCAATGGAAAATTTGAAAGAAATGATTGATGTGAATACAATCATCGGGGACCCGGTTGAAACTCCTGATGGAAGTGTGATCCTTACCGTATCAAAGGTCGGTTTCGGCTTTGCAGCAGGCGGCAGTGAGTTCATGCTTGAAGGTTCAGGCCGCGAGGGAGAAGGCAAACCGAAGCATCCGTTTGGCGGAGGAAGCGGCGGCGGAGTTTCCATAACGCCGATTGCTTTTTTAATCGTAAGTTCCCACGGAGTTAAAATGGTCCATCTGGACGAGAGCACACATCTATATGAAAAAATCCTTGATTTGGCCCCTCAGGCTGTTGATAAGATCCAGCAGATGATGTCAAAAAATAACGGATCAGGGAACAGCAGCCAGGATGGAAAGAGCGAAGGCCAAAGCAGCCAGAACCGCTCGAACGAATACAATGGACCAAAGCATGACCTGGACTTCTAAAATGGATGTTTGAAAAGGCTGGTCTTCTTCCCCGGAGACAGCCTTTTCTATTGCCGGACTAAATGGCTTTTCATTGCAAAATGATTTTCCAGGAAGTATGATTGCACTGTACATATATGAAAAATAAGGAGGAAGAAACCAATGGCATCAATTACTTTTAAAGGAAATCCGGTTACTTTGCTGGGGAACGAAGTGAAAGCAGGAGACCAGGCTCCGGAATTCAAAGTGCTTGCCAATGACTTATCTGAGGTAACGCTTGCGGATTCCAAGGGCCAGGTAAGACTGATTAGTGTTGTTCCCTCTATTGATACAGGCGTTTGCGACGCTCAGACGCGCCGATTCAATGAAGAAGCATCAAAGCTTGATAATGTAAAAGTTCTTACAGTCAGCGTAGATCTTCCTTTCGCACAGAAGCGCTGGTGCGCAGCTGCCGGCATTGAAAATGTGCAGACAGTTTCAGACCACCGCGACCTTTCTTTCGGTGAAGCTTACGGAGTAGCAATAAAGGAGCTCCGCCTTCTTGCACGGGCAGTATTTGTTGTTGATTCCAATGACAAAGTGGTTTATGCCCAATATGTGAGCGAAGCAACTGACCATCCTGACTACGAAGCTGCAGTGGAAGCTGCAAGGCAAGCTGAATAAACTTCGAAGAACCCCGGGCAATCGGGGTTTTTGTATGCCTTAAGAATGCCCAGGCTGTATTCCTTAATCTCCTGAATGGCAGGCGGCGGGCTTGTGATCCTGCCGGAACCCCGTTACAATAAGACAATAATATTTTAGCAGGAGGAATGAATTAGTGAGTATCACTCCCGTAGAAGAACTGTTCTCAGTCTTTAATGAAACAGCTATGATCTTGCAGGAAGAGCTGCAATGTACATATTTAGAGGCGCTTGCAGAAACAGGCGATAATATTTTTCAAGAGTCCATTCTCCAGGACGGACTCAGTGAGCTTAATGTAAAAAGGCTGAAAAAAAGCTATGAGTCGCTGAATCTTGACCTATATACAAGCGAGAATATCAGAAAGTCGTTTCAGCTGGCCATTTTAAAGGGCATGAAGGAAAATGTGCAGCCAAACCACCAGATGACACCGGATGCTGTCGGAATGCTGACAGGTTATCTGGTGAATAAATTTGTCGGGGCGAAATCTTTCCGCCTTCTGGATCCAGCGGTCGGGACAGGCAATCTCCTTACGACTGTCATCAATCAGCAGGAAGGAAAAAGCATTGAAGCAGTCGGGTCAGATGTGGACGACCTCCTCATTAAGCTTGCCTACATCAATGCCAACCTCCAGAAGCACCCCATCCAATTCTATAACCAGGACAGCCTTGAGCCGCTGTTCATTGAAAGCGTGGATGCAGTCATCAGCGACCTTCCAGTGGGGTATTATCCAAACGACATAAGGGCGCAGGACTATGAGCTGAAGGCAGACGAGGGCCATTCTTATGCCCATCACCTTTTCCTGGAACAGAGCATGCGCCATGTTAAGGAAGGCGGCTATCTGTTCCTGATTGTGCCAAATGGCCTGTTTGAAAGCGAACAGGCGGACAAGCTGAAGGCGTATATAAGC
This sequence comes from Bacillus sp. AG4(2022), assembly GCF_031844465.1. Lineage (NCBI taxonomy): Bacteria > Bacillati > Bacillota > Bacilli > Caryophanales > Bacillaceae > Bacillus > Bacillus sp. AG4(2022). Next base: position 145,524 of record NZ_JAUZVH010000005.1, read on the forward strand.
AAGACAAGCATCATCCAGGGCCTGCTCCAGCTCCCGGAAACATTGTTTAAAAATAAAAATGCCGCAAAAAGCGTCTTTATCCTCCAGAAAAAGGGTGAAGGGGTCACAGCTCCAAAGCAAGCCCTGCTTGTAAACATGCCGAGCCTTTCAAAAACGGAACAGGTCGAGAGAATCCTTAAGCAGGTGGATGCCTGGTTCAGGGAAAATAAGATATAGAGTGCAAAAAGCATGGTCCCAAACTGGATCATGCTTTTTCTATTTGAATGAGAAGAAAATATTAATGGAGCTGTCCAGACTCAAAACCTGCTGGCATAAGTCTTCCGGAGAGTGTTAAGAGGATGCTGCCGCATTTTAGTCTGCAGTCTTTAATTGGAAGTTCTGTTTTAGCTGAAGAGCCGCAGGGGTAATGGAAAATAAGAAACGGAAATCACCGAAATGTCGGAATACATTTAATTTTAACTGTAAACGATACCAATTTTGAATGTTCCTTGAAATCATGCAAGCACAGTGATTAAATGGGGAATTGAGAGATAAAATGATGCCAGTTGCACACAATAAATGTGTACCACATCAGGCATTAGATTAGCATCGGTGTTATATAAAGGCTGGCATCCTGGAGGGAAAAGAGATACATATTTCCCCATGGTCCCCATTGCACTGGTTAAACATACAGGACGTATGCGAGTCCGCATTTAAAAGGAGCGACATATCGTGGCGAAAATTATTGCAATTAATGCTGGAAGTTCTTCATTGAAATTTCAATTATTTGAAATGCCAAGCGAAGAAGTAATCACAAAAGGTCTTATTGAACGAATCGGTCTAAACGATGCAGTTTTCAGTATTTCTGTTAACGGCGAGAAGCAGACGGAAGTAACGGAAATACCTGACCATGAGGTTGCAGTCAAGCTTCTGCTCAATAAGCTGACTGATCTGAAGATCATCGAATCACTGGATGAAATTGAAGGAATCGGCCACCGTGTAGTACACGGTGGAGAAGAGTTTGCAGATTCTGCGGTTATCACGGAAGAGGTACTGAGCAAAATCGATGCACTTTCCGAGCTGGCACCTCTTCACAACCCTGCAAATATTACAGGAATCAAGGCATTCCAGCAGGTGCTTCCAAATGTACCGGCAGTAGCTGTCTTTGATACTGCGTTCCATCAGACTATGCCTGAAAGCTCATTCCTGTACAGCCTTCCTTATGAGTATTATGAGAAGTTCGGCATCCGTAAATACGGCTTCCACGGAACTTCACATAAATATGTATCAGAGCGTGCAGCAGAGCTTCTTGGCCGTCCGCTTGAGCAGCTTCGCCTGCTTTCCTGCCACCTGGGGAACGGTGCAAGCATCGCGGCCATTGAAGGCGGAAAATCAATTGATACATCCATGGGCTTTACACCGCTTGCCGGTGTGACAATGGGTACCCGTTCAGGGAATATTGACCCTGCTTTGATTCCATTCATCATGGAGAAAACAGGCAAGTCAGCTGACGAAGTGCTTAATGTACTGAATAAAGAGAGCGGAATGCTTGGAGTTTCTGGCTTCTCAAGCGACCTTCGCGACATCGAGGTACAAGCGTCTGAAGGAAACGAAAGAGCAGAGCTTGCTCTCGAAGTGTTTGCAAACCGGATCCACAAATATATCGGCTCTTATGCTTCACGCATGTACGGAGTTGATGCCATTATCTTTACAGCAGGCATCGGCGAAAACAGTGCTGAAATCCGCGAGCGTGTCCTTCAGGGACTGGAATTCATGGGCGTATATTGGGACCCTGCATTGAACAAGGTCCGCGGTGAGGAAACGTTTGTCAACTATCCTCACTCACCGGTCAAGGTTATCATTATTCCGACAAATGAAGAAGTTATGATTGCCAGGGATGTTGTAAGGCTTGCGAAATAATATTTGAATGATTGAAAGGACAAAGAAGCCAAGGCTTTTTTGTCCTTTTGTTTTTCTGCCTTCTCCATCCAATGAAACAGGATTTGCCTGAATCAATATGCTATACTGAACAAAAACACCGGCAAGGAGGATGAAGATATGGCACTAAACGGACGGGAAGAACAGGCTTTATCTGAGATCGCACAATGGGAAGACAAGCTGGCACAGTATGAATCCAATGATTTGGAGCTGACCTATGACAAATATTTAGAAAAGGCGTTCCTGCTGCTTCCTGAGAAAACTCAGCAGCAATTTTTTGCTTCCCTGGATAACTGGCTGTTCCATCTCCATGCCTTGATCCAAAGCTCACAGCTCCAGCTGGATGCAAAGGAACGAATCCTATCTGCAGGCCGCATCTTTGATGCCGGCATTGAAACAGTGGAAGATCTGGCTTCATTGGACATCAATCAGCTGCAATACATAGCCAATCAGCAGATTGCCCGCCACCGCCTTTACTCATTTGCACAGGGAGGGGCATCGGGGACCGGCGGTGTGCTGCTGCTTGGATCCGATCTTCCTGCCATGGCTGTCATCAATTTGCGTGCAGTCCAGCTCATCGCGATGACATATGGGATTGAAGTGAACACACCTTATGAGATGATGGCTTCTTTAAAGGTGTTTTGCGCATCGATCCTGCCGCCGCGGCTTCAGGGGCAGGCCTGGGAACAGCTTCTGGCCGAACTGGAGAATGCGGAAGAAGCTTATTTTTATGAGGGCCAGGAGGAACTGACGGACATTGCCTGGATGGGCCAGCCGATCAAACAGCTTTTCAAAGGCCTGGCTATAGCAGCTTTCAAAAGGAAATCCATCCAGGGCATCCCGCTTGTCAGCATGGCCATAGGAGCAGGTGCAAACTATCAGTTTACAAGGAAGGTCACTGATTTTGCCCATAAATATTATCAGTACAGGTATCTGCTGAAGAAACAGGGGGAAGTTTGATGAGCAGCGAGGAACACAAAAAAGAAGCCCCCAAAACAGTCAGATGCAAAATCATTACCATCAGTGATACAAGAAATTCGGAGACCGATAAAAGCGGAAGGCTGATGAAGGAGCTTCTTGAAGCAGAGGGCCACAGGGTAAGTTCCTACCAGATTGTCGCCGATGAAAAAGAAAAGATCCGTCAGGCGGTCCTGGAGGGATGTTCAGATCCGGATATCGATGCAGTCCTTACCAATGGCGGGACAGGAATCGCTTTAAGGGATGTAACCATTGAAACGGTGAGTGCACTTTATCAAAAGGAAATTAGCGGCTTCGGGGAATTATTCCGTATGCTGAGCTACCAGGAGGACATCGGCTCTGCTGCAATTCTCTCCCGCGCTTCTGCGGGCATCATCGAGAATACAGCTGTCTTTTCCACACCGGGATCTTCAGGTGCAGTAAGGCTGGCCATGAATAAATTGATCATCCCGGAGCTGGGGCATGTTATAAGGGAAGTAAAGAAAGATCTTGTATAAAAAGGGGGCGGGGCGCCATCATGGCGCCCCGCCTTTTTGCTTTGCAGAATAATATTCTCTACAGAGCTTAAATCAGCGATGCAGCTTTCCCCCGATTTCCTGATTGGCCCTGTACCACAGCCAAAGATCGTTGATGATGGAAGCAAGATCCGCGATCTCACTGTTCAATTTGCATGAAAGCTCAAAATTCTCTTCATCTGCGAGCTGGTCCTGTCTGCGGTTTATCTGCGTCTCAAGCTCTGATATCCTGTCCGGGATCCCCCCGCGTATCTTCTCCCATGTATACAGAATTTCCTGGCGCTCTTCCTGCGGGTACTCTTCCCACTCGCCATCCAGCACAGGAACAGCAATCCCCAGGCGCTTATCCAAAATGAAAACATCCTCCATCTCATCCGTCCCCCAAAAATAGGCTGCTTTTATTGTACATGGTGACAGGCACCTATACCAGTCGGCCGGACTGGTACAGGTGCCTGTCACCATAAAAATTTATACATTTTAACGAATAACTATTGAATTAATCCTGGAATATTGTTAGAGTATTAACTAGTTAATTGTATAAAAACATAATTTAAATGAATATTTATTCGTTCATCTATAGAGGAGGAAATTTTCATGTCAAATCAAAAAGTTGTTTTAGCATACTCAGGCGGACTGGATACTTCTGTGGCGATCAAATGGCTTGGCGACCAGGGATACTCAGTGGTTGCGTGCTGCCTTGACGTTGGGGAAGGCAAGGATCTGAAGTTCATCCAGGAAAAGGCGCTTAAAGTGGGAGCAGTCCAGTCATATGTACTGGATGTGAAAGAAGAGTTTGCGAATGAATATGCACTTGCTGCCCTTCAGGCGCATGCTCTTTATGAAGGCAAATACCCGCTTGTTTCTGCTCTTTCCAGGCCTCTTATTGCTAAAAAGCTTGTTGAAGTGGCTGAAAAGGAAGGCGCCGCTGCGGTTGCGCATGGCTGTACAGGAAAAGGAAATGACCAGGTAAGATTCGAGGTATCGATCCAGGCACTTAATCCAGACCTCAAGGTGCTCGCGCCTGTAAGGGAATGGAAATGGTCCAGAGAAGAAGAAATCCAATATGCAAAGGATAATAATATCCCGATTCCGATCAATCTGGATTCTCCGTTCTCAATAGACCAGAACCTTTGGGGCCGCAGCAATGAGTGCGGGATTCTGGAAGATCCGTGGGCGGCTCCGCCTGAAGAGGCCTACGACCTGACAACAAGCCTTGAGTTTACGCCTGACACACCTGATATCGTAGAAATCGAATTCAGCAAAGGGGTGCCGGTAAGCCTGAACGGCAAAGCTTATCCGTTATCCGAGTTGATTCTGGAGCTGAATCTGATGGCAGGCAAGCATGGAGTCGGGCGCATTGACCATGTTGAGAACAGACTTGTCGGCATTAAATCAAGGGAAGTCTATGAGTGTCCGGGAGCCATGACGCTGATCAAAGCGCATAAAGAGCTTGAAGACCTCACACTTGTTAAAGAGCTTGCCCATTTCAAGCCTGTCATTGAGAAAAAACTGACTGAGCTTATCTATGAAGGGCTTTGGTTCTCGCCATTGAAAAAGGCTTTAACGGCTTTCCTTGAGGAAACGCAAAAGCATGTGACAGGAACTGTAAGGGTGAAATTGTTCAAGGGGCACAGCATCGTCGAAGGCAGAAAATCTCCTTTTTCTCTTTATGATGAAAAATTGGCCACATATACATCTGAAGATGAATTCGACCATAATGCCGCGGTTGGTTTTATCCAGTTATGGGGCCTGCCGACAAAGGTTCAAAGCATTGTCCAGAATAAGAAGGTGACAGTGTGAAAAAGCTTTGGGGAGGAAGATTCACGAAATCGGCAGAAGAATGGGTCGATGAATTCGGAGCCTCCATCTCCTTTGACCAGGAGCTTGTTGAGGAAGATATAGAGGGAAGCCTTGCACACGTGGAAATGCTGTCCCGCTGCGGGATTATTGAAGAGGAGGAAGCAGCTCAGATCCAGAAGGGACTCAAGCTGTTAAAGGAAAAGTCCCAGGAGGAAGGGCTTCCTTTCTCTGTAAAGCTGGAGGATATACATCTGAACCTGGAAAGCCTGCTTACGGACGAAATCGGGCCTGTCGGCGGCAAGCTTCATACAGGCAGAAGCAGGAATGATCAGGTAGCAACAGATATGCACTTGTATTTAAAGAAACAGGCAGCACATGTTATCAAGCTGATTGAAGAGCTCCAGGCAGCCCTGCTTTCCCAGGCAGAGGAGAATGTGGAAACCCTCATGCCGGGCTATACTCATCTTCAGAGAGCACAGCCCATTTCGTTTGCGCATCACTTGATGGCTTATTTCTGGATGCTGGAAAGGGATAAGGAGAGATACAGCGAGAATCTGAAAAGGATCAATGTTTCTCCTCTTGGTGCAGGCGCCCTTGCCGGTACAACCTTTCCAATCGACCGCGAGCTGACAGCCAGTCTGCTCGGGTTTGATGACATCTATGAAAACAGCATGGATGCTGTAAGCGACAGGGACTTTATCCTTGAATTCCTTTCAGCAAGCAGCATTCTGATGATGCATCTGTCCCGTTTCAGCGAGGAAATCATTCTCTGGTCGAGCCAGGAATTCCGGTTCATTGAGCTCGATGACAGTTTTGCGACAGGAAGCAGCATCATGCCGCAAAAGAAAAACCCAGACATGGCAGAACTGATACGCGGAAAAACCGGCCGCGTCTACGGCAACCTTGTCGGCCTGCTCACAGTGCTGAAGGGGCTGCCTCTTGCTTATAACAAAGATATGCAGGAAGATAAAGAGGGAATGTTTGATACAGTTAAAACGGTTATTGGCTCACTTAAAATTTTTTCCGGCATGGTTGGGTCCATGACGGTTAACAGTGAAGTAATGGAAAAGGCCACGAAAAGCGATTTTTCCAATGCGACAGAACTGGCTGACTATCTTTCCGGTAAAGGCTTGCCATTCAGGGAAGCCCACGAAATTGTCGGGAAGCTTGTCCTTGATTGTGTGAACAGAGGCTGCTTCCTTTCCGGCCTGCCGATGGAAGTGTATAAGGAGGCAAGCACCCTTTTTGAGGAGGATATTTACGAGGTCCTTGACCCGCGGGCGGCTGTTGCAAGAAGGAACAGCCAGGGCGGAACAGGGTTTGCCCAAATAAAGAAGGCGCTGGAAAAAGCAAAAGGGCGCCTGAAGGATAAAGCCTACTCATAACAATAAAGGCCGCTGCAGGGAAGCAGCGGCCTTTTAACTATTATTCCGGGTCCTTTTCGGTCCTGACTACAAGCACATCACATGGGGCATAGCGGGTGATATGTTCGGAAACGCTGCCGATCAGGAAGCGTTCAACTGCATTCAAACCAGTTGCCCCGCAGACAATCAGATCTGCATGCTGGACCTTGGCAATTTCCTTGGGTATCTTTACTTTCGGAGAACCATAATCTGTCACATATTCCACATTTTCTACTCCAGCCTCCACTGCTTCCTGCTGATATTTTTTAAGCAGCTCGGCTGCAAACATGTCAGCCCTTTCAGCAATCGTCCTGTCATAGGCTTCGACAGTTGCGAAGGTGCGCGTATCGATAATGTGGGCAAGGGTCAGCCTGGCTTTGTTCCTGACTGCGATCCCGACCGCCTTCTTGAAGGCCCATTCCGCTTCCTTGGAACCGTCTACTGCTACTAAAATGTTTTTGTACGTGAGCGTCATTTGAATCTCCTCCTTTACCTTTATTATACATTACCCCAAAATGCATAACTGTTACAGAAATTCGAAAGATAGTATAGATAAAAAAAAATCGATAAGGGGGAAATGAAGATGCCAAAAGAGCCGAAAGGGCAGTCTCATTATATCTATGACGACCAGGGACACAGCCAGGTAAGTGCACAAATCATGGATTCGTACAACAGCGGTGTCATCGATCAGGAAAATGGAAGAGTCGACACTTACAGCAGCGAAGAGGAAACAAAATAAAACATTGAAAAAAGTGCAGGGCGCTGTCCTGCACTTTCTCGTTATTGCCTTCCTTTTCGCAGCTGAAGACAAATGTAAAGGGAAGCGGTGGCTATAAATGAAACAAAACCTGGAGAAGCATTTTCAGGCAGGAGGCTGTAAGAGATGATCCCGAAAGCCATGCTGATGATTGCCTGCTTATTGACAAAACCAGGCTCCCGCAGGACCAGCAGATCTGCCTCAGTCAGCTTCCGCCTTTTTATGAAAAGAAAATCTGCTGCAATAACCGCAGAAATGGGAATGACAAAGGTGCCGAGCAGAGAGATGTATTTCTGAGCTGATTCAACGATATCAGGAAAGCAGCTCAGAATGACCGCAGCGAGCCCGAACAGGCATGCACTCTTTATCCTGCCGAGCCCCTGGAATGTATTCAGCAGACTGAATCCGCCTGTATAGGCGTTGTTCAGGTTGATGGAAATCATCGACATCATGGCACAGGCGAAAATCAGCACCAGTACGGAAACAGAAGATGTGAGGGTGCTTGCCGACACAAATGGATTCAGCTCTCCCAGGAGGCTTGCAGACAATGCCCCTAAAACGGCTGTGATGGCAAAGCCGGCTGTGTTCCCGGAAAAAAGCCCCCAGAAAGCGCCGCGTTCAGACTTCGCGTACCTTGCCATATCAGAAGAAGCACTTAATCCTGAAACGTATTGGACAAAAGCCAGGCTTGAATAGAACAGGAATGAAGAAAACTCCCAGCTGCCATGGGTTAAGATTGTGCTGTGATCAGTCTGGCCCGCTTTTTGGATCAGCAGGACAAACAGTGCAGCCTGGCCGATCAGCAGAAATGGCATAAAATAGCGGGTTGCTTTTTTCACCGCATCAAAGCCGACAAGCGCTAATATGGCCATGATCAGGGCCAGGCAGACCGACACTGCCAGAAAAGGCAGCCTGACAGAAAAAAGCCTGCTGCCCAGCTCGGTCAGTACAGCAGTTCCGCCGATCGTCTGGACAGCAAACCAGTATAATGAGGTCAAAGTACGGATCGGAGACGAAATATATCTTGCCGCCCCTGTGCCAAGCATGCTTCTGATCGCATATTGGGCAGGCAGCCCGTAGCGGGATCCGGGCAGCGTCAAGAAGGACACAAACAGAAAGGCGAAAGCCGCCCCGATCATGGTGGATGCTGCGGCAGCATAAAAAGAAAGGCCCCCTGAAATCACGGCGAGTGCAGGGACAAGGAAATTCCCCGAATTTACCGAAAAGGCCATCTGCAGAATCATGAAATCATACCAGGGTGTCTGTTTAAGATGGGAGGGAACGGCCTCCAGCCCAAGCTGCTCAATTTTACCCCGGCTGTCTTTTTGTATGTTGGCAGTTGACGCCATACTTGCATCAGCTCTCTTTCTAAATACATTTTACAATAATCGGTGGAACTGAAGGATATTTTTTTGTCCCGGGCATGGAAAGAAGTCATCTTAACCGAATAACTCAGCATTTTTAACAAGAGCGTATCATCACGGCAATGTAAGGGTTTGCAGGCGATAAAAAAATTTTACTTTCTTCTTTTCCTATAAAGGTGTTATAGTAGTATCGGTTCTATCCTATTTACTATATTTTGCAGGAGGTATGCAGCATGCGTATCGGAATACCCAGAGAGATAAAAAACAATGAAAATCGTGTCGCAATGACACCGGCTGGCGTTGTCAATTTGCTGAACTTTGGTCATGAAGTATTTATTGAAACCCAGGCTGGCATGGGATCCGGTTTCACTGATGAAGATTATACAGCTGCTGGCGCGAAAATTGTAAACAGTGCAGAGGAAGCATGGTCCATGGAAATGGTCATGAAGGTAAAAGAGCCCCTGCCTAGTGAATATGCTTATTTCCGTGAAGGCCTGATTTTATTTACATACTTGCATTTAGCTCCAGAGCCGGAGCTGACGAAGGCTCTGATTGATCATAAAGTGGTGGGGATCGCTTATGAAACGGTCCAGCTTGCCAATCATGCATTGCCTCTCTTGACCCCAATGAGCGAGGTTGCCGGAAGGATGGCTTCCCAGATCGGGGCGCAGTTCCTGGAGAAGGTCCATGGCGGCAAAGGGATCCTGTTATCCGGTGTGCCTGGCGTGCAGCGCGGAAAAGTAACAATCATCGGCGGCGGTGTAGCCGGTACGAATGCAGCTAAAATGGCAGTAGGACTTGGTGCAAAGGTGACAATCATCGACCTGAGCCCGGAACGCCTGCGCCAGCTTGATGATATCTTCGGCAATGATGTGACAACATTGATGTCCAATCCTTATAATATTGCAGAAGCGGTCAAAGATTCTGATCTAGTGATCGGTGCCGTTCTCATTCCGGGAGCAAAAGCGCCAAAGCTTGTGACAGAAGAAATGATCATGAGCATGAACCCAGGCTCTGTCGTGGTTGATATTGCGATTGACCAGGGAGGGATTTTTGAGACAACTGACAGAATCACTACCCATGACAACCCGACTTACGAAAAACACGGTGTAGTCCATTACGCGGTTGCCAATATGCCTGGCGCCGTGCCGCGCACTTCAACGATTGCCCTGACGAACGTGACTGTGCCGTATGCAGTCCAGATCGCCAATAAAGGGTATAAGCAGGCATGCGCAGATAATGAAGCTCTGCTGAAGGGAATCAATACTCTTAACGGCTATGTTACGTATAAAGCTGTAGCCGAGGCACATGGCCTTGACTATTCTGATACAGCGACGCTGCTTGAGCAGCAGTAAATAGAAAAGATCCGGAGCCGCTGCTCCGGATCTTTTTGCTTCAATCAGACAAATTGAAGTTCCTTCGGGAATTTCGTTAAAATCTCAACACCGTTTTCTGTTACGGCCAGATCATCCTCTATCCGGACGCCTGCCACACCAGGAACATAAATGCCAGGCTCAATGGTAAATACCATGCCTTTCTCAAGCTGAAGGGAGTTGGCTGAAGTCAACGAAGGATACTCATGTACACTTACTCCGAGACCATGGCCGAGGCGGTGAGGGAAGTATTCCCCGTAGCCGGCCTCTGCAATGATATTCCTTGCCGTCATATCTATTTCAGAGCAGGCAGCTCCCGGCTTTGATGCGTCCACGGCGGCCAGCTGCGCTTTAAGGACTGTTTCATATATTTCTCTCTGCTTCTCGCTGATCTCACCGTATGCGACAGTGCGGGTGATGTCTGAGCAGTAGCCGTCGACTACGACACCTAAATCAAAAAGGACAAGATCGCCTTTCTTGATTTTGGTCATTCCCGGTGTCCCGTGGGGGGAAGCGCCGTTTGCGCCGGTCAGGACCATCGTGGAGAAGGACATTTCATTGATGCCCTTTTTCTTCAAGGCATACTCGACCGCAGCGAGGACATCCATCTCGGTCTTTCCTTCCTTAATTTCTTCACAGCCTGTCTGGATGGCAAAGTCGGCCAGGGCGCATGCTTCACGGATGATTTTCAGCTCCTTGTCATCCTTCACCATCCTGAGCTTTCTCAGCTTTTCTTCTGCAGGAACGAATGCCGCGCTGGAGAATAAAGCAGAAATTGCTTCATAACGCTCTACATTCATATGTTCTTTTTCAACTGCAGCCCTGCTGACTTTTTGATTTCTTTTCTGGATGGCCGAAGAGATGAATTCCCATGGATTATCCGTATCGCTGTAGCCGATGATTTCATAATTCCATCCGGCATTCTTAGCATCATTTTTTTCCATCCCGGGGCAGACAAGGAAAGGCTCTTCATCCTGGAAAACGCCAAGGCCAAGGAGGCGTTCATGCGGATCGCTTAGGAACCCGCTTAAGTAAAAGACATTATCGGGAGAAGTGATAAAGCTGAAGTCAATATCCTCTTCCTTCATCCATTGTGATAACTTGCTGATTCTGCTGTCCATGCAAAAACCTCCTAAATCGTATGTAAGTGCAGTTTGCTTCATGTTAATTGTAAACTTTTAATTGTGAATTAGAAAGGGTATAGGACTATATCAGGGAGGAAATCCTGTATTTTTGTTGAACATTGAATTACATAAGAGTTTGAAGGGAGAAGATAGCGATGAAGGTTTCATACCATGGGCATGCTGTCGTAAAAATTGAAACAAAAGGCAAAGTAATTTTATTCGATCCATTCATCACAGGGAATGAACTGACAGACCTGAAGGCAGAGGACGTCAAACCGGATGTCATCATCCTGACACACGGCCACAGCGACCATCTTGGGGATACAGTGGAATTGGCAAGGAAGAATGATTCTCTTGTTATTGCAAATGCCGAGCTTGCTGCTTATCTTGGCTGGCAGGGCATCAGGACGCATGCGATGAGCATCGGAGGAGCTTATGAGTTCGACTTTGGAAAGGTAAAGCTCACACCTGCCATTCATGGCACCGGGCTGATGACAGAGAATAAAGAGATTATCTATCTTGGCATGCCGGCCGGCGTCCTTTTCACGTCTGAGGGAAAAACGGTTTATCATGCAGGAGATACTGCATTATTTTCAGATATGAAGCTGATCGGCGAGCGCCATCCGATTGATGTTGCATTCCTGCCGATTGGCGATAACTTCACAATGGGGCCTGAAGATGCCGCATATGCAGCTGAGCTGCTGAAGGCAGGGGTGACAGTACCGATCCATTTTAATACTTTCCCCCCGATCAAACAGGATCCGCAGAAATTTATTGAAATGCTTCCTTCAGGCAAAGGCAAGGTGCTTGAAGCAGGGGAGTCCATCGAACTATAAGTGCAGCTGCGGCTGCACTTCTTTTTTTCTGCAGCCGCCCCCTCCTTATCTAAAGGTCTTTTTCAGGCATGTCCGCATAGATATAAAATAGAAAAAGGAGGAGTTGCAATGAAAAACAATCGGTATTTACTGTGTATCCTGCTGTGCGGGATGATGCTGTACTATGCGGTCCCCAAGCTGTCGATTGAAAGCGCGGGGGCGGAAGGCATCTTTGCCGGGGCCTGGCTGCTGCTGGCCCTGTTTGTGGTGGCCGGCAATCTATCCGGCCTGCTGTTTTCGCAGGCCAAAGCGAAGGCAAGGCTTTCTGCGGGAGCAGCAGCCAGAAGGAAAAAGAGGCCGGCCAGGAGCTTCAGCAAATAACCTGAGGGCTCCTGTCCTGCGGATATGTGTTATAACATCAATCGTAAATTGAATCGGCCGGGAATTCACCTTATAATAAAATAAGAAAAATTTACAAGACGAACAGCAATTTTAAATAAAGGGTGAAGGTTTTGGCTACTAAGCATGAACAAATTCTGCAATATATAGATGAGCTTCCGATCGGCGAGAAAATATCTGTCAGGCAGATAGCAAAGGCCTTGTCGGTCAGTGAGGGAACGGCTTACCGTGCAATCAAGGATGCTGAAAATAAAGGATATGTTAGCACGATTGAAAGAGTCGGCACCATCAGGATCGAAAGGAAGAAAAAAGAGAATATTGAAAAGCTGACATTCGCTGAAGTGGTCAACATTGTAGACGGGACTGTCCTTGGAGGGCGCGACGGCCTCCATAAAACCCTTAATAAATTCGTGATCGGCGCCATGAAGCTGGAAGCCATGATGCGCTATACAGGCGCCGGGAACCTGCTGATCATAGGAAACAGGACACGCGCCCATGAGCTGGCACTTAAAGCAGAGGCGGCGGTCCTGATTACAGGCGGATTCGATACGGATGATGAGGTCAAAAAGCTGGCAGATGACCTTCAGCTGCCGATCATCTCTACTAGCTATGATACGTTTACTGTTGCCACGATGATCAACAGGGCCATCTATGATCAGCTGATCAAAAAAGAGATTGTCATGGTAGAGGATATTTTGACCCCACTGCAGGAAACGGTGTTCCTTTATTCCTCTGAAACTGTTTCAGAATGGCATGGCCGCAACAGGGAAACCCTTCACAGCCGCTTCCCTGTCGTGGATCAGAATATGAAAATACAGGGCATGATCACTTCAAAGGATATAATGGGACATGCTCCGGAATCAGCTATCGAAAAGCTGATGACCAAAAGCCCGATGACTGTAAACGGGAAGACAAGTGTAGCATCAGCCGCCCATATGATGGTCTGGGAAGGCATCGAGGTTCTTCCAGTTGCCGATGAAGCCAATCGGCTCCAGGGGATCATCAGCAGGCAGGATGTACTCAAGGCGCTGCAGATGATTCAGAGGCAGCCGCAGGTGGGAGAGACAATTGATGATACTGTAACAAGCCAGCTGGTCCTGTCGCGCGGAAAGGCGAGGGGAGAAGATGTATACCGCTGCGAGGTCAGCCCCCAGATGACCAATCCGCTCGGCACAATCTCTTACGGCGTGTTCACAACCATTGTCACCGAAGCAGCCAACAGAGTCCTGAGAAGCTATAAAAAAGGGGATCTTGTTGTTGAGAATATGACTATCTACTTCCTGAAGCCTGTCCAGATCGACAGCGTACTCGAAATCGTTCCAAAAATACTTGAAGCCGGTCGCAAATTCGGCAAAGTAGACGTCGAAGTCTTCAGTGAAGGCATTCTCGTAGGAAAAGCCATGATGATGTGCCAGCTCATTGACCGGCATTAAGAAATGCAGAAAAGCTGTGCTATATTAAAGAACGCAGGCTAAGAACGCCACGTCCTGTGGCAACGCCTGCATGACCCACATCCTGTGGGCCCAGCATAAGACAAGAAGGGTGGAAGGTTGTTCTTTAACCTTCTGGCCTGATCAGCTTATGACTCGAGGGGCTAGCGCCCGGAACTGGACTGTTTTCCAAGACCGAAGAGGAATAACTATAAATGATAAAAGCGGAGGCGGCTTGCCCATTAGGCAGCTTCCGCATCTTGAACCAAGCCATAAATAAAAGCCGCTTCCATAAGGAACGGCTTTTTGAAAAAGGCTTTAATTTTGCTGTTTGCGGAGATCTTCTGCTTCCTTAGCGGCATAAGGAAGATAATGCTGGTAGGCTTTAAAACCTGCCCAGACATTGATTCCGCCGAGAATAATAAAGACGGCAGCGACAATATAGGTGACAGTTGTGCTGTAAAGGAAAAGCTGGTTGATGCCGAATAAGGCGACAAACAGTCCCAGCGCGATGCTTGACTTGGCAGACAGCCACTTTTTTTCCGCAGGCCTCCGGCTTCTCACAGTCTTTATTTTATAGAATACATAGAATGCAATGGAAATAACAATCAGTATGACTAAAACAGGCATTTGAATTCCTCCGGGCATCATTCTCTTGGGATTAATATAAGTGTCAGCCTGATTATGAGCCGGCACCTATATTATTTTAACGATAATCAGGAGGAAAAGCCATAAAAAGAGCAGGCCGTTTCTTTTTCTTTTGATTCTTTTATGCTAATAATTAGATATTCTTTCTAAAAGGAGACCACAATGAAATCAAAAATTCTTGATGAAATAAAAAAATATGATACCATCATCATCCACCGCCATGTAAGGCCTGATCCTGATGCATACGGCTCCCAGGGCGGGCTGGCGGAAATCATTAAAACATCTTTCCCGGAAAAAACGGTATATACGGTCGGGAAGGAGGAAGAGTCGCTGAACTTTATGAGGCGGCTTGACAGCATCTCGGATGAAGCCTATAAAGGGGCTTTGGTCATTGTGTGCGACACAGCCAATCAGGAGCGGGTCTGTGACCAGCGATATACGATGGGCGATAAGCTCATTAAAATCGACCATCACCCGAACGAAGATCCTTATGGCGACATTATGTGGGTTGAAACCGATGCCAGCTCTGTCAGTGAAATGATCTATGAGTTCTACCTGGAGGGGAAGGATGCAGGATTAAAGATGTCTGATGAGGCAGCCAGGCTGATATACGGGGGAATTGTCGGGGATACGGGACGATTCCTGTTTCCGAGCACAACGGAAAAAACCTTTGAAATTGCTGGTGAATTGATCCGCTATAATTTTTCACGGACAGATCTTTACGACAAAATGTATGAGCTGAAGCCGAATGTCGTCAAACTGAACGGATATGTTCTGCAGAATTTCGAGGTTCTTGCCAACGGCGCAGCATCTGTGACAATCAGCAGGGAGCTTCAGGAGCAATATGGACTTAAGGCTTCAGATGCATCCCTTCTTGTAGGGGTACTTGGCAATGTCCAGGGAATCAAAGCATGGGTATTCTTTATCGAGGAAGAAGATCAGATCAGGGTCCGCCTCCGTTCAAAGGGGCCGGTCATCAATGGCCTGGCCAAGAAGTATAAAGGCGGGGGACATCCCCTGGCAGCAGGAGCTTCCATCCATTCATGGGAAGAAAAGAAGGATGTTATCAAAGATTTGGAGGAAATCTGCCTGTAACAGGCTGAAAGGGCGCCGGTATAATGGGCGCCCTTTCCTTAGTCTTCAAAAGATATCTTCAAGGAAATCGTCAATGTTGTAAAAATGACCATTTCACTTACTTCCAGGCGGTATCTTTTATCATTGATGCGGAATGTCCGGTTTTCAATGACCTTCCTGATCAGTCCTGTGCTTTTCGATACGCTTTCCATATCCTTTGCCACCAGAATTCTTATATCCTCCTTGACGCTGTCCTCGACCTGAAGCACACTCAATGTATCAAGCTTATATTTATCGGCGTTGGTTATTTTTACTTTTATGTCCTGTACAGTCATCTGTTTAAGGCTTTTCTTATTCTGTTCCTTGAAGCTCTCCTGCCAGAGCTTGATATCATTTCTTAGCCCTGCAATTGTTTCTTCCTGTTTTTCTATCTTAAAACTGTAGTCCTCCTGCCATACGCCAAAAATGAACAAAAAGATGAACCAGCTGACGGCGCCGCCAATGGCCATGCCGGCAAACAGCTGCTGCCATGCCGGCTTCCTGTAATAAGGAGGGATCCTCATGATATATGCTCCTGTGTGAGCCAGCTGATGATCAGTGCCCCCGTTTGTGCTCCGCCCAGCGCGGAAAGAATGAGCATGAACTGTTTGAAAATATCTTTTGTCTCTCCCTGGAACAGCCCTCTTTCAAAGCTGTATACAGCATCGAAAGTGCCCCCGATCGCGGCGACGATCGCCCAGATCCTGATCATATTGGAGAGGCGGAACACCTCAGTCAGAGGCGGCTTGCCGGTCAGGAAAGCTGCAAGCCCCCCGATAATCGATCCGCCAATCAAAACACCCAGTGCAATAAAATAGCTTTCCATCATTGAAGCAAAAAATGGCTGGTGTTTCATAGTGTAATCCTTCCTTATCGAGATAGTCGCTCGTTTAAAAGATTCATAAATTTCCCCTATTCCATCTTATGGACAAACTTCAGCTATTATGTTCAGGATCAGGAAAGTTTGGAGGGATTTTTAAGGCAGATGAGCAAGGCTTTTCCGCATTTCGTATTGTCCAGCTCCAGCGGCTAGAGACTCGAGTCATAAGCCAATCAGGCCAGAAGGTTAAAGAACAACCTTCCGTCCTGCTCGTCTTATGCTTGTCGTCTCTGGGCAAGCCGCTTCCGCATTTCTTATTTTCTTTTTGGAAACGGACGTTCTATAATTGATATTATAAAAGTTTCTTTCTAGTGCGGGGCCGGCGGGAGAGGTTGAAGACCCCTGCCAGGCTTTGTGCCCGGAACGACGGATTAAGGGTGTGAGTTAATGTCATTTATTCACCTTCATGTATATAGTGCATACAGCCTGCTGACAAGTACGGTTTCGGTTGAACAGCTTGTTGCGCGGGCAAAGCAGAAAGGCTTCAGCGCCATTGCCTTGACAGACCGGAATGTAATGTATGGTACGGTTCAGTTTTACAAGGAATGTCTCAAGCATTCTATTAAACCGATCATCGGCCTTTGTGCAGATATTGAATCCGCGGGAGGGGAAAAGGGGCCGAGCCCTTTAGTGCTCCTGGCCCAAAACCAGGACGGCTTCCAGAACCTCCTGAAAATATCGAGCACTCTTCAAACGAAAGCGGACGGGGGGATCCCGGTAAAATGGCTGAAGCATTATTCCTCAGGGCTTATTGCCCTTACACCGGGCCTGGAAGGAGAAATCGAACAGTATATTGCCGGCGGTGAAGAAGAGAAGGCGCTTGAAGCCATTCGCCTCTATACAGAGATTTTCGGAAAAGACCGGTTTTATCTGGCCTATCAGGATCATGGCCTTCCGGAAGAAAAGAAGATAAACAGAAAGCTGAAGGAATTGTCTGTAAACCATGGCTTTCAGACCGCTGCGGCAAACCAGGTGTTTTATGCCGAAAAAGAAGATGCTTTTGCCCAGGAATGCCTTCTGGCCATTAAAAATGGCGATAAACTCCAGGACGAAAACCGCTTCCGTCTTCAAAGCGATGAATATTATCTTAAGACAGCAGAAGAAATGTCAGAGGTTTTTACAGAAAGCACTGAAGCACTGGAGAACACCATTAAAATTATGGAGCAGTGCAATGTCATGCTGGAGCTTGATAAGAAGCATCTGCCAAAATACCCTGTCCCGGAGGGGGATGCGGATACACTGCTGAAAGAGCTGTGCTGGAAGGGATTTGCGGAGCGCTATCCCGAGGCTTCGGAAGTCCATCGCCAACGCCTTCTATATGAGTTAGGCATCATTAAAAAAATGAAGTTCAGCGATTATTTTCTGATTGTCTGGGATTTCATCAAATTCTCCAGAGAAAACGGCATCCTAACTGGCCCCGGCCGGGGATCTGCGGCCGGATCCATGGTGTCTTACGTCCTTTATATAACCGATGCTGACCCAATTGAGCATGAGCTCCTGTTTGAGCGCTTTCTTAATCCGGAGCGGATATCCATGCCAGATATTGATATAGACTTTCCGGACCATAGAAGGGATGAGGTCATCAGATACGTCGCAAAAAAATACGGAGAGCTCCATGTGGCCCAGATTATCACTTTCGGCACGCTGGCAGCCAAAGCGGCAATGCGGGATACCGGAAGGGTATTCGGCCTGAATGCAAAAGAGCTTGAGCAGGTTTCTCGCCTGATCCCGTCCCGACCAGGCACAAACCTGAAAACAGCCTACAAAGAATCAGAACAGCTGCGGGCGTTTACGGCTGAATCCAGCCTGAATAAGAGGTTATTTGAAACAGCGCTGAAAATCGAAGGGCTTCCAAGGCATACATCCACACACGCTGCAGGTGTGGTTATCAGCGAATTTCCCCTTGTTAATGTGGTTCCAATCCAGCAGGGCCATGAAGGAGTCTATTTGACGCAATACTCAATGGAGCATCTGGAGGCTGCCGGCCTTTTAAAAATGGACTTCCTGGGGCTGCGCAATCTTTCCCTTATTGAAACGATTTTATCCTCCATTCAGCGGAAAACAGGAAAGAAACCTGATATAAAAAAGATCCCCCTGGATGATGAAAAGACATACCGGCTTCTTAGCTCCGGGGAGACGACAGGTGTCTTCCAGCTTGAATCTGATGGGATGCGGAATGTACTCAAGAAGCTGAAGCCGACCCGCTTTGAAGATATTGTGGCGGTCAATGCACTATACAGGCCGGGACCGATGGAGAATATCCCATCCTTCATTAACAGGAAGCATGGGAAAGAGCCGATTTCTTACCCGCATCCGGATTTGAAGCCGTATTTAGAAAAAACTTACGGAGTCATTGTCTACCAGGAGCAAATCATGCAGATTGCTTCCAAGATGGCCGGCTTCTCTTTGGGAGAAGCAGATTTGCTGAGAAGGGCTGTGAGCAAAAAGCAGAAGGATGTGCTGGACCGGGAGAGGGCCCATTTTGCATCAGGTGCTGTGAGCAGCGGCTATGACGAGAAAACAGCTCAGGAAGTTTACGACCTGATTGTGCGCTTTGCAAATTACGGCTTTAACAGAAGCCACGCTGTCGCCTACAGCTTTATCGCTTACCAGCTTGCCTATTTAAAAGCTAATTATCCTTTGAACTTTATGGCTGCACTCCTTTCACAGGCTTCAGGCAATGAAGATAAGCTTGCCCAGTATATCCGTGAGCTGAAGCATCTGGGGCTCACGCTTCTTCCGCCATCAATCAATTCGAGCGGCTATTCCTTCCAGGCAGAAAGCGGCGGCATCCGCTACAGCCTTGCAGCAGTGAAAGGGATAGGCGCCTCTGTCCTGAAGGATGTCTTTCACGCCCGAAGGCAGAAGCGTTTTGAGGATTTGTTTGATTTTTGCATCAGGGTACCTGCAAAATCAGCCACACGAAAAATTCTGGAGGCATTTGTGCATTCCGGCAGCTTCGACGAATTCGGGGAGGACCGCGCTGTTTTGCTTGCCACTCTGGATATAGCGATTGAGCATGCAGAACTGGTTAAGCCGGATGAGTCCGGCCAGGAGGATTTCTTCTCTGAAGATGAATTTTCCATCAAGCCGAAGTACGCGGAAAATGACCCCATCCGCATTGAAGATAAGCTTCAGTATGAAAAAGAGTATCTCGGACTTTATCTGTCAGACCATCCTGTTTCCGTTTATGCTGCCAGTTTTGCCTCCCTCGGTGTCACACAGCTGGCAGATATGGAACCTGGCAGCCGGAATATAAGAACTGCCGCTTATCTTTCAGAAGTAAAAAAAATCAGGACGAAGAAGGGAGAGGCCATGGCTTTCCTGTCCCTGAATGACCAGAGCGGAGAAATGGAGGCAGTTGTATTCCCTGCGGTATATAAAAGGGATTCTGCACTTCTGAAGCAGGGAGCTATCCTTCTCTTGGAAGGCAAAGCCGAGGAGCGGGATGGAAAGAGGCAGTTTATTGTGAACCGTGCCGCAGATATGGGACAGGCAGCAGCAGAAGCAGGCAAGCATGAGAGGACCTTATATTTGAAGGTCCCTGAAGATATAGAAACACCTGAAGGCCTGAAAGAGCTCAAAGCTATCCTGGGGAGGAATCCTGGATCAGTTCCGGTCGTCCTTCATTATGCAGGATCTCAAAAGACGATCCGCCTGGCAGAAGGAAACGGAGCAGATGCCACAGAAAAGCTGCTCAAAGATCTGGGCAGCGTGCTCGGCACTGAAAATGTAATTATAAAATAGTGGGATTCTTGCCTGTTTCAGGCAGGAATTTTGCTTCTTCCGGCAGAAAGGTTACAGCAGCAAGTCGTCCTGAAATTAGGCAGAAACGGACGAAAATACGTCATTTGGACCGGTTGTTTTGTCTTTACATCAAATCAGGATATGTTATATTGGTAAATAGATTGACTGGTCTGACCACTAAAATAAGTCATTTAATAATATAGCAAATGAAACCTTTCTGCATAAACGAAGGAGTGAGCCGTTTTGACACTAAGAGAAGAAGCTTTGCATATGCACCGCGAAAACCAGGGAAAGCTGGAGTCGAAATCCAAGGTCCAGGTACGTAATGCCAAGGATCTGAGCCTTGCTTATTCGCCGGGAGTGGCTGAGCCGTGCAAGGCGATATATGATAAACCGGAAACAGTATACGAGTATACAATGAAGGGCAATATGGTTGCTGTAGTATCAGACGGTACAGCCGTGCTTGGACTCGGCAACATCGGCCCGGAGGCTGCGCTTCCTGTAATGGAAGGGAAAGCGGTCCTTTTTAAAAGCTTTGCAGGCGTTGATGCTTTTCCCATCTGCCTGAATACAACCGATATTGATAAAATCGTTGAAACTGTTAAGCTTCTTGAGCCAACCTTCGGGGGCGTCAATTTGGAGGATATTGCGGCTCCTAATTGCTTCGTGATTGAAGAAAGGCTGAAAAAAGAAACCAATATACCAATCTTCCACGATGATCAGCATGGCACAGCTATTGTGACAGTTGCAGGGATGGTCAATGCCCTTAAGCTTGCAGGTAAGAAGATGAATGAGGTCAAAGTTGTAGCTAATGGTGCAGGCGCTGCCGGAATTGCCATCATTAAGCTGCTGTACAGCTATGGCGTCAGGGACATTATCATGTGCGATACAAAAGGCGCCATTTTTGAAGGCCGTCCGCAGGGCATGAATGATATTAAAAATGAAGTGGCGAAATATACGAACCGCGACAATAAGCAAGGAAGCCTGGCAGATGTCATTGTCGATGCAGACGTATTTATTGGAGTTTCTGCAGAAGGAGCTCTGACAGCAGACATGGTCAGGTCGATGAAGCAGGATCCTATTATTTTTGCGATGGCCAATCCTAATCCGGAGATCATGCCTGAAGAAGCAAAAGAGGCAGGCGCAATGGTTGTGGGCACCGGAAGGTCGGATTTCCCTAACCAGGTGAATAATGTCCTTGCTTTTCCCGGAATCTTCCGCGGAGCCCTGGATGTGAGGGCAACACATATAAATGAGAAAATGAAAGTGGCTGCGGTCGAAGCAATTGCAAGCCTGGTCAGCACAGAAGAGCTGACTGCAGACTACGTCATTCCGGGACCGTTTGATCCGAGGGTTGCGCCGGCGGTGGCTGCAGCGGTAGCGAGGGCAGCCATGGAGACGGGCGTAGCCAGGATCAAAGTGGATCCTGAAGAAGTAAAGGCAAAAACAAGCAGACTTGCAGTCATTGGAAAAAGTGAGTGATCAGAGAGCGTGAATTTGTCGGAAGGCTCCAAAGTATATGTTGAAATCGTGAAAGAATTAAGATCGATGATCCAGGAGGATGGCTTGAAGCCTGGGGACAAATTGCCTTCTGAACGGGAACTGACAGAGCGCCTGAATGTCGGGCGCTCTTCCGTCCGGGAAGCGCTGCGGGCGCTTGAACTGCTTGGCCTTATTGAGACAAGGCGCGGGGAAGGGACATTCATCCGTGACTTCAGGGGGCACCAGCTTGTACAATTATTGAGTACATTCATCCTGCAGGATGAAAGATCAAAGCATGATGTCAGGGAAACCAAGTACCTGATTGAGATGGACTGCCTGTGGCTGGTCATGCGCAAGGCAGAAGATGCCCAGCTTCTGGAGCTGCGGAAGTGGGTGGATTCATTTGCTTTTGCAGATGATGATTTTTTTTACAAAATTGTCAGCCTGGCGGATAACCATCTGTTCATCAGAATGTGGCTGATCCTGAAGGATTATTACAATTCACTGCATCTGCAAGGAGCCGATGCCACACTCGAAGAGTATACAAATCTTATCGACGCTCTTTCAACCCGGAAAGAATCAGAAGTCAGAAGAGTGTACCGGGATTTGAGGAAATTGTCGATTCAGCGATGACAGTTTTTTGCAGATTCTGCAAAGCGATTGTTCTATATTGATAGGGACAAACATACGAAGCGCCTGAAAAGGCTTCGTTTTTTAGATCGGTGGTCTGACCACTGGATCTTAAGCAGTATTTAAGTATATTGGGGCTGATAGTTCCTGAGGCATTTGCCTGATATTAATTGCTTATGTAACGAATGGGGGAGGTTCACCTTGCTTAAAGATATATTCAGTAAACCAAAAAAGAAGAAATATGCAACCATACCTTCGGAAACCGCAAAGCATGATGTTCCAGAGGGAATTATGACGAAATGTCCTAATTGCAAAAAGATCATGTATACGAAAGAGCTGTCCAAAAATTTAAAAGTGTGCTTCCATTGCCAGCACCATCATTCCATGAATTCCCGTGAGCGGCTTAACAGCTTCCTCGATCCGCATACTTTTGAAGAGCTTAATGCTAATATGATTTCTGAAAATCCGCTTGGCTTTCCGGATTATGTAGAGAAGCTGGAGAAAGACCGCAAAAAGACAGGCATCAATGAGGCTGTCGTAACGGGGACTGGTGAAGTAGAAGGCATGAAAGTTTCTGTGGCTGTAATGGATTCGACTTTCCGGATGGGAAGCATGGGATCTGTAGTCGGGGAGAAGATCACCCGGGCAATTGAAAAAGCGGATGAACTGGCTGTTCCGTTCATCATTTTCACTGCTTCCGGCGGGGCAAGGATGCAGGAAGGGGTACTCAGCCTTATGCAGATGGCCAAGACCAGCGTTGCGCTGAAACGCTTCAGCGATAATGGCGGCCTGATTATCTCGATCATGACCCATCCTACTACAGGAGGAGTTTCAGCAAGCTTCGCCTCACTGGGGGATTACAATTTGGCAGAGCCTGGAGCACTGATCGGCTTTGCGGGCAGGAGGATCATTGAACAGACGATAAGGGAAGAACTGCCTGAAGATTTTCAGACGTCTGAATTCCTGCTTAAGCATGGCCAGCTTGATGCAGTGGTTTCAAGGACGGAGCTGAAGGAGAAAGTAGCCAACATACTCAGCATTCATCAAGGAGGTGACTTCGAATGGTAGGAGAACTTGAATTTGAAAAGCCGGTCGTCGAACTGAAAAAGAAAATTGCCGAGCTGAAGGATTTTACAAAAGATGCAGAAGTCGACCTTTCTGCCGAAATAACCAAGCTTGAGAACCGCCTTGAGAAGCTGGAGAAGGATATTTATGAGAATCTGAAGCCTTGGGACAGGGTGCAGATTGCACGCCATCCTTCCCGGCCAACGACGCTTGATTATATATCCCACATCTTTACTGACTTTTTTGAGTGCCATGGAGACAGGGCCTTTGGGGATGATGAAGCCATTGTTGGAGGTATTGCAAAGTTCAGGGGACTTCCTGTCACGGTAATCGGCCAGCAGCGCGGCAAGGATACCAAGGAAAATATACGCAGGAATTTCGGGATGCCTCATCCTGAAGGATACCGCAAGGCACTCCGTTTGATGAAGCAGGCGGAGAAGTTTGGCCGTCCGATCATTTGCTTCATTGACACGAAAGGCGCTTATCCCGGGAAGGCAGCAGAAGAGCGGGGACAGAGCGAAGCCATTGCCCGAAATCTATTTGAAATGGCTGGCCTCACGGTGCCCGTCCTTTGTGTCGTCATCGGTGAAGGCGGCAGCGGAGGCGCCCTGGCATTGGGAGTCGGGGACCGCATTATGATGCTTGAAAACTCCACCTACTCCGTCATCTCACCAGAAGGGGCAGCAGCAATTCTCTGGAAAGATGCAGCCCAGGCGAAAAGGGCGGCAGAGTCAATGAAAATCACCGCTCCGGATCTGAAAGAGCTTGGAGTTGTAGACGAAGTGATCCCGGAAATCAAAGGGGGAGCTCATAAAGATGCGAGAGGACAGGCCTTCGAAATCGAAAGCATCTTGTACTCTGCACTGAAGGAGTTGAAAGGCTTGCCGGTGGAGCAGCTTGTCAGCCAAAGATATGAAAAATATAAGTCGATCGGTGAATACTCGTTTTTGAATGACTATATTGGGGTAAATTAAAAAACGTGCTTCCAGCACGTTTTTCTTTTACTCCACATGGGAAAAGTCGTCCAGCTAAAGGTTAAACGCTTTCATTTTAGCGATAATTCCGTCTTTTGCTGTTTCGTGCAGGATTAAGTTGAGATAGACCATTCTTCATGGTATTTTAGAAATATTCCCTGCTATTATGTTTATAATAAGAGGGTATGAACTATCCTCTCAAATATAGATCTTTCCTATTTTATCCATTTACATAGTTTATTGCTATTGACAATTAATGAGGTGATTATGTTGAAACGAATTGGCGTATTAACAAGCGGAGGGGACGCTCCCGGAATGAATGCAGCTGTGCGTGCCGTAGTCCGAAAGGCGATCTTCCATGAAATTGAAGTATATGGCGTTTTCGGCGGATATGCAGGCTTGATCAGCGGAAATATCAAGAAACTGGAGCTTGGTTCAGTCGGCGATATTATTCACCGCGGCGGCACAATGCTTTATTCAGCAAGATGCGAAGAGTTCAAGACAAAAGAAGGACAGCAAAAGGGGATCGATCAGCTCAAAAAGCATGGCATTGACGGCCTTGTCGTAATCGGCGGGGATGGCTCCTACATGGGCGCCAAAGCCCTGACTGAGCAAGGATATCCTTGTGTAGGGGTGCCGGGCACAATCGACAATGATATCCCTGGTACAGAATTTACAATCGGCTTTGACACGGCTTTGAATACAGTTATTGATGCGATCGACAAAATCCGCGATACAGCTACATCTCATGAAAGAACCTTCATCATTGAGGTTATGGGCCGGAATGCAGGAGATATCGCCCTTTGGGCTGGCCTTGCAGGCGGAGCAGAAACCATTCTGATCCCAGAAGAAAATTACGATATGAATGATATCGCAGATCGTCTGCAAAAAGGGAATGAACGCGGCAAGAAGCACAGTATCATCGTGGTTGCTGAAGGTGTATGCAGCGGCCATGAGTTCGGAAAGCAGCTGAAAGAAGCCACCGGCACTGATAACCGGATTTCAACACTGGGCCATATCCAGCGCGGCGGATCTCCGACTGCTTTTGACCGTGTGCTGGCAAGCAGGCTCGGCGCCCGTGCTGTGGAATTGCTGCTGGATGGCAAAGGCGGCCGTGCAGTAGGCATGGAGCAGAATAAATTGGTTGATTATGATATTATTGAAGCATTGGGCAGAAAGCACACTGTTGACCTTGACTTGTACAAACTGTCACAGGAGCTTTCCATTTAAAGAAAATGGCGGAGGCTTGCGAGGAAGCCTCCCGCCTTTTCATCAGGGCCGGCTCATGATCGGATTAAGGAGCCGGAACGCCCTGGATTATGAACGCAATGGCTTGCAGAAGCAAGCACAGGTACAGTAGGAGGAATCTGACTGTGCAAATATATCAGGAGGTTTGTGAAATATGCGCAAAACGAAAATCGTTTGTACGATTGGCCCTGCCAGTGAAAGTATTGAGAAATTGACACAGCTGATTGAAGCTGGAATGAACGTTTCCCGTCTGAATTTTTCCCATGGAGATTTTGAAGAACATGGAGCAAGGATCAAAAACATCCGCGAGGCTTCAAAAAGCACTGGCAAGACGGTCGCAATCCTGCTTGATACAAAAGGACCTGAAATCCGTACAAACAATATGGAAAACGGGGCAGTCGAGCTGGAAGCCGGAAACAATATCATTGTTTCAATGAATGAAGTTTTGGGGAATGCCGATAAATTTTCAGTTACATACGCCGGACTGATTGACGATGTCCATACTGGTTCAAAAATCCTGCTGGATGACGGCCTGATCGGATTAGAAGTAACAAAGATTGATAAGGCCAACAGTGAAATCCATACAAAGATCCTCAACAGCGGAACTTTGAAAAATAAAAAAGGCGTTAACGTTCCAGGCGTTTCTGTAAAACTTCCAGGAATTACAGAGAAGGATGCAAATGATATCCTTTTTGGAATTGAGCAGGGAGTAGACTTCATTGCTGCATCATTCGTGCGCCGCGCTTCGGATGTTCTTGAAATCAGGCAGCTGCTTGAAGATAATAATGCTTCACATATCCAAATCATCCCTAAGATCGAAAACCAGGAAGGCGTCGACAACATCGATGAAATCCTTGAAGTATCTGACGGTCTGATGGTAGCCCGCGGCGACCTTGGTGTTGAAATCCCTGCAGAAGAGGTTCCTCTTGTGCAAAAAAGCCTGATCAAAAAGTGCAATATTCAAGGCAAGCCTGTTATTACCGCTACACAGATGCTTGATTCTATGCAGCGCAATCCGCGCCCGACGCGTGCAGAAGCAAGCGATGTGGCCAATGCGATCTTTGACGGCACAGATGCCATCATGCTATCCGGCGAAACAGCAGCAGGCACATACCCGGTAGAAGCAGTGCAGACGATGCATAACATCGCTTCCCGTGCAGAATCAGCGCTTGATCATAAAGAAATCCTTTCTAACCGCAGCAAGGATAACGAACATAATATCACAGATGCGATCGGCCAGTCTGTGGCACATACTGCTTTGAATCTCGATGTTAATGCAATCATCACTCCAACGGAAAGCGGCCATACAGCAAGGATGATTTCAAAATATCGTCCAAAGGCACCGATTGTTGCGGTAACTTCCCAAGAATCTGTTACACGCCGCCTTTCATTGGTTTGGGGTGTATATCCTCAGGTCGGACAGGAAGCTTCAACGACGGATGATATGCTCGATTCAGCTGTACAGGAAAGCATGAACAGCGGACTAGTCGGTTCAGGCGACCTGGTTGTCATCACTGCAGGCGTCCCTGTTGGCGAGGCAGGAACAACGAATCTGATGAAGATTCACGTGATTGGCGATGCAGCACTGAGAGCACAGGGCATCGGCCGCAAATCAGCGTTCGGGAAAGTGGTTGTCGCAAAGGATGCAAAGGAAGCGATTGAAAAGGTCACGCAAGGTTCCATTCTTGTCACAGTCGGCTCTGACCGTGATATGGTTCCTGCCATTGAAAAATGCAGTGCCTTGATTACGGAAGAGGGCGGATTGACAAGCCATGCAGCTGTTGTCGGCCTTAATCTTGGAATTCCTGTTATCGTGGGTGCGGAAAACGCTACTTCCATTTTCAAGGATGGCCAGGAAATCACAGTCGATTCGCGCAGAGGCATCATCTATAATGGACATGCCAGCGTCCTGTAATTAAGAAAAGAAGAAGGGTTTTGCCGCCCTTCTTCTTTTTTGTCAAAAATTAATTTTATGATGTGCTGTTCCTGCATAATTGGTCTTTTAAGCCATACAGTTTTATAATAGGGACAGGCAGGTATTTTAGAAAAATGTCTTCTGGCATGTAATCCACCACCTGTTCAAGACTGGAGGAAAAGAAATGCGCTATATTCTTCTGCTGTTGATCGTCATCCCGGCAGCTGAAATAGGAGTTCTTCTGCTGTCAGGAAAGGTCATCGGTGTATGGCTGACCATCCTGCTCATCATTTGTACAGGCCTGCTGGGTGCTTACCTGGCAAAGAAGCAGGGGCTTGAGACAATCCGCAGGGTACAGGAACAGCTCGGCCGCGGCCAGCTTCCGGGAGATGCGGTCCTGGATGGCATCTGCATCCTAGTCGGCGGCACGCTGCTCTTGACGCCCGGGTTTATTACAGATATAACTGGTTTCCTTCTGCTGCTGCCCCCTTCAAGGATATTCTTCAAAAATATCCTGATGAAAATTTTCAGGAGCAGGATTCAAAGAGGAAACATTAAGATTATCAGATAGAAAGAAAGTCTGCCCTGGAGCAGCGGGTTCCTTATTCCCCCGCTTCCTGCATGGCAGACTTTCTTCTTTTCATTGCCTGTTCATACAGGCTTTCTTCTGTCATTACCTTTAATGTAAAGCCATAAATCCCTGAACACGCCTGCCTTATGGAGGGTCGTGATAATGACAAGGACTACAGGGCCGGCAATGAGGCCAAGAAAACCGATTGTCTTAAAGCCGACAAACAAAGCAACCAGGGTAGCGAGCGGATCCATGCCTATGCTGGAGGAAAGCACCTTCGGCTCCATGATCTGCCTTTGTACAAGGACGATGACATATAGGACTCCCAGTCCGACTGCGGTGCTCATTTCTCCTGCAATGGCCTCGTAAATAATCCAAGGGACAAAAATCAGGCCTGTGCCCAGGTAAGGGATGATGTCAACGATCCCTGTAACGAGGGCAATCGTGATGGCATAATCTACACGAAGGATGAGCAGCCCGATTAATATGATGATAGCAGTGATAGAGACCAGGGTAGCCTGTGCTTTGACAAACCCGAATAAGGCCTTTTTCAGATCGGTGAAAACTGTTGCGCTGCTGGCTTTTGCTTTTTCAGGGAGCAGCCTGTTCCCCAGGATGGAAAGCCTGTACCAGTCTTTGCTGATGAAAAAAGTGGCCAGAAGGGAAAAAATCACGACGGTTGCAGCATTAGGGAACCAGGAAAGGATATTTGGGATTTTTTCAAAAAACGATTGTATAAAAGATCCTGCGGTCGCTCCGAATCTGGAGCCTACATTTTGGATATTGGCGAGGATGGTATCCTTTTGTCCCGTATCCAGGCTGTTGAACATACTGGTGAGCTGATTGTAAAGCGGGATCAGCTGTCCTGCAAAAAAGTCTTCGGCATATGTAATCAGCGTTTCAAGATGATTCGGGACCACCTGTGCCAGGTAGTCTGCACCAGAGACGATCTCGGCAATCAGCAGAGTAATAAGACCGGCAAAAAAGGCAAAAATAAGAATCAGGCTGATAAGAACGGCGAGAGCCCTTGGCATCCTCCCTTTCCTGACGAGGAAATTGACAAGCGGATTCATCAGAAACGCAATGGCGAATCCGATTATAAACGGATAGGTTACCTTTGAAACATAAAATAAACCAGCCAGGAGCAGGAGGACTGCTCCAATAACTACAATAAATCTCAGGGATCGATTCAGATAAACAGTATTCAAAACCGTTTTTCCTCCTTGGGATATTCAAATTTGCGCCGGGTGCTGCCCTCTGCCGTACTGCACTGCTCAGCAGGCATCACTTCATATTTACGTTCCCCGCTGGAGTAAGATTCGGCACTGCCCGAAAAAAGATATTTTTTGGGGCAGGCGCTAAAGCAGCCAGGACCAGCATATAGTGACATATTCGTTGAAGACGGTCCATTGTCCTGCTGCATATGTTTCAAAAGAAAAAGCGATTAAGCAGCTTCAATAGCATCAGAATCAGGAGGAAGACCAGACTGAAAAGCAATGTGGCAGCATGTGCGCATTGTCAGGCAAATCAATAAAAAACCTTAATTATATTATGTTAAAATAATGAAAGTATGAAGGAAGGAAGAATAATATGTCTCAGTCGCTTATTTTTTTGATCCTGCTGCTGGCCATCGGGCTGGCTGCGAAAAATAACTCTCTTGTCCTCGCTGTCATGGTGCTGGTGGCTATAAAAGCCATTGGTGCTGATTCAAAGATATTTTCCGTGCTGCAGTCAAAAGGAGTCAATTGGGGAGTCACGGTCATTACCATCGCAGTGCTGGCCCCGATTGCAAGCGGAGATATCGGTTTCAAGGAACTGACAGCAGCTTTTAAATCGCCGTACGCCTGGATTGCCCTGATTTCGGGAATGGCAGTCGCGCTGATTGCAAAAGGCGGATTGACACTGCTGACCGAGGATCCGCATATTACGGCAGCGCTTGTTCTTGGGACCATTCTGGCCGTATCCCTGTTTAAGGGGGTTGCAGTCGGGCCATTGATCGGAGCTGGAATCGCTTACATGGCAATGAGACTATTTGAATTTCTAAAATAGTTTTCTCCAAAAATAATAATTTTTTCACATTTCGAGTGCCTTTTCATTCACAAATATCAGATAATTGTTTATAATAGGACTTGTAAGCGTAACCTTTTTACAATTTCCTGCCGCCAGAATCAGTAAAAGGCGGCAACGAAAAAATGAAAGCATTTTCTTTTTTTTAATACTGGTTCCGAGCAAGCGCTCGATATATCAGGCTTGCGGAGCTTTGTTCAAAAACCTGCAGCATCAGCTCTGCAGTCTATTACACAACAGGCTCGGTCGGGCTGAACAGAATGATCTTTTACCGGTGCTATTTTTGGACATGCCGGCATGTTTACAGGCATACCGGCAAGGGGAAAATCAATTTGTAAAGGAGAGGTTCATATGACAGCAACACGAGGACTTGAAGGGGTAGTGGCGACTACTTCCTCTATCAGCTCGATCATCGATGATACGCTCACTTATGTGGGATATAATATCGATGATCTGGCGGAAAATGCAAGTTTTGAAGAGGTAATCTATTTATTGTGGCACAGGAAGCTTCCGACTGCCAAACAATTGGAAGAGCTTAAGAACCAGCTGGCAGAAGATATGGAACTTCCTCAGGAAGTGCTTGAACATTTCAAAATGTATCCGATTGATAAGGTGCATCCTATGGCTGCGCTGAGGTCAGCTGTGTCCCTGCTTGGCTTATATGATGAGGAAGCAGATGAAATGAATGAAGAGGCCAATTACCGCAAAGCAGTCCGCCTGCAGGCCAAAATGCCTGCGATCGTTACGGCATTTGCACGTGTGCGCAAAGGGCTTGATCCGATCGCCCCTAGAAAGGATCTCACTTTTGCTGCCAACTTCCTTTATATGCTTACTGGCAACGAGCCGGAAGATATCGCAGTTGAAGCTTTCAACAAGGCGCTTGTCCTGCATGCCGACCATGAGCTGAATGCATCCACTTTCACTGCCCGTGTCTGTGTAGCGACATTATCTGACGTTTATTCCGGTGTCACTGCAGCCATCGGCGCTCTTAAAGGGCCTCTTCATGGAGGAGCAAACGAAGCCGTCATGAAGATGCTTACAGAAATCGGCGAATTGAATAATGTAGATTCATATATTCGCGAGAAGCTGGACAATAAAGAAAAAATCATGGGCTTTGGCCACCGCGTATACCGTAAAGGCGATCCGCGCGCCAAACACCTGAGGGAAATGTCTGAAAAGCTGACTCATCTGACTGGTGAGCCGCACTGGTATCAGATGTCAACACAGATTGAGGATATTGTGACAGGAGAGAAAGACCTTCCGCCGAATGTTGATTTTTATTCTGCATCTGTTTATCACAGCCTGGGAATCGACCATGACCTGTTTACGCCGATCTTTGCCGTAAGCCGCGTATCCGGATGGCTTGCCCATATTCTGGAGCAATACGAAAACAACCGCCTCATCCGTCCGCGCGCCGACTATACAGGACCGGGTATGCAGACTTATGTTCCGGTTGCTGAACGCGGATAATATAGTAAACAATTTTACTTTTCAGTAAAAAATTGATGTAATAGAAGAAGGGAATTCGGATGCCTCTTTTTAAAGAGGATAGGATGGCAGCATGATAGAATGATAGGCTGCACTTTTAAACTTCCGTTTCCTGGAGAAAACCGCGCACCGATCGGCATTTCCGGCCAGCTTTTTCCCGCTGGTCTCTGCTGCCGGGGTGATGTGTGCCGGCCTATGCTTAAGAATTTGGAGGGAGAAACCATGCAAGGTGAAAAAATTACTGTAACGAACGGCGCTTTAAACGTGCCTAACAATCCTATCGTCCCATTTATCGAGGGAGATGGAACTGGACCGGATATTTGGGCTTCAGCATCAAGAGTATTGGATGCTGCAGTTGAGAAAGCTTATAATGGCGAGCGCAAAATCGTCTGGAAAGAGGTTCTTGCAGGTGAAAAGGCATTCAACCAGACGGGCGAATGGCTTCCATCTGAAACGCTTGAACAGATCAACGAATACCTGATTGCGATTAAAGGTCCGCTGACAACTCCAATCGGAGGCGGGATCCGTTCATTGAACGTTGCCCTTCGCCAGGAGCTTGACCTGTATGTCTGCCTGCGCCCTGTACGCTGGTTCGAAGGTGTCCCATCTCCAGTCAAGCGTCCTCAGGATACTGATATGGTTATTTTCCGCGAAAATACGGAAGATATCTATGCAGGGATTGAATATGCAAAAGACTCTGATGAAGTGAAGAAGCTGATCACTTTCCTTCAAAACGAAATGGGCGTCAATAAGATCCGTTTCCCTGAGACATCAGGAATCGGCATCAAGCCAGTGTCTGAAGAAGGCACAAGCCGTTTAGTCCGTGCAGCTATTGATTATGCCATCAAGGAAGGCCGCAAATCAGTAACGCTTGTACATAAAGGCAATATCATGAAGTTCACAGAAGGCGCATTCAAAAACTGGGGCTATGAGTTGGCTGAGAAGGAATACGGCGACAAAGTATTCACTTGGGCCCAGTATGACCGCATCAAAGAAGAGCAGGGGACAGAAGCTGCCAATAATGCACAGGCTGATGCAGAAGCTGCAGGCAAAATCATCGTCAAGGATGCCATTGCCGATATCTTCCTTCAGCAGATCCTTACACGTCCGCGCGAGTTTGATGTAGTGGCTACAATGAACCTGAACGGAGATTATATCTCTGATGCACTGGCTGCACAGGTAGGCGGCATCGGAATCGCTCCTGGAGCAAACATCAACTATGTAACAGGACATGCAATCTTTGAAGCAACCCACGGCACTGCACCTAAGTATGCCGGTCTTGATAAAGTTAATCCATCTTCAGTTATCCTGTCAGGCGTATTGCTGCTTGAGCATCTTGGCTGGACTGAAGCTGCGAACTTAATCGTCAAATCCATGGAAAATACAATTGCATCAAAAGTTGTGACTTATGACTTTGCGCGTCTGATGGACGGTGCGACAGAAGTGAAATGTTCTGAGTTCGGCGATGAGCTGATCAAGAACATGAAGTAAAACCAGCAGGAACTTTTCAGGAGGCCGGTTCTCATCCGAGGACGGCCTCTTACATAATCGGAGATATCCGGCCGCTGCCCTGCCAGCTGCAGGCTGCGTACCAAACCATTCCTTAAGGGGGAACATGTCATGACATTGAAACGCAAAAAGATTTCTGTAATCGGCGGAGGATTTACCGGAGCAACGACAGCTTTCCTGCTTGCCCAAAAGGAGCTTGGGGATGTAGTCCTTGTGGATATTCCTCAAATGGAAAACCCTACAAAAGGAAAAGCGCTTGATATGCTTGAAGCAAGTCCTGTACAGGGGTTTGATGCCAATATAACAGGCACATCCAGCTATGAAGATACGAAGGATTCCGATATCGTGGTGATTACAGCCGGAATTGCACGCAAGCCTGGCATGAGCCGCGACGACCTTGTTCAGACCAACCAAAAAATCATGAAAAGCGTCGCGCAGGAAATTGTAAAATATTCTCCTGAAAGCTATATCATTGTCCTGACAAACCCGGTTGATGCCATGACCTATACGGTCTTCACAGAGTCAGGCTTCCCGAAAAACCGGGTAATAGGCCAGTCAGGCATCCTTGATACGGCGCGTTTCCGCACCTTTGTCGCCCAGGAGCTTAACCTTTCTGTTAAGGATATTACAGGCTTCGTCCTTGGCGGACATGGAGATGACATGGTGCCGCTTGTCCGCTATTCTTATGCAGGGGGCATTCCGCTGGAAACATTGATTCCGAAGGACCGCCTGGATGCAATCGTTGAGCGGACACGCAAAGGCGGAGGAGAAATCGTTAACCTTCTTGGAAACGGAAGCGCTTATTATGCTCCGGCTGCTTCTTTGGTGGAGATGTGCGAAGCAATCCTTAAAGACCAGCGGCGGGTGCTGCCTTCCATTGCTTATCTTGAAGGGGAATATGGTTATGAAGGCATTTATCTTGGCGTTCCAACCATTCTTGGGGCGAACGGGATCGAAAAAATCATTGAACTGGAACTGACCGACGAAGAAAAAGCTGCGCTGGATAAATCGGCGGAAGCTGTCCGAAATGTGATGGATGTGCTTGCTTGATAAACAATCAGATCGGGGGGGATACCCCCGATTTTTTTAAAAATAAATAACTGAATTATCAAACTTATAAATGAAAACGATTACAATAATTGGAGGTGCTCTTCCTTGCTTCTAGGAAAAAAGCGCAAACTGGGCAGGAGAATTGAAGAAATAACAGCAGGGGAAAAGCTGACATTAACAGAAAAAATAGAGGATAAGGATCTGCTGCTTTATCTTGGCTTGACCAATGATGCAAATCCTCTTTATATCCAGCATGACTATGCTTCCCAGACGCCTTATAAAAAACCGATAGTACCCAATATCATGCTGAATGGCATCATATCTTCGGCTGTTTCCAAGTATTTGCCTGGTCCGGGTTCTCATATTCTTAAACAGGAGATTGAGTATCATAAACCTGTGTTCCATTATTCTGTCATCGAATTTTTATTTTTGGTGGATGACGTAAATCAAAGCAGCCATACAGTAACAATCAAAGTGGAGGCCATCACGGAAGAAGGCGAACTCGCATTAAGCGGTTCTCTCCTTGTATGCCCTCCACACCGCCTGGAAGGAATGGAAGGCAGCGCATTGGATAACTTTTAAATAGACAATATTTAGACCCGGAATGGAAGCATTCCGGGTCTTTTTAATCTTTTTTAGCTTAAATCTCATGCTCGGACTGTCCAGCGGTTGTGAGACATCCTCTAAATCATATTTCTTATCCCGGAATATTCCTTATTGCTTTTCCTCCGGCCCCATATATTATAATAGAGCTGTGGTACTTGGGGTTTTTACAGGGGTAATATAGATTATTGGAGGCCTTTATGGATAAAAAAGTGCTAGTAGTTGATGATGAACAATCCATTGTCACCCTTTTGGAGTATAACCTGAAACAGGCAGGATATGAGGTAATCACTGCAATGGATGGAGAGTCCGGCAAGGATTTTGCCCTGCAGGAAAGGCCGGATCTGATCGTGCTGGATCTAATGCTGCCAAAGCTCAATGGCATAGAGGTCTGCAAGCAGCTTCGCCAGGAAAAAATACATACACCCATCCTCATGCTGACTGCAAAGGATGATGAATTTGATAAGGTGCTTGGCCTGGAGCTTGGCGCTGATGATTATATGACAAAACCTTTTAGCCCGAGAGAGGTTGTTGCCCGGGTAAAAGCAATCCTGCGCAGGACTCAGCTGACGGCCGGGCAGCAGGAGCAGGCTGAAGAGGATTCTGATTCTATCCGGATAGGCGGGCTGAAGATCTTCCCGGAGCATTATGAGGCATTTTTCTCGGAAGAACTGCTGGAACTGACACCGAAGGAATTTGAACTCCTGCTTTACCTTGCCCAAAATAAAGGCAGGGTGCTGACGAGGGACCAGCTGCTGAGTGCTGTATGGAATTATGATTTCGCAGGCGATACAAGAATCGTGGATGTACATGTCAGCCATCTGCGGGAAAAGATTGAGGAGAATACGAAAAAGCCGGCTTATATAAAAACAATCAGGGGGCTGGGCTATAAACTGGAGGAGCCGAAGGGCTGATGACCAAATTCCGCACAAGGCTTCTTTTTGCCCTGATCACGCTTATCATTGCTGTTTTGGTAGGTTTGGGCCTCCTGCTGGGCCAGCTGTTTAAAAGCTATTATCTTAAGTCATTCGATGAAAGGCTCATCAAGGAAAGTGAGATGCTTTCTACATATATTGAAGACAGCGGGGGGATTGATGCGCTGAGCCAAAAAACCATCCTCGATTTTGGGGAAATGCTGGGTGTCCGTGTCACCATTGTCAATGATGACGGCACCATCCGTTATGACAGCAAAGGTGAAAGAGAAAGCATTGATAGCAGGCATGAAGGGATTATACAGGGAATCCTAAGCAAAACAGGCAGAGATGAGGAGGTCTTCGAGGTTGAAGGCGGCTTTGATCTGCATTATTATTGGAAGCCGATTATCCAGGGTGGAGCAAATGAAGGCTATATATTTCTCAGCTCACAGATGACAGAGCTGAAAAAAGCCTACAGGCAGATTTGGTGGATATTGACTGTCAGCCTTGGGCTTGCACTTGCAGTCATCATCCTCCTGGGCTCAAAGATTGCTGCGAGATATACGAAGCCAATTGAATCAGCTACTAACGTCGCCATTGAACTTGCAAAAGGAAATTACCGTGCAAGGACGTATGAGGATAATATAGATGAAACCGGTATGCTCAGCTCCTCGATCAATGTCCTTGCCAGAAATCTGCAGGATATGGTCAAGGCCCAGGAAATGCAGCAGGACCGGCTGGGAACCCTGATTGAAAACATGGGGAGCGGCCTTATTTTAATTGACAGCAGGGGCTATATCAGCCTTGTGAATAAGCCATACTATGAAATCTTCGGCCTGGAGCCTCACGGCTATGTCGGCAATCTTTATTATGAAGTGATTGAACAAAAAGAAATAACCGACCTGGTTGAAGATATCTTCATGACAGAACAGAAAACAAGAAAGCAAATGGTGATCCCGGTTGCAATTGAGCGCAAGCATTTTGAGGTGTATGGAGTCCCGATCATCGGAACGAATGATGTATGGAAAGGTATCCTGCTTGTTTTCCATGATATAACGGAATTAAAAAAGCTCGAACAGATGAGAAAGGACTTTGTCGCTAATGTTTCTCATGAGCTGAAGACACCGATCACCTCTATTAAAGGTTTTTCAGAAACACTGCTTGACGGTGCTATGCATGATCAAGCAGCGTTATCGGCTTTCCTGGACATAATATTGAAAGAAAGCGACCGCCTCCAGTCGCTCATCCAGGATCTGCTGGATCTCTCCAAAACAGAACAGCAGGGGTTCAGGCTTTCTGTCCAGGAGATGGATCTTTCCAGCCTGCTTGGCGAATGCCTGGCGATACTGAATGGAAAAGCAAAGGATAAGGTTATTGATATAGAGTATTCAGATCAATCGGGAAATGGGTGGATCAAGGGAGATCCTCACCGTCTGAAGCAGGTGTTCATCAACCTGCTGACCAATGCCATTACTTATACTCCGCAGGGCGGAAAAATATCCGTATCGCTGGAGGAAAAGGAAGATAAGGTCCAGGT
Source organism: Bacillus sp. AG4(2022) (assembly GCF_031844465.1). Lineage (NCBI taxonomy): Bacteria > Bacillati > Bacillota > Bacilli > Caryophanales > Bacillaceae > Bacillus > Bacillus sp. AG4(2022). The sequence continues at coordinate 182,840 of NZ_JAUZVH010000005.1, forward strand.
TGAGGTTAAGGATACAGGCATGGGAATTGACCAGGATGAAATTCCCCGGATCTTTGAACGGTTCTACAGGATCGACAAAGCAAGGAGCAGGAATTCCGGAGGCACTGGCCTTGGCCTTGCAATCGTTAAGCATCTCGTTGAGGCCCACAAAGGCAGCATTACGGTTGAAAGTGAAGTGGGGAAGGGGACAACTTTTAAAGTGCAGCTGCACAGGGAAATTTCATAAAATGCGTACATATGGATTTAAGTTTACACATTCTTTACATGGTGTTTATTGTGCCTTAATATTCCATTGATACAATCATTTATGAAAAACCCCTTCATCCAAGGAGCCAAACCAGAAAGACGAAAGCAGACCCCGCTTTCGTCTTTCGCCATTTATTCAGCTTTTTTGTAATCATATTGAAACCTTTATGTTATACAGCCGTATTAAGAGGCAGAGATAAAAACAGAAAGGGGAGCAGGGGAATGGTCAGTTTAAAAAGGATTTATACGATATTAGGCCTCGCGGTCCTGATTATCATACTGAGCATTGCAGCATTCACGACCTGGTATACAGTCGACGAATCTGAACAGGCTGTCATATTGACATTCGGTGAAGTGGAACAGGGCATCAATGAGCCTGGACTGCATTTTAAAATGCCATGGCCAATTCAATCAGTAGAAAAGCTATCGAAAGAAACCTTCAGCCTTCAATTCGGTTATGAAGAAAAAGATGGGAAGGTAAAGGAACATCCTCAAGATACAAAGATGATTACAGGGGATGAGAACATAGTCCATGCAGACCTTGTGGTGCAATGGAAAATTACAAATCCTGAAAAATTCCTTTTTAATGCTGATAATCCTGAGGAAGTCATGTATGATGCAACTTCTGCCTCATTAAGAAGCATCATAGGCAATTCCAAGATCGATGACGCCTTAACCTCAGGCAAGGCGCAAATCGAAGGGGATGTCAGAGAGATGCTGACTTCTTTGATTGAAAAATATGATATTGGCATATCGATACTGGCAGTCAAACTTCAGGATGTCGAACTTCCCAATGATGAAGTCCGCAAGGCATTCACCAATGTAACAGATGCCCGTGAGACGATGAATACTAAAATAAATGAAGCCAAGAAATATAAGAATAAGAGAATGAATGAGGCAGCCGGTGAAGAGGATGCCATGATTTCCAAGGCAAAAGGAGATAAAACTGCAAGGATCCAGGGAGCGACTGGTGATGTAGCCGTATTCAATAAGCTGTACGCGGAATATAAGAACAGCCCTGATATCACAAGGGAGAGGCTGGTGCTCGAAACGCTTGAGCAGGTTCTTCCCGGTGCTGAAATCTATATCATGAATGATGACGGGAATACCATGAAATATTTCCCGATCAGGCCTCTTGAGAAGGAGCAGCCTAAGGCACCGGCAGAGGAAGGAAGTGAAAGCAATGGATGATCAGAATGTAGTGAATATAAATGAGCGCGGAAACGGGTTTCAATGGCGAAACTATATTAAAGCAGGAATTTTTCTTGTAGTTGTCATCGCAGCACTGATTCTGGTCTTTGCCAACCTCTTTATCGTGAAGGAAGGCGAGTACAGGGTTATCCGCCAGTTTGGAGAAGTAGTCAGGATTGAGAAGGATCCCGGACTCAGCTATAAACTTCCTTTCATCCAGAGTGTCACTTCCCTGCCTAAGTATCAGATGACCTATGATGTCAATGAAGCGGAAATTAATACGAAAGATAAGAAAAGGATCATTATTGATAATTATGCCGTTTGGAGAATCGAGGATCCCAAGAAGCTGATTGCAAATGCCCAGACGATGGAAAAAGCAGAGTCAAGAATGGAAGAATTCATCTACTCGGTGGTAAGGGCAGAGCTTGGAAATTTGGAATATGAGGACATCATCACTGATGAAGAAGCCTCTTCCCGCGGTTCAATCAATGACAGGATCACTGAACAGGTGAATGAGATGCTGTCCAGGGACCAGTATGGGGTCGTTGTGACGGATGTCAGGATGAAAAGGACCGATCTGCCAAGCGAAAATGAGCAGTCTGTATACACAAGGATGATTTCCGAGCGGGATACAAAGGCACAGGAATATCTTTCACAGGGTGATGCGCAAAATAACAGGATTGTAGCAGAAACAGACATGAACGTTAAAGAGATGCTTTCAAAGGCACAGGCTGAAGCAGAAACGATCCGGGCGGAGGGTGAGGCAGAAGCTGCCCGCATCTACAATCAGTCGTTTTCAAAAGATCCTGATTTCTACTCTCTATACAGAACACTTCAATCTTATAAAAAGACGATCAATGGGGAGTCTGTTATTGTGCTTCCTTCCGATTCGCCGTATGCCCGCCTGTTGATGGGGTATACAAACTAGCAGGCAAATAGCTGCGCGCCGTTATTTTTCTTTCTTTATCCAGTCGTGATAAAATGAAAGAAGAATAACGGTTTTTTTTGTTAAGCTACTTTTCTGCCAGGGTGAGGGTTATTTTGACTGGCTGAAGATGCGGCAGTGCTGAACAAGAGTGCGCTTCCCGGGCTTTCAAGAACTACGCTGCAAGGAGGATGGACCAATGGCTAAAAAGCTTGTATTGATTGATGGAAACAGTATTGCATACAGGGCCTTTTTCGCGCTTCCGCTGCTGAATAATGACAAAGGCATACATACAAATGCGGTTTACGGTTTTACGATGATGCTCATGCGCATCCTGGAGGATGAGGATCCTTCTCATATTCTGGTTGCTTTTGATGCAGGAAAAACTACATTCCGCCATAAAACATTCACTGAATATAAGGGAGGCAGGCAAAAAACTCCGCCGGAGCTGTCTGAACAATTCCCCTTCATCCGTGATCTGCTTGATGCTTATCAGATTCCGCGCTATGAGCTTGAAAATTATGAGGCGGATGATATCATCGGCACACTTTCCCTCCAGGCAGAGCAGGAGGGCTTCGAGGTAAAAGTCATTTCCGGGGATAAGGATTTGACCCAGTTAAGCTCTGAACATACTACCGTCGGAATCACCCGCAAGGGAATAACGGATATAGAAGAATATACTCCGGAACATATCCGGGAAAAATATGGCCTGTCGCCTGGCCAGATCATTGATATGAAAGGCCTGATGGGGGACAGCTCAGACAATATCCCAGGGGTGCCCGGTGTAGGAGAGAAAACAGCCATCAAGCTGCTGAAGGAATTTGAAACGCTTGAAAACCTGCTTGGATCCATCGATCGTGTGAGCGGCCAGAAGCTGAAGGAAAAGCTTGAGGAGCACAAAGATCTGGCAGTGATGAGCAAGGAGCTTGCCACCATCACAAGGGAAGCGCCTGTTGAAGTGAAGGTAGAAGATGTGGGCTATTCAGGCTACGACCAGGCCAAAGTCGTTTCCCTTTTCAAAGATCTCGGATTCAACTCGCTTCTTGAAAAGATTGGCGGGGAATTACCAGAAGAAACTGCTGCGCCCCTTGAAGATATCCAGTTTGAAACAGCAGAAAACATCCTGGACGATTTATTTGCAGACGAAACTGCTTTTTATGTCGAGATGCTTGAAGAGAATTATCATACCGCCGAAATAGCCGGCTTCTCGGCTGCAAGCGGAAATGGGGTCTATTTTATTCCCGCTGAGCTTGCACTAAGCTCTGAGACCTTTAAGAAATGGGCCGAGGACGAATCTAAAAAGAAGATTGTCTATGATGCCAAGCGAACGGAGGTTTCTCTGCGCCATCACGGCATCCACTTAAAAGGAGTGGAGTTTGACCTTCTTATCGCTTCCTATATCATCAATCCGTCAGAATCAATCGAAGACTTTGCTTCTGTTGCCAAACGCCATGGGTATAATGGTGTACAGACGGATGATGCTGTCTACGGGAAAGGTGCGAAAAGAAAGATTCCGCCACAGGAAGAGCTGGCAGGGCATCTTGCCAGAAAAGCTGCAGCCCTGGAAGCCCTTAGGGACAAGCTTGAAGATGAGTTAAAGGAAAACAGGCAGTATGAGCTTTTTTATGATCTGGAAATGCCGCTTTCGCTTATTTTGGCTGATATGGAGTCGCAGGGCGTCAAAGTCGACCTTGAAAGGCTTCAGGCGATGGGAGAACAGATCAATCAGAAGCTGGGCGATATTGAAGAGCGCATCCACGAGCTCGCGGGTGAGGCTTTCAACATTAATTCTCCTAAACAGCTTGGGGTCATCCTCTTTGAAAAGCTCGGCCTGCCTCCTGTCAAAAAGACAAAGACAGGATATTCTACTTCTGCTGATGTTCTGGAAAAGCTGGAAGATAAGCATGAGATCATCAGGGAAATCCTGCAGTACAGGCAGCTCGGCAAACTGCAGTCGACTTATATTGAAGGGCTGCTGAAGGTGACGGACAAGAAAACAGGGAAGGTTCATACCCGCTTTAATCAGGCACTCACACAAACGGGGCGCCTCAGCTCTACGGATCCGAACCTGCAGAATATCCCGATCCGGCTGGAAGAGGGCAGAAAGATCAGGCAGGCATTTGTACCTTCTGAAAAAGGCTGGGTCATTTTTGCAGCCGACTATTCCCAGATCGAGCTAAGGGTCCTTGCGCATATTGCTGGCGATGAAAAGCTGATCGAGGCTTTCCGTGAAGATCAGGATGTCCATACAAAGACAGCTATGGAGGTATTCCATGTTTCAGAAGGCGAAGTGACTTCGAACATGAGGCGCCACGCTAAAGCAGTCAACTTTGGAATTGTATATGGAATAAGCGATTATGGATTGTCGCAAAGCCTGGGGATTACGAGGAAGGAAGCCGGGCAGTTCATCGACCGCTATCTGGAAAGCTATCCCGGAGTCCGCGAGTATATGGACGATATCATCCAGGAGGCGAAACAGAAGGGATATGTTTCGACACTTCTTCACAGAAGAAGATATCTTCCCGAGATTACGAGCCGGAATTTCAATCTAAGGAGCTTCGCAGAGCGCACAGCCATGAATACGCCCATTCAGGGCAGTGCTGCCGATGTTATTAAGAAAGCCATGATTGACATGGCCGATCGGCTTCGGGAAGAAGGGCTGCAGTCCCGCCTTCTTTTATCGGTGCACGATGAATTGATCTTTGAGGCGCCTGAGGAAGAAATTGAGATACTAAAGAGAATTGTGCCCGACGTGATGGAAAATACAGTAGATCTGGATGTCCCGCTAAAGGTCGACTTCTCATACGGGCCGACATGGTTTGATGCAAAATAGGTAGAAGGAAGAAGCGAGCGCTTGGGTACAGCCGGGCGCTTTCTTCCTTCCCGACAGCCCGGGCTGAAGAAAGAAGAAAGGAGAATGAATCATGCCTGAATTGCCTGAAGTAGAAACAGTCAGGAAAACATTGAAAGAGCTTGTCAGCGGCAAAGAAATCGGGCAAGTGTCCATCCATTGGCCGAAGATGATCAAGCAGCCTGGTGAAGCTGAGCAGTTTGCCGATGCGCTTGCCGGACAGACTATCCTGAATGTCGGAAGGCGCGGAAAGTTCTTGATCATTTATACAGACGATTATGCTTTGGTTTCCCATCTCCGCATGGAAGGCAAGTATGCTCTTTATTCAAAAGAAGAGGACAAGGATAAGCATACCCATGTTATCTTCCATTTCACAGACGGTTCTGAACTCCGCTACAGGGATGTAAGGAAGTTCGGGACAATGCACCTGTTTGCCAAGGGAGAGGAGTTTGCGAGTCTGCCCCTTTCCCAGCTGGGGCCTGAGCCGTTTTCGGAAGAATTTACTCCCCAGTTTCTGCAGCAGCGGCTGGCAGGCACCAATCGAGCGGTCAAAACTGCCCTTTTAGATCAGAAAGCAGTCGTCGGACTTGGGAATATCTACGTGGATGAGGCGCTGTTCAGAGCAGGCATCCACCCTGAAAGGCTGGCCAGTTCTCTTTCTGATGATGAAATCGGCAGGCTGCATAAGGAGATTGTCGCCACACTTTCTGAAGCAGTTGAGAAGGGGGGCAGCACCATCAGGTCTTATGTGAATTCACAGGGCCAGATCGGCATGTTCCAGCTCGAGCTTTTCGTCTACGGGCGAAAAGGAGAGGCATGCAAAACATGCGGCAGCACACTCGAAAGAATCATCGTCGGCGGGCGGGGCACAGTCTTCTGCCCTGTGTGCCAGGTGAAATAGGGGAGTCTTTAGCGGGGCTGAACAAGCAGCTTCCTCATTTCGATTGTCCAGCTGCAGCGGCTAGGGACTCGAGACATAAGTCAGCCTGGCTAAAAGGTTAAAGAGCGAACCTTTCATCCAGTCTGTCTTATGCTTGTCGTCCCTGGGCAAGCAGCTTCCGCATTTCGATTCAGCTGCTGCTCCTAGGTGCTCGAGTCATAAGCCACCACTTTGGAACCGAAGGCAAAGAATGCCTTCAATCCAAAGCGTCTTATGCTTGTCGGCTCTGGGCAAGCCGCTTCCGCTTTTCTAATAACATTGGATTGGCTTCTTCCATATACTATCCTAGCGATTTACAGGAGGAAGGAGCATGATCCATGGTACACACACTCTCACTTCTTATGCTTGCATTTGCTGTCAGTCTTGACAGTTTCAGTGTTGGCTTGACATATGGGTTAAGGAAAATGAGCATACCCTTAAAGTCGATTTTAATCATTGCCTGCTGTTCGGCTATAACGCTAATAACAGCAATGACCATCGGCCATGTGATCGAGAGTTTTCTGTCACCTCAAGCTGCCGAGAGTCTTGGCGGAATTCTTTTGATTCTCCTTGGAGCCTGGGTCTTGTACCAGTTTTTCCGTCCGGAAAAATCAAAAGATGTTCTTCCCCATGAGAAAACGATTGTCAATTTTGAAATTAAATCATTAGGCCTTGTTATAAACATCCTGCAAAAGCCCATGGCTGCCGATTTTGATAAATCAGGCACGATTACAGGGATTGAAGCATTTATGCTGGGCCTTGCTTTATCTTTGGATGCGTTTGGAGCAGGGATAGGAGCCGCCATGCTGGGATATTCTCCCGGCTATCTGGCCGCTGCGGTGGCTGCGATGAGCTCGCTATTTGTTTTTGCCGGAATGAAAATCGGCACCATTTTCAGCCACAGCAGCTGGGTGCAGCGCTTTTCTTTTATTCCTGGGCTTTTGCTGATTGTCATCGGAATCTGGAAAATATAACGAGTCCGGAAAGGACAGAATATGCCGTTAGTAATAGGATTGACTGGAGGCATCGCCAGCGGGAAAAGCACCGTATCCTCCATGCTGATAGAAAAAGGGGTTACGGTCATTGATGCAGATTTGGAAGCACGGCTTGCAGTGGAAAAGGGAGAAGAAGCATATAACGGTATTGTCAGCCGCTTTGGAACCGGGATTCTGCAGCCTGATGGAGAAATTGACCGGGCAAAGCTCGGGGCCATCATTTTTCATAATGAAGAGGAACGGCTGGCTCTTAATGCGATTGTCCATCCTGCAGTCCGCAAGAGAATGCTGGAAAAAAAAGAGCAGGCCATCCAAAAAGGGGAGCAGCTAGTAGTGCTGGATATACCGCTGCTGTTCGAAAGCAAGCTGGAACATTTGGCAGATAAGACATTGCTTGTTTATACAGATGGGGAAACTCAGCTGAGGCGCCTGATGAACCGTAATTTATTAAGTGAAAAAGAAGCGGAGGCCCGCATCAATTCTCAAATGCCTCTTACTGAAAAAGTCAGGCTGGCAGATGCGGTTATTAATAATAATGGCACCATTGAGGAGACGAAGGAGCAGTTATCCGGGCTCCTTGATCTATGGCTGCCGGAGGAAAAGGGGAAGAGCTGATGCCTTCCTCTTTTTTATGTTTAAAAAACAAAACATTTATAGTATGTGCTTTGTTATTTCCGTTCATAAAAGGCTTAAAGCTGACTATATTGAACTGAGGTCTAAAAAATGTTATTCTGAATAATTAGACTTTTTGAAAATGTGCACAATCAGGAGCACAAAAGGTTTTATATATGTTATACTAATAGCAAAGGTAAACAACATAAGTATAACACTTATTCGGAAGGGGCCGTATAATGATGGCGAGAATAGCGATTAATGGTTTTGGAAGGATCGGAAGAATGGTGTTCAGAAAGGCAATTATGGAGGAAAACCTTGAAATTGCAGCAATCAACGCCAGCTATCCTGCTGAAACTCTGGCTCATTTAATTAAATATGATACGAATCACGGGATGTTTGAAGGCGAAGTGATTCCTGAAAATAATGCAATTGTCGTAAATGGGAAGCGCATCAGGCTGCTGGCAAGCAGAGATCCCCTTGAACTCCCATGGAGGGACCTGGAGATTGATATTGTTATAGAAGCAACAGGCAAATTCAATTCCCGCGAAAAAGCAGCGCTCCATTTAGAGGCAGGAGCTAAAAAGGTTATACTGACTGCTCCGGGTAAAAATGAGGATGTCACCATTGTGATGGGAGTAAATGAAAGCGCATTAAATATTTATGAGCATGACATCATTTCTAACGCATCATGCACAACAAATTGCCTTGCCCCCGTCGCAAAGGTGCTTGATGAAAAATTCGGGATCGAAAATGGACTGATGACGACTGTCCATGCTTACACAAACGATCAGAAAAATATCGACAATCCGCATAAGGACCTGCGCCGTGCACGGGCATGCGGACAATCGATCATTCCGACATCGACAGGCGCCGCCAAAGCCCTTTCCCTAGTGCTGCCCCAGCTGAAGGGCAAGCTTCACGGAATGGCCCTCCGTGTCCCGACGCCAAATGTATCGCTGGTTGACCTTGTGGTGGACCTGAATAAAGAAGTGACTGCCGAGGAAATCAACGATGCCTTTGAAGCTGCAGCCAGAGGAAGCATGAGGGGCGTCCTGGATATTACAGAAGAGCCGCTCGTATCTGTCGACTTTAATACCAATGAACACTCTGCCATCATAGACGGCCTCTCAACCATGGTCATCGGCCCCAACAAAGTAAAAGTGCTCGCCTGGTATGACAACGAATGGGGCTACTCCTGCCGAGTCGTCGACCTCGTCAACTTTGTCGCAGGAAAAATGGCTAAACTCACAGAAGTAAAAGCAGGCTGACACACCGGAAAATTGTAAGCCAATGCTTGTTTATTAAAGCACGCTGAATTTAGACATAAGGGGTACGGAAGAATTCTTCCGTACCCTGTTTTTATTTTTTATTTTTTTGTATTATGATTTTGCCTTTTAAAATTCTAAAACCAGTTGATTGCAGTGGAAGGCACGAAGACTCCTGCGGGATTGCAGCGGCAAAGCTGAGACCCCGCAAGAGCTTGCTCTGAGGAGGCTCAGCGCCGCCCCGCGGAAAGCGAAGTGCCTGGAACGGAAATCAACACTCCATTATTAGAGGATAGTCCTTTAAGTAAACCAGTTTTGTCCTGATTTATTTCAATGGTTGACCATCTAATGATGAGGAAAATAGCCATCTAAAAAAATCAAAAACTCCTGTTGCAAAAAAAATATAAACAAAGTATACTATTCCTCGTGAACTTCTTGAATTTTGGCAGTGATGGCTACTTAAAGGGTTAGGACCTCTCTGGACTAACTTTCCCCCGTGGTAGTTGTTGGCCAGTAAAAATGAAGAAGCTCATTAATTCGTTTGTATTTTTAAAAAGGGGGAAATTTGAATATGGAAACAATGGGCCGTCATGTTATTTCAGAGCTATGGGGCTGCGATTTTGAAAAGTTGAATGATATGGAATTTATTGAGCAGACATTTGTAGGGGCTGCATTAAAGTCTGGTGCAGAAATCCGCGAAGTCGCATTCCACAAGTTTGCGCCGCAGGGTGTAAGCGGAGTGGTAATCATTTCCGAGTCTCATTTAACTATCCACAGCTTCCCGGAGCATGGCTATGCAAGCATTGATGTATACACATGCGGAGATCTTGATCCTAACATTGCTGCAGACTATATTGCGGAAGAGTTAGGCGCTCAAACGCGTGAGAATATCGAAATTCCTCGCGGCATGGGTCCTGTTCAAGTTAAGCAAGCTCAAGCAAACGCACTATAAAAATGACAAACTGATAAACTGACAAATCAAAGGGGTGTATCCATACACCTCTTTTTATATTGGCCGGAAGAAAGGGCAGGCAGCATGATCTTCTATAAAGATTAGATACTTTTTTCAGCTATGGCAGCTGTACAGCCCCAGCTCCTGCCCCTCAAGATCACAAGACGCTGCCGCAGGACGCAGCGTCCCGTTTTTGACAAGGCGCTGGCGCTTTTCTTGTGTTAAAATAGAGAAAAGTGATAACTCGGAGGATGAATGAATGTCAATTTTTCGGACAGTTTTCGGCCGCTTTCAAAAACAGTGTGAAACAAGCGAAAGCCATCGGGATGAGAATCTGCGCACAAGATACTATAAGGCCAGCTTTAATAAGGCTTTTGAAACCGCGGAAAACGTTCTGCGGAAGGACCCCAGCGTGAAAATGATCAGCTCTGCCAAAGAGCATGGAGAAATGGCTGCGGAAATTACCCGCGGCAAAAAGTACTTTGCCATTATCACCATTGTGTCTGTAAGAGGAATGGAGTCTGCCATTGATGTAAATATATCGACTGAGCAATTTTCTCCTGCGGGAGCATTACCTTCCCTGAAAAAGGAAATCACAGGTTTCTACAGCAGACTGGATAAAGAACTTACATATCTTGGTTCCGGCAGGAATGCTGAATAGCGGAAGCTTGTACAGCTGATGTGTTTTTTATATGATAGAAACAGAATGGCCTTCGTGCAGAGAAACGGCCAGCAAGTACATGAATGAGGATACGGAGCTGATTGTATGAAATGCCCTTCATGCCAGAATAACAATACACGCGTCCTTGATTCCCGTCCGGTCGATGACGGCCGTTCCATTCGCAGAAGGCGGGAGTGCGAGAAATGCGGCTATCGCTTCACCACATTCGAGAAGGTGGAGGAAATTCCGCTCATTGTCGTAAAGAAGGAAGGCACACGCGAGGAGTTCAGCCGCGATAAGATGCTGAGGGGCCTGATCAAGGCCTGCGAAAAACGTCCTGTTGCCCTTAAGGAGCTTGAAGAAGTGACATCTGAAGTGGAGAAGGAGCTTCGCAGCCAGGGGGTTTCTGAAATAAAAAGCGAATTTATCGGTGAAATGGTCATGGACAGACTGGCCAAAATCGATGAGGTTGCTTATGTCAGATTTGCCTCTGTTTACCGGCAATTCAAGGATATCAATGTATTTATCGATGAGTTGAAAGAATTAATCAAAAAAGAACAATGATCTTTTGGAAGTGATGCATTGAGGTGCCTCCAGCCAGAGCCGAGCTAAAGACTGTCTTTGGCTCTTTTTTGGCTGGTTTCCTGAAGATCGTAGAAAGGTTGGCAGCTATGGCCCAGCATTGGCAAGAAATGCTTCCGATTGACCGCTATGCAGTGGCCGCGAGCGGTCTTTTGCATGATTATGACAGAAAAGTTCTGACTTTGTTGTATCAGCCCTTAATCGGGGCAGCCTGCCTCAGTCTATATATGACGTTATGGGCTGAACTGGAGGAAAACAGGCTTTGGTCTCAATCAAACAGCCATCACAGCTTGATGAATTTCATGGGGATGAACTTAAAGGAAATTTATGAAGCAAGACTGAAGCTTGAAGGAATTGGTCTTTTGAAGGCTTTTGTGAAAAATGAGGAGGGCAGCCGCTCTTTTATATACGAACTGCAGCCGCCGCTGAGTCCGGAGCAGTTTTTCCTGGATGGGATGCTTAACATTTATCTATACCGCAAAATCGGCAAAAATCAGTTTCTGAGGCTCAAGCGCTTTTTCTGTGACCATGATTCCGGCGTGATGCAGGGTTATGATGAAGTGACTAAAGCCTTTCAGGATGTATATGAGTCAGGCCATCCTGCAGCTTTCTCCCCTGACCAGGATACAGGAAGGGATCTGTCTCTTGAAGAGGGATTTACCTTCATAGGGAGAACAAGCCCTGAAGAGATAAAAATCGGAGGTTCATCCTTTGATTTTGAGCTGCTGGCAGCGGGGTTGAATGAATCTCTTCTCCCCAAGTCGGCCCTGACCCCGAAGGTCCGGGAAGCCATCAGCAACCTGTCCTTCCTTTATGGGATTGATGCCCTGCAGATGAAAAACATCCTGATCAGTGCAATGACGGAAGATAATAATATCAATATTGAAGAACTGCGGAAATCGGCACGTGACTGGTATCAATTTGAGCATCAGGACCAGCTGCCTTCCCTGATAGACCGGATCCAGCCAGGCATCCATCAGGTTCAAGCCGCTGAGCCGAAAACACAGGAAGAAGAATTGATCAGATATATGGAGATCACTTCCCCGCGCCAGCTGTTAAAGGATATTTCCGGCGGGGCAGATCCCTCTAAAGGTGATCTGCAAATTATTGAGGACGTTATGTTTCAGCAGAAACTGCATCCAGGCGTTGCTAATGTTCTCATTCAGTATGTTATGCTAAAAACAGATATGAAGCTGACGAAAGCATATGTAGAGAAGATTGCCGGGCATTGGGCAAGAAAACAGATTAAAACGGTTAAAGAAGCTATGATGCTGGCCAAGAATGAACACCGCCAGTATCTGGAGTGGGCAGAAGGCAAAAAGGCGAAGCCTGCTTCAGCGAAAAAGCCGATCAGAAAAGAAGCATTGCCTGACTGGTTTGATGAGCAGCAGGAAGAGCAGCCGCAAAAAGCAGCTGCCGCCAATGACTCAGAATATGAGGCAAAAAGGCGGGCCTTAGAGGAAAGGCTTAAAAAGTATCGGAAATAAGGAGGTGGCAGCATGGAAAGAATCAATGAGACATTGAAAAAACTTGCAGGTAATGAAAGCTTTCAAAAGAGGTACGAGCAGCAAAAGAAGGAAGTTTTCTCCCATCCTGATGTAAAAGCTTTTTTGCAGGAGCACCGCGCAGAAATTACAGCTGAAATGGCAGAAAGGAGCATGATCAAGCTTTCGGAGTATGCCCAGCAGAGCAAGGAATGCAGAGAGTGCCCAAGCCTTGGGGAATGCAAGAATATGATGCAGGGATATCATCCTGAACTGGTCATCAGGCGGGGGATCATTGATGTCCAATACAACCGCTGCCCGCGCAAGGTGATTCATGATGAACGGAAGAAAAATGAGAAGCTGATCCGGAGCCTGTATATCCCAAAAGAGATTGTCAACGCCTCCTTCGCTGATGTTTACCTGGATACAAGACTGGATGCGGTGGATAAAGCGGAAAGCTTCGTCGAAAATTACCAGCCCGGGACAAGGCAGAAGGGGCTGTATTTCTATGGGAAGTTCGGAGTCGGCAAATCATTTCTGCTTGGTGCAATTGCCAATGAGCTTGCCAAGAAGAAGATTTCGTCCATGATCGTCTATGTCCCGGAGCTTTTAAGGGAAATGAAAAGCAGCATCGGAGATTCGACCTTAAATGAAAAGCTTGAGGCCATCAAGCGCGAGCCGATCCTGATGCTCGATGATATTGGCGCCGAAACGATGTCCAGCTGGACAAGGGATGAGGTATTAGGACCGATCCTGCAGTTCAGGATGCTGGAGAACCTGCCAACCTTCTTTACGTCCAATTTTGATATGCAGGGGCTGGAGCATCATCTGACCTACAGCCAGCGCGGTGAAGAAGAAAAAATGAAAGCGCGCCGGATCATGGAGCGCATCCGCTACCTGTCTGAGCCTGTCCTGGTTGACGGTCCGAACCGCCGTGTATAAGGAATGAATCTGAAAACTGCCTTGGGAAAGGCAGTTTTTATTTTTTCTCCAAATTCCATTCCTTCAATATGTCCCCTTTTTTATCCCTGTTATGCTCCGCATCTGCTTCTAAATTGTACAAGTTTCCCATATACATGGAATCAGGGATATTAACGAAGGAAGCCGTATAGGTAAGGAGAGGATATCTCCCGGCGCTTGCTGCAGCTTCGAATATTGTTTAAAAAACAAGGGGGGATATGATTGATTGAAATCATTTTCCAGAATCAGCAGGATGCGAGGAAACTGCAGGGTCTCCTGGAGCTTGGACTGTCATCCTCTAATATATCATCACTTCAGCTTAAAGACGGGTATGCTGTTCAGATTAAAACGGGCGGATTGCAGGAGACGGCAGACCTGGTAAAAAGGGCGATGACACATTTTATTATAGAAACGAAGCAGGATGACTGGTTCCGCAGGATTCTTTCGGAGCAGTATTTTTATGAAGACGAGGAAGAGCAGCAGCAGATATTGGATATCATCCATTCTATCCTGGAGGGAAACAGGGATGATTTGTCTGCTTTTCTGGACGGTCCTGGACCGGAGGAAAGCCTTAGCCTCGCAATTGAAGAATTAATGACAGGGGACATCTCTTCGTTTTCGTTCGACTCTTTTGTAAAATTCCGTCTCCGCCCGATGATGGACCAGCTTGAACGATATGCAGCACTTTCCATAGATGAATATAAAATGGAGCAGGAATACCAAATGTTCATCCACATGCTGAGGGACTTCCTGAAGGGCAGGGCCCCTAAGCGCAGTGCTGTCCATCTGGTGATGGGGGAGGAGACTGCTTTTTATGATGGAGGACTTATTGAAATCAAGCGGGCTGAGCTCTTGAAGATGGTTGACCGCCGGCTGCTTTTTAACCATCCAGTATACGTCGACTCCGTTACGATCGCCCCGCTCCTTTCAATGGCACCGTCAGCCATTTATCTTTATTCTAATGAACCAGACTGTCCGCTCGCCAGGACCGTCCGCAATATTTTTGAGGAAAGAGTGATCATCCAGCCTCTTGAGGCCTTTATAGAACTGAAGAAAATCCTCTCTGCAGCAGGAAGGGAGAAAATCTGAAATCCCTTGATTTTTCCAAGATAAACTACTATAATAACGTACATAATAATTCAAACACCACAAATGTAGCGACGAGGACAAGGGTATTCATTACGGTTCAAAGAGAGGGAAGCCAAGGCTGAAAACTTCCCAGCACGGATGAAATGCTTACCGCCTCCGAACAACAGCCAGGAAAAGGACGATGATTTTGCGCCCGTAACAATAGCCGGGTGCAGCAGACGGCGAAAAGATTTGCTGTTATCATTGGCCAAAGTATCGGCTGGCGGGCATGGGACCGTTATATCCCTCACTAAGCCGGACTGCGTGTTTTTTTGCGTCTGGGAATTTGGGTGGAACCACGTGTTAAATACAACTCGTCCCTTCTTTAGGGACGGGTTTTTTGTTTTTTAAGCACATAAGGAGGAATTTTCATGTCAGAATTAATTAAATTGACTTTTCCGGATGGAGCTGTAAAGGAATTTTCGAAAGGAACATCTACAGAGGATGTGGCTGCATCCATCAGCCCGGGATTGAAGAAAAAAGCACTGGCCGGAAAGCTGAACGGCATAATGTACGATCTTCGCAGGCCGATTGAAGAAGATGGTTCCATTGAAATTGTCACACAGGGCAGTGATGAAGCGCTCGAGGTTCTTCGCCACAGTACAGCCCACTTAATGGCACAGGCCATCAAACGCCTGCACAAGGGCGCCAAATTCGGTGTTGGCCCTGTCATTGAAGGCGGATTCTATTATGATGTGGATCTTGAAGAATCACTGACTCCGGAAGACCTGCCGCTGATTGAAAAAGAAATGGCCAAAATCGTCAATGAAAACATTGATGTGCACCGCAAAGCAGTTAGCCGTGAAGAAGCGGTCGAGTTCTTCAAGGAAATCGGCGATGAGTACAAGCTTGAACTGATTGAAGCGATTCCGGAGGGGGAAACTGTCACTCTTTATGAGCAGGGTGATTTCACAGACCTTTGCCGCGGTGTCCATGTGCCTTCCACAGGCAAGATCAAGGAATTCAAGCTTCTCAGCATTGCCGGCGCATACTGGCGCGGAGACAGCGACAATAAGATGCTGCAGCGCATTTACGGTACAGCATTCTTTAAGAAAGAAGATCTGGCTGAGCATCTGCGCCTGCTCGAGGAAGCGAAAGAGCGCGACCACAGGAAGATCGGCAAAGAGCTTGATCTGTTCATGACTTCCCAGAAGGTCGGTCAGGGGCTGCCAATGTGGCTGCCGAAGGGTGCAACCATCCGCCGCATCGTTGAGCGCTATATCGTTGATAAGGAACAGCGGCTCGGCTATGAGCATGTATATACGCCAGTTATGGCAAATGTTGAGCTATATAAAACATCCGGCCACTGGGACCACTACCAGGAAGATATGTTCCCTGTCATGGAAATGGATAATGAGGAGCTTGTCCTCCGCCCGATGAACTGCCCGCACCATATGATGATTTATAAAAACAGCATTCACAGCTACCGTGAGCTGCCGATCAGGATTGCCGAGCTTGGCACCATGCACCGCTATGAAATGTCTGGTGCGCTGTCCGGACTGCAGCGTGTGCGCGGAATGACTTTGAATGATGCTCATATTTTTGTGCGCCCGGATCAGATCAAGGAAGAGTTCAAGCGCGTTGTTCACCTGATTCTCGAGGTATATAAAGACTTCAATATTGAAGATTATTCATTCCGCCTCTCTTACCGCGATCCTCAGGATACTGAGAAGTACTTCAATGACGATGAGATGTGGGAAAAAGCACAATCCATGCTGAAGGAAGCGATGGACGAGCTTGGCCTTGACTACTATGAAGCAGAAGGCGAGGCAGCATTCTACGGCCCTAAGCTGGACGTGATGGTAAAAACAGCGCTTGGCAAAGAAGAGACCCTTTCCACTGCCCAGCTTGATTTCCTTCTGCCTGAGCGCTTTGATCTCTCTTATGTCGGCGAAGACGGGAAGCAGCATCGCCCTGTCGTCATCCACCGGGGTGTCGTCTCCACGATGGAACGCTTTGTAGCTTTCCTTATCGAAGAATATAAGGGGGCGTTCCCGACATGGCTGGCACCAGTACAGGTACAAGTGATCCCGGTTTCCCCTGACGCCCATTTCGACTACGCGAAAAAGGTTCAGGAAGAGCTCCAGGCTCAAGGCTACAGGGTGGAATTGGATGCCCGCAATGAGAAAATCGGCTACAAAATCCGCGAAGCACAGATGCAGAAAATCCCGTATATGCTTGTTCTTGGGGACAAAGAAGTTTCAGATAATGCGGTAAATGTCCGCAAATACGGCGAGCAGAAGTCTGAGACCATGTCATTTGATGTATTCAAGGATGCACTGAAGGAAGATACAGTGAGATAACAATTTTTACAGGGAGGCTGCGGCCTCTCTTTTTATTAGTTAAACTTTGTTATTAATGGTTGATTTTGGACTCATTTGCGTAAAACTCTGTATAACACAGCCAATCATTATAATGATTAAGAAAAAAAATCCGCGAAAACTATTGCAAGAAATCAATTTCTTTGATAGAATTCAAATCGTTGTGATAAAAACATCTATTCGTTTGACACGAAATTATCATTTGTGATATAGTTACTTAGGTAAATTGAATACGGCTTTGAGGAAAAGAAGAAGCACCCGCTTCTCACCTGGCTGACGCAAAGAGCAGTTGGCAGGTTTTACTGAAACAGCTTTTAACTTGTCGTTTCGTAAGTGTGGGTGATTTCATCCGCACTTTTTTATATGTCTATAAAGCTTTATGATGTAATATTGTCAGTGTCATGCTGGATGCAGCGTGGGATTCGGTGCAGGTTCTGCAGCTTGCGGCTGCTCTTGACTCAGACGTTGTATTCGCACAAAACCTTGGAGGTGGCTAACTATTAGCAAACAAGATATGTTGTTAAACGAGGGCATCCGCGCCCGTGAAGTTCGTCTAATTGACCAAAATGGCGAGCAATTGGGAATCAAGTCCAAGAATGAAGCGCTGGAAATTGCTACACGCGTAAATCTTGACGTTGTTCTTGTTGCGCCAAATGCTAAACCTCCTGTAGCCCGTATCATGGACTATGGAAAGTTTAAGTTTGAGCAGCAGAAGAAGGAAAAAGAAGCTCGCAAAAACCAAAAGATTATCAATATCAAAGAAGTTCGCTTAAGTCCGACTATTGATGAGCATGACTTTAATACAAAGCTGCGAAATGCAATTAAGTTCCTGGAAAAGGGCGATAAAGTAAAAGCTTCGATCCGATTCAAAGGTCGTGCGATTACACATAAGGAAATTGGTCAGCGTGTTTTAGTCCGTTTTGCGGAAGCCTGCAAGGAAGTTGCAGCTGTGGAATCACATCCGAAAATGGACGGACGCAGCATGTTCATGGTCTTAGCACCTAAAATCGACAAGTAAAGAGGGGGAATTCCACATGCCAAAAATGAAAACTCACCGCGGTACAGCTAAGCGCTTCAAGAAGACTGGTTCAGGCAAACTGAAACGTTCTCACGCTTACACTAGCCACTTATTTGCTAACAAATCAACTAAACAAAAGCGTAAGCTTCGTAAAGCTGCGATTGTTTCCAAAGGCGATTTCAGACGCATTCGCCATATGCTAGACAACATTAAGTAATTTCCGAATATAGGAGGGAAAAGATATGCCACGTGTAAAAGGCGGTACAGTTACTCGCAAACGTCGTAAAAAAGTTCTTAAATTAGCCAAAGGTTATTTCGGTTCAAAACATACATTATATAAAGTTGCTAACCAGCAGGTTATGAAATCATTAATGTATGCATACCGTGACCGTCGCCAGAAAAAGCGCGACTTCCGTAAACTATGGATCACTCGTATCAATGCGGCTGCCCGCATGAACGGTCTTTCTTACAGCCGTTTGATGCATGGCCTTAAGGTTGCAGGCATCGAAGTGAACCGCAAAATGCTTGCTGAACTTGCAGTTGCTGACGAAAAAGCATTTGCAGAATTAGCTTCTGTTGCAAAGCAGAACCTGAGCAAGTAATAAGGCTGAGGCCTTTAGAAAGCCATTCTCGCTATGAGGATGGCTTTTTTCAATAATATGACTATACATAAAGGGGCTGGCTGTTAATGCAATGGGCTGCTTTGTATTTGCTGCTGATCAATGCAGCAGGCTATTTTATTATGAGGGCAGATAAACAAAAAGCACAGAAAAATCAATATCGGATAAGCGAAAGAACACTTTGGACCATAGCTTTTGTTTTCGGGGCTCCGGGAATGTACGCCGGCATGAATAAATTCAGGCATAAAACAAAGCATGATGCTTTTAAATACGGGCTGCCGGCGCTGAGCATAATTGAAGCGGCAGTCTGTATATATTTGCTTGCCGTTTGGTCATAAGCTGCCTTCATTTGCTATATGTTAAAGTAACATCAAGATTTAACAGCAAAGAAGGTGGCAACCATGAATGAAATGCTGTCTCTCATATTGGCCGCCGTCCATACGGGCGGCTGGCTGTCTCCGGTCTTATTCATTCTGCTTCATACAATAAGGCTGTTTCTTTTCGTGCCTGCGGCTGCTGTTTGCATAGCGGGAGGGGCGGCATTCGGAATGGTTCCGGGCACCGCCTATTCTGCTGCAGGGCTTCTCCTTGGGAATATGCTCTTTTATTGGCTGCTGGAAAAAATGCCCGCTGCCCGCAGTAAGCTGACTTCTTTGAAGAAACGCTGGTTCGGCGAATACAGGAATCTTACTGCAGGCCAGGTGGCTGTTCTCCGGCTGATCCCTTTCGTTCATTATCATCTGCTCACCTTTTGTCTGCTTGAGCGGTATAAACGGTTTGGGGAGTTTGTGAAGGGAAGCTGGCTGACCAATCTGCCTATGGCGGTATGCTATACCATGTTTGGCGGGTTCATCAGCCGGTTTTCGCTTCCGGCCGCATTGGCAATTCTGCTGGTACTTGGAGTTTTAGTGTATATACTAAGAGAGAAGATGAGCGTTATTCAATGGCGGGATTTTTTCAAGGAAACAGCATAAGAAGAACATCGCTCCGGCCGCTGGGTATAAGTCAATTTTTTGCATGATAAAAAGGCGCCAGCCGGATGATTGGCGCCTTTTCCTTTTTCTAAAGTTCAGCTTTCAAACTCCCTTAAATAGAGTCTGTGCCTTTGCTCATGAATTCCTTGATGGGGCTCTTCCAGTCAAGCTTTGCATTGGGATATTGCTCCGAAATTTTTCTTTCAATGAATTGAAAGTCTTCCCTTACCATCCCTTTGAGAGAGGACGGATTATGAGGCCAAATAAAAATGGAAACAACCTCAAAAGCATTGTCAGTGGTCCCTAAATATTTCTCCCCCTCAAGCAGGACGCCCTTGTACGTAATCAGGAAATTTTTGCGGACATTATTCTGGTCATCCAGGAAATAATAGCGCTTTTGTTCATGGGCAAGCTCGAGCTTCCGCTTTGGATTGATTATATATTTAACGCATGTGTAGATGAGAAATAAAATGAGTGCAAACAAAAGCAAGCGTATCGCCCACATCATAAAATACCTCCACTGGTCACAGTTTTATCTTTACTTACGGATATATCTCAAAAAAGTTTCGTTCTTTTTTTAATTTGTTATAATTTTTTCTGACGGATGATTTTTTTGCCATGGCCCATCACCGTCAGCTGCCAATCCAGGGGGCCGGTTTGAAAGGAGAAGTTTGATTGCTATGAATATTAACAGGCTTTTTGATATGCAGAGAGCGCTTGACCTTCATATTGAGACAGAGCACCAATTAACAGAAGAAAATCTTTTTGACAGAAAAATCCTTGCCCTTTTGGTAGAACTGGGTGAGCTGGCCAATGAAACGAGGTGCTTTAAATTCTGGAGCCAGAAGCCGGCTTCTGAGCCTGCAGTCATTCTTGAGGAATTCGTCGACGGCGTCCATTTCATCCTGTCACTCGGAATTGAATGCGGATTTGGGGAAAGTGCCGCCATTGAGCCGCAGGAAAAAGGCGAATCATTGTCCCATCAGTTTCTGAATCTCTATCATTTAATAGATACATTCAAAGCTTCCAGGACCCTTGAGGATTTTAATGTGCTTTTGGGCGCTTATATAAGTCTGGCAGAAATGCTTGGCTTTTCTGAAGAACAAATTGAAAGGGCTTATGTGGAGAAGAATGAAGTGAATTATGAAAGGCAGCGGCAAGGATACTAACAGATTAATTTTGTCCGATCGGGAGGAATCCGCAAGATTCGGATTTTTCTTTTTACACCATGGGACAGTAAGGTATAATGGAGAAGAAAATAAATATTAAGGGAGTCGAAACAAATGGCAAAATTAGATGAAACGCTGACGATGCTGAAAGAATTGACTGATGCAAAAGGCATTCCGGGCAATGAGCGCGAAGTTCGCGAAGTCATGAAGAAATACATAACAGAATTTGCAGACGAAGTGACAACTGACGGCCTTGGCAGCCTTGTGGCCAAGAAAACAGGAAAAGAGGGCGGACCGAAAATCATGGTTGCCGGACACCTGGACGAAGTAGGATTCATGATCACAAGCATTGATGACAAAGGCTTCCTCCGCTTCCAGACGGTCGGTGGCTGGTGGTCACAGGTTATGCTTGCCCAGCGTGTCACCATTGTAACTAGCAAAGGGGACGTTACAGGCATCATCGGATCCAAGCCGCCGCATATCCTTCCTCCTGAAGCCCGCAAAAAGCCGGTCGACATCAAGGATATGTTCATTGATATCGGTGCTTCCAGCCGCGAAGAAGCGATGGAATGGGGAGTCAAGCCAGGTGATATGGCAGTCCCTTATTTTGAATTTACTGTGATGAATAACGAAAAAATGCTGCTTGCCAAAGCATGGGACAACCGCATTGGCTGCGCCATCGCCATCGATGTTCTGAAGCAGCTTAAAGATGCCGAGCATCCAAACGTGGTATACGGTGTCGGTACTGTGCAGGAAGAAGTAGGGCTGAGAGGAGCAAAGACAGCTGCCAACCTCATTGAACCGGATATCGGATTTGGCGTGGATGTAGGAATCGCAGGGGATACACCGGGGATTTCTGAGAAGGAAGCATTGAGCAAGATGGGCAAAGGACCGCAGATCATCCTTTATGATGCATCCCTTGTTTCCCACAAAGGCTTGCGCGACCTTGTCACAGATACAGCGGACGAAATGAATATCCCATATCAGTTCGACAGCATTGCCGGCGGAGGTGCAGACTCAGGCGCCATCCATCTGTCACATAATGGGGTGCCGTCCCTGGCCATCACGATTGCCACACGGTATATCCATTCACACGCAGCCATGCTTCATCGCGACGACTATGAAAATGCAGTTAAGCTCATCGTTGAAGTGATTAAACGTTTGGATAAGGAAACTGTTGACAGGATTACTTTCGATTGAAAAAACGAACAGCCCCTCTTTGCGGGGCTGTTCGTTTTTTGGTTTTCAGCGGGTGACAGGCACCTATACCACTTTCGAAATTGGTATAGGTGCCTGTCACCATCCCTGCAGCTCCTATTTCAAACTGCTCTCCAAGGTCTGGAGCATTTCTTTTTTGTCTTCTTCTGATGAGTTCTGCCAGATGACTTCGAAGAGGACGCCAAGGCCAGGCAGCATTTTTTCTTCGCCGTTCTGGATTGCGTCGACTATGGTCTCCTTCAGCTCGTCCTGAGAGTTGCCGGAAACATTGTGGATAATGGCATTGCGCAAGTTCAGATTCATCTGCACGCACCCCTTTCATATTCAATTCTTTAATATGTTTTCTATTTTTGGATTTATTATGTACAGAGGGTAAGCTATAATAAGAAAATTGAAAGCTGAAAGATAAAGGAGAGACCGTGTTGAAGCATATTCAATCTGCCAATAATCCGCAGATCAAACAATGGAGGAAGCTGCTGGCCAAGAAAGAGCGCGATAAAACGGGCATATTCCTTGCTGAAGGATATCACCTGGCGGAAGAAGCCCTAAAGGGAGAAAAAGCCATCGAGCTGATCATCAGTGAAAATGCAGAGCTGCCTGTCCGCTGGGATTACGGCGAGCTGCCGGTAACAATGGTAACCGATGAAATCATCAAATCACTCTCAGACACCGAAACTCCCCAGGGGGTCATCGCGGTATGCAAAGAAGAAAAAACGCCGGCTTCTGTAAAGGGAAGCACCTTCCTGCTGATTGATGCTGTCCAGGATCCAGGCAATCTGGGAACCATGATCAGGACAGCTGATGCTGCTGGAATTGATGCAGTGATAGTCGGGAAAGGCAGTGCAGATATTTATAATCCTAAGGTTCTCCGGTCCGCCCAGGGCAGCCACTTCCATCTTCCGATTATAAGAGGCAGTCTCAATGAGTGGATGGACAGGCTTGAGGAAGAGGAAATACCGGTCTACGGGACTGCGCTTGAAAATGGATCACCATACAAGGAGACCCATCCGGCCGGCCGTTTTGCGCTTCTGGTCGGAAATGAAGGCAGCGGGGTCAGCCCTGAACTGCTTGCGCGGACAGATAAGAATCTTTATATCCCGATATACGGAAAAAGCGAGTCGCTCAATGTTGCGGTCGCAGCAGGCATCCTACTGTATTATCTGAAGAATTGAATTGGGCCAGCAAAAACTTGAAAAGAGTTTGAAACAAAGGGAAGAATATACTATAATAAACAGCAAAACTGCATTACATAAAAAAGCGATGATGGAGAAAAGTAGCTTATAAAAGCTCACCAGGGATAAAATGCCGTGACTGGAAGCATTTTAGAGTATTTTTTAAGTGAAGTTCACCTCCTGAGCTGGCATCGGGAACATTTGCAGACACTGCAAATCGAAAGATGCCCCCGGCACAGCCGTTATCTGAATGAAGCGAACAGCACCTTCTTTGAAAGGCGGCTGTTAATAAGGGTGGTACCGCGAAGCCAAAACCTCGTCCCTTAACAGGGAGGGGTTTTTTATTTTGCCTAAAAATATCGCTGTTACGTAAAAAGGAGGAAAAAAGATGCAAGATCGTTTAAAAGAATTGCAGCAGGAAGCTTTAACTTCAGTTGAAAAAGCTGAGAACCTGAAAGAGCTCAATGATATCCGTGTATCTTATCTTGGCAAAAAAGGCCCGATTACTGAAGTCCTGAAAGGGATGGGCAAATTATCGGCGGAAGAGCGTCCGAAAATGGGGGCGCTGGCAAATGAAGTGCGCGACAGCATTTCTTCAGCCATCGAAGAAAAGCAGGAAAAGCTTGAGAGGGCAGCAGTTGAACAAAAGCTGGCCGAAGAGACCATCGATGTGACCCTTCCGGGAAGCCCAGTCAGAACCGGGACTCATCATGCGCTGACGAAAATCGTGGAAGAGATTGAAGACCTGTTCATTGGGATGGGCTATTCAGTAGCGGAAGGCTATGAAGTCGAAAGCGACTATTATAACTTTGAAGCGCTGAACCTGCCGAAAGGGCATCCTGCCAGGGATATGCAGGATTCATTCTATATTACGGAAGAAACGCTTCTCCGTACCCATACCTCTCCTGTGCAGGCGCGCACAATGGAGGCAAATGAAGGGAAAGGGCCTGTCAAAATCATCTGTCCAGGCAAGGTATACCGCCGCGATAACGATGATGCGACTCACTCCCATCAGTTCATGCAGATAGAAGGATTGGTTGTGGCCGAAGGGATCAGCATGGCAGATCTAAAAGGCACGCTTGAGGTCTTTGCTAAAAAGATGTTTGGCGAGGAACGGGAAATCCGCCTCCGCCCGAGCTTCTTCCCGTTCACAGAACCTTCTGTTGAAGTGGATATTTCCTGCAAGATCTGCGGCGGGAAAGGCTGCAGTGTCTGCAAAGGCACCGGCTGGATCGAAGTGCTTGGTGCAGGCATGGTCCACCCGCATGTGCTTGAGATGGCAGGCTATGATCCGAAGAAATATACCGGCTTTGCATTCGGCATGGGCGTAGAGCGGATTGCGATGCTGAAATATGGCATAGATGATATCCGCCATTTTTATACAAACGACATTCGTTTCTTGAAACAATTTTCAGTACAGGAATAGGAGGACTGCTTTATGTTGGTTTCATATAAATGGCTGCAGGAGTATGTAGATTTATCCGGCATCTCCGCAGCACAATTGGCAGAAAAGATTACTAAGAGCGGAATAGAAGTAGAAGGAATCGAAACATTGAACGAAGGCATCAAAGGTGTAGTTGTCGGCCACGTGCTGGAACGCGAGCAGCACCCGAATGCCGACAAGCTGAATAAATGCCTGGTTGATACAGGAGGAGAAGCGCCTGTGCAGATTATCTGCGGCGCGCCTAATGTGGATAAAGGGCAGAAGGTTGCCGTTGCAACAGTCGGCGCTGTCCTGCCGGGCAACTTCAAAATCAAACGTGCAAAGCTGCGCGGCGAAGAATCCAACGGCATGATCTGCTCTCTTCAGGAGCTTGGAATCGAGAGCAAGCTTGTGGCCAAGGAATTCTCTGAAGGCATCTTTGTTTTCCCGAATGACGTGGAAGTGGGCGAGGATGCGCTTGAAATGCTCAACAGGGATGATCATATCCTGGAACTTGGACTCACCCCGAACCGTGCAGATTGCCTGAGCATGCTCGGTGTAGCTTATGAGGTTGCAGCCATTCTGGGAAGAGAAGTGAAGCTTCCATCCCCGCAGGCAGCCGAATCAGCTGAAAAAGCTTCAGACTATATCACTGTGAATGTAGAAGCCAAGGAAGACAACCCGCTTTATGTGGCAAAGGTAATCAAAAACGTGAAAGTCGGCCCTTCGCCTCTATGGATGCAGACGAGGCTGATGGCTGAGGGCATTAGGCCGCATAATAATGTGGTTGATATCACGAACTATGTCCTGCTTGAATACGGTCAGCCGCTCCATGCTTTTGACTATGGGCGCCTTGGCTCCAAAGAAATCCTTGTACGCCGTGCGAATGAAGGTGAAACCATTGTCACGCTGGATGATGCAGAAAGGAAGCTTTCAGCAGAGCATCTTGTCATTACGAATGGAAGTGAGCCTGTAGCGCTTGCAGGTGTAATGGGCGGCGCTACTTCCGAGGTGCAGTCAGATACAACGACAGTCCTTCTTGAATCTGCGTATTTCACAGCGGGAACGATCCGCAAAGCGTCGAAAGACCACGGCCTGAGAAGCGAAGCCAGCACCCGCTACGAGAAGGGTGTAGACCCTAACCGTGTCCGTGCTGCTGCAGAAAGAGCAGCTGAACTGATGGAGAAGTATGCTTCAGGTGAAGTTCTTGAAGGATCAGTTGAAGCTGATTCGCTCACAATCGAGCCTGCAGTCATCTCCATTTCCCTGGAAAAGATCAACAGGGTCCTCGGAACTGAACTGGCGATGGCAGAGGTAGAAGATATCTTCGCCCGCCTTCAGTTTGAGGCATCTGCAGACAATGGTTCCATTACCGTAACAGTCCCAAGCCGCCGCGGTGATATCACGATCGAGGAAGACCTGATTGAAGAAGTGGCAAGATTGTATGGGTATGATAACCTTCCTGTCACATTGCCTTCCGGGGAATCGACTCCAGGAAGCCTGACGGAGTATCAAAAGAAACGCCGCATCGTCCGCCGCTATCTTGAAGGTGCCGGGTTATACCAGGCAGTGACCTATGCTTTGACCAGCGAAAAGAAAGCAGGTCAATATGCCCTTGAAAGCCGCGAACCGATCAAGCTGGCGATGCCCATGAGCGAAGACCGCAGCATCCTTCGCCAAAGCATTGTTCCGCAGCTGCTCGAGGTATTGAAATACAACACAGCCCGCCAGAATGACAGCCTTGCCGTATATGAGACAGGTTCCGTATTCCTGTCCAATGGCAGCGAGAGCCTCCCGGAGGAGCGCGAGCATCTTGCAGCGGCAGTCACAGGCCTTTGGCACTCCCACCCATGGCAGGGAGAGAAAAAGCCGGTCGATTTCTTTGTGTTAAAAGGAATCGTGGAAGGCTTATTTGCCCGCCTTGGCCTTGAAGGAAAAGTTGAATACCAGCGTGCCTCAGTTGACGGCATGCACCCGGGAAGAACAGCTGAAATTATTCTTTCCGGCAAAAAAATCGGTTTTATCGGGGGAGTCCATCCAACAGTCGAGAAGGATCTTGACCTGAAGGAAACCTATGTATTTGAGCTTTCCCTCAAGGATGTGCTTGAAGAGGAAACCGCTCCGCTTCAATATCAAGCCATTCCGCGCTATCCGTCAATCACAAGGGATATCGCCCTTGTGATTGATTCTGGAAAAGAAGCAGGAGAGCTGGAGCGCATCATCAAGGAAGCTGGCGGAAGCCTTCTGAAGGAAGTCGCAGTGTTCGATCTATATGAAGGAGACAGGATGGAGGCTGGCAAAAAATCGCTTGCATTCTCCCTGAAATATTTTGATCCGGAGAAAACACTGACAGATGAAGATATCGCCAAAGCTCATGATAAAGTGCTTGAAGCAGTAAAAGAAAAAGCCGGAGCAGTATTGCGAGGTTAATATTAATATAAAAGGCAGCCGACAGGCTGCCTTTTGTAAATAAAAAAATTGAGTTTGAAGGAAGTTGCTATTGTAAATGGGGCTGTTGATTTCCGTTCCAGGCACTTCGCTTTCCGCGGGGCGACGCTGAGCCTCCTCACGCTGCGCGCTGCGGGGTCTCAGCATTGCCGCTGCAATCCCGCAGGAGTCTGCGTGCCTTGCACTCCAATCAACAGGGTTCTTAAAATTAGTTGGGCAAGTTTGCAGGCTCAGCTAATGGGGCTGTTGATTTCCGTTCCAGACACTTCGCTTTCCGCGGGGCGACGCTGAGCCTCCTCCCTCTGCGCGCTGCGGGGTCTCAGCATTGCCGCTGCAAACCCGCAGGAGTCTGCGTGCCTTGCACTCCAATCAACAGGGTTCTTAAAAATTAGTTGGGTAAGTTTGCAGGGCCAATTAAAGAGGCTGCAGATGTCTGATTAAAGTCCGTCGCTCCTTAGGATAAGTTGGGCCTTCTCCCGCTGCGCCCGGATTGTGTGAAAATTGCCCGTGCAGTCCCGCCGGAGCCTACGTGCCTTCCAATCCGATTAACAGGGTTACGAAAGTTATGATTTCAGCTCTGCACCCAGGATAATTTAATTAATACAGGAGACACGTTGTTGAATAAAGGTGCATAAGCGTAAAAAGGGGTACGGAAGATTCCGTACCCCTTTTTTCTGCAGAATCAATTAGCTGCAGGCTTCCTTTTTAAGTCTCAGGCTAAATGCCTGCAATCCGCGAAGCTTTCTCTGTATTAGCGAAATGCAATTTCACAAAATCAGGCAGAACCTGCCTTCCTTTAGCCTTGATCAGCCGTGCCGCAGCTTTATCCACCTGAGCCCCGGCACCTTTTGGCAGGGTAAATCCGGCTTCTTCACTGAGCTTGTCGAAATACCGCAGGAAGGCGTAGCGGGCCAGAATGGAGGCGGCGGCGACCGAGAGGTGGATGCCTTCAGCCTTTGTGCTGAAAAAGACATTTTCCCTTTGGATCACTGACTGTCCTTGAAGATGTCTATAATAGACATCTTCTTTTGCAAACTGGTCAATCAGGATGGCTTCAGGCTTTTCTGGTGCCATCTTTTTCAGCACATTGCCGATTGCCTGGTTGTGAAGCAGCGCTTTGATCTTCCCCTGGGACATGCCTGACTGCTGAAGCTGGTTATATTTGCTGTTTTTAAGCGTCAGCAGGCTGTACGGAACAACCTCTTTTATTTCCTTGGCAATCCTGATAATCTGGTCATCCTTCAGATGTTTTGAATCTTTTACGCCAAGTTCCTTCAGCAGCGGGAGGCTTTCTTTTTTTGCATATGCCGCAACAACAGTGATTGGACCGAAATAATCGCCTGTCCCGACCTCATCTGATCCGATGACAGAAAGGCTTTCAAAAGAAGGCGGAAGGTGTGAGCCTTGGGGGCTTTTGGGTGATGCCGCCTTTTTTTCGGCAGGGCTTCCCCATTTTGCCGCTTCTGATGCAGAGCCGGCCCCTTGGAAAAGCACCTTCCCGGATTTATATGCAGTTATGCTGCAATTTGCCGTTTTGGCGGCAAAAATGCCTCCCTGTGGTGTTTTTCCGGACAGGTTTGGCTTATAGTAAGCTTTCATTTCCTCGATTTCCGAGGGATGTTTCTGAAGTACAACATGGCTCATATCTACCACTCCTAGAAAAGAAATATATATGTATAAACAAAACTTTACAGGCCAAAATTGAATCCGCCGATCAACTCCAGCATCAGTCTTCATGTAAACGATCCATAAAAACAGCAGCATTCCCCTTGATACGGCTTAATTTGACAGGCTTTGACTTCCCACTCTTTTACGTTCATGTTATCATATAGATTAGGATTTGGAAGGAATGGGGGCATTAGCGTTGTCAGATACGCAGAAAAACCGCACAAGTGTTGATATTTATGGACAGCAGTATGTCATCGTCGGCCAGGAAAGCTCAGGCCATATCCGGCTTGTCGCTTCTATGGTTGATGAAAAGATGCGCGAAATAAGCTCCTTGAATCCTTCACTTGACAGCAGCAAGCTTGCCGTCCTGACGGCAGTCAATGCCGTTAATGATTATATTAAGATATTAGACCGCCTTGAACGGCTTGAAGATGAATTAAAAAGAGTAAAGGACTGAACAGGGTCATGTTGGATCTCGCCATTTTAATATTACTGGTTTTTGGATTTTTTATGGGATTAAAAAGGGGGTTTATCCTTCAGCTCATCCATTTAGCAGGCTTCATCGTTGCTTTTATTGCAGCAAATATGTATTATGATGACCTCGCTCCCAAGCTGAACCTCTGGGTGCCCTATCCGAATTTTGGAAGCGATTCTTCCCTTCAGCTGTTTTTCGACAATGCCAATATGGAGGATGCCTATTATCGCGCCATTGCTTTTGTCGTGATTTTTTTTGCTGTAAGGATCATTCTGCAGATCATCGGCAGCATGCTGGATTTTGTATCTTCACTGCCTGTGCTGAAGCAGCTCAATGTTTGGGCAGGCGGACTGCTCGGTTTTGCTGAAGTCTATCTTATCATTTTTATCTTGTTATACATAGGAGCACTGCTCCCTGTGGAAGCAGTCCAGCAGCCGATCGATGATTCAGGCACCGCAAAGTTCATCATAAACCATACACCTGCACTTTCGCAGCAGCTAAAGGAAATGTGGATTGAATATAAGGCTGCATAACTTCTCTTTGAGCAGAGAAGTTTTCTTTTTATAATGCTTTGTTAGTGGTACATGCTGTTTTGGGGCTCATTCATGTCAAACTCTGTTTCAACTCGCCACTCAGCTGTGCTGATTCCCCAAAATCAACAGCCGTGTTTAGCACAGTTTTTTTAAAAAATCGTGATAGTAGGCTATGTTTGCTATTATACTTATATGCTCTCCTGGATGGAATGGGAGAATAATCGCTGTTTCAGGGTAAGGATAAGGAGAGAGAATGTTCTAAAGGCAGGTGCAGAAAATGAACCCAAATAAAAAAGATGTGGTAAGACTATTGGAGACAATAGCAGTATATATGGAATTGAAAGGTGAAAATCCGTTCAAGGTCGCGGCCTTCCGGAAGGCTGCAGGGGCCCTGGAAGCAAATGATGACAAGTTTTCAGAAATAAAGGATTTCACGAAGCTTTCCGGTATCGGTAAAGGGACGGCTGCGGTCATCGAGGAATATATCGAAGAAGGAACATCAACCGTGCTGAAGGAGCTGCAGGAAGAAGTGCCTGCAGGCCTTATCCCGCTGCTCCAGCTGCCGGGACTTGGCGGCAAGAAGATAGCGAAGCTCTATAAGGAGCTTGGGGTCGAGGACGCTGAAGACCTTGAGCAGGCATGCAGGGACGGCAGGGTTCAGGCGCTTGCAGGCTTCGGAAAGAAAACAGAGGAAAAGATCCTTGAAGCGCTTGCCAATGCAGGTAAAAGGCCGGACCGTCTCCCGGCTGCCTTTATGCTTCCGATTGCAGAGGATATTGAAGCAAGGCTTGCAGGGGTGGATTCGATCATCAGGTTCTCCAGGGCAGGCAGCCTGCGCAGGATGCGGGAAACAGTCAAGGACCTGGATTTTATCATTGCTTCCGATGATCCTTCATCAGTGAAAGAAGCCCTGCTCAGCCTTCCGGGCATTAAGGATGTCATTGCTGCAGGCGACACAAAGGTCTCGCTGACATTTGATCATCAGTATGATGTGTCTGCTGATTTCCGGATCGTATCACAGGATGAATTTGCGACAGCGCTTCATCATTTTACCGGCTCTAAGGACCATAATGTGCGGATGCGCCAGCTGGCAAAGGAACGCGGAGAAAAAATAAGTGAGTATGGTGTTGAGAATGCTGAAACGGGCGAAGTCCTTACTTTCAAGGATGAAGAAGCCTTTTATGCGCATTTCGGCCTCCCTTTCATTCCTCCGGAAATCCGCGAGGACGGCCGTGAGGTAGAAGATTTTAAGGCAGGCATGGAGCTCATTTCCCTGGAAGATATAAAGGGAGATCTTCATATGCACTCCACCTGGAGCGACGGTGCCCACACTATTGAAGAAATGGCAGAGGCATGCCGCAAAAGAGGCTATCAATATTTGGCCATCACTGATCATTCCCAGTACCTGAAGGTAGCAAATGGACTGACGCCGGAAAGACTGAGAAAGCAAATGGAAGAGATCAGGAGCTTGAATGAAAAATATGACGACATCAAAATCCTGACAGGGATCGAGATGGATATCCTTCCGGATGGGACGCTCGATTTTGAAGATGACTTGCTGGGAGAAGTTGATGTGGTCATCGCCTCGATCCATTCCTCCTTCAGCCAGCCAAAGGATAAAATAATGGAACGTCTGAAGACGGCCCTGATGAACGGCCATGTGGATATCATCGCCCACCCGACCGGCAGGCTGATCGGCCGGAGGGAAGGCTATCAGGTGGATATGGAGATGCTGATCGAGCTTGCCAGGGAGACAAATACTGCCCTGGAGCTGAATGCCAACCCGAACCGGCTTGATTTGGCAGCAGAACATTTAAGGAAGGCACAGGAGGCGGGAGTGAAGCTAGTCATCAATACAGATGCGCATAAGCTTGACACCCTCATCCATATGGAAATCGGTGCTGCAGCAGGGAGAAAGGCATGGCTGAGGAAGGAAAATGTAATAAATGCTTACAGCATGGAAGAACTTCTTTCCTTCCTTAAACGGAATGATTGATGATTCCTTTGTCAAAGGCGGAGAATTACAGCCGGACTTGAGGGCTTATATAGAGAAGGACTAGAAAGAAAAAGGGAGGAATTACTCCATGGATTCACGGGTGCTTAAGGTGCTTGAATTTAATAAAGTCAGGGAGCAGCTGCTTGAGCATGTGTCATCTTCGCTTGGACGCAGTAAAGCAGAAGTGCTCCTTCCTTCTGCCGATTACGAAGAAGTGGTGCGGCTGCAGGAGGAAACAGATGAAGCGGTTAAAGTGCTGCGGATAAAAGGCAATATTCCGCTTGGGGGCATTTTTGATATCCGTCCCCATGTAAAAAGATCAGTGATTGGAGGCATGCTGAGCCCCCAGGAACTGGTGCAGATTGCAAGCACAGTCCATGCAAGCAGACAGCTGAAGCGCTTTATTGATGATTTTTCAAACGAAGAATCAGAACTGCCGATACTGACTGAGTATATGGATAGGGTAATCGTGCTGGCTGAGCTTGAAGAGGCCATCCGCATGGCAATCGATGAAAACGGCGAAATGCTGGATAGTGCGAGCGATGCCCTCCGGTCCATCAGAACACAGCTTCGCACAAGGGAGTCACGTGTGCGTGAGCGGCTGGAGAGCATGATCCGTTCTTCCAATGCGGCGAAAATGCTGTCAGATGCCATTATCACCATCCGGAATGACCGTTTTGTCATCCCGGTCAAACAGGAATACCGCGGCCATTACGGGGGAATCATCCATGATCAAAGTTCATCAGGGCAGACGCTGTTCATTGAACCGCAGGCAATCGTGCAGCTGAACAACGAGCTGCAGAGCATCAGGGTGAAGGAACAGCAGGAAATTGAGCGCATACTAGTTGAACTTTCCGGACGGGCGGCGGCCTATCAGCCTGAGCTCGATATGATCGTCGAGGTCCTGGCCGAGGTTGACTTTATGTTTGCAAAGGGAAGGTACAGCAGGAGGCTTAAAGCATCCAAGCCGGAAGTGAATAATGAGCGAAGGATCAATCTATTCAAGGCAAGGCATCCGCTGTTGCCGATAGATGAAGCGGTGGCTAACGATATTTCTCTAGGCAGGGACTACACAACCATTGTGATTACGGGACCGAATACCGGAGGAAAGACTGTAACGCTTAAAACTGTGGGGTTGTGTACGCTGATGGCCCAGGCAGGCCTGCAGATTCCTGCTCTGGATGGATCAGAGGTGTCTGTATTTGGGGCTGTCTATGCGGATATCGGGGATGAGCAGTCTATTGAACAAAGCTTGAGTACATTTTCTTCACATATGGTCAATATTGTTGATATTTTAGCCAAGGCTGATTTTGAAAGCCTTGTCCTTTTCGATGAGCTTGGAGCCGGGACAGATCCGCAGGAAGGGGCAGCCCTTGCTATTTCCATCCTTGATGAGGTATACAAAAGGGGCAGCCGCGTTATTGCGACGACCCATTATCCTGAACTGAAGGCTTACGGGTATAACAGGGAAGGAGTTATCAATGCCAGTGTCGAATTCGATATTGAGACGCTCAGCCCCACTTATAAACTCCTGATCGGGGTACCGGGCCGGAGCAATGCCTTTGAAATCTCCAGGCGCCTTGGCCTCGATAATTCTGTAATCGAATCTGCACGCTCCCATGTGAGCGAGGACAGCAGCCAGATCGAGAACATGATCGCGTCTCTTGAAGACAGCAGGCGCCAGGCGGAAAAAGAGCTGGAAGAGGCTCACGAGCTGCTGCGGGGCGCTGATATGCTCCATAAGGATATGCAGAAGCAGATGATGGAGTATTATGAGCAAAAGGACGAGATGCAGGAAAAGGCTGCCGCCAAAGCCGCTGACATTGTCGAGAAGGCGAAGGCGGAAGCAGAAGAGATCATCCGTGATCTCAGAAAGATGCGCATCGAAAAGCATGCTGAAGTGAAGGAGCATGAGCTGATCGACGCCCGGAAGAAGCTGGAGGATGCTGCACCGAAAGTCAGCAAAAGCAAAAAAGAGGCAAGAAAGTCTGACAAGCATGATTTTGCAGCCGGGGATGAAGTAAAGGTACTGACCTTTGGCCAAAAAGGGCATCTTCTGGAAAGAGCTTCAGAAGACGAGTGGCAGGTTCAGATCGGCATCCTGAAAATGAAGGTAAAAGAACGGGACCTGGAGTTTATTAAAAGTCCAAAGCCGAAGGAAACAAAGGCGATGGCCATCGTAAAAGGCAGGGACTCCCATGTAGGCCTTGAACTGGACCTGCGCGGTGAGCGGTATGAGGATGCGCTGATCAGAGTCGAGAAATATATTGATGATGCGCTATTGTCCAATTATCCCCGGGTCTCGATCATTCATGGAAAAGGGACAGGGGCTCTGCGCCAGGGAGTGCAGGAATACTTGAAGAACCACCGGTCTGTAAAGCGGATCCGTTTCGGGGAAGCGGGTGAAGGCGGATCAGGCGTAACCGTGGTGGAGTTCAAATGATGGGGAGAGTCTGAATGAACGGTTTTTGGGAAAATGAGTATATCCAGACAGCGGCATATTACAGCGTCGTCATTTTGTGCATGATTGTGTTTTTGGCCATTTTTGAACTTGTCACTAAATATAAAAACTGGGAAGAAATCAAAAAAGGCAATATTGCTGTAGCCATGGCAACAGGGGGGAAGATATTCGGGATCGCCAACATCTTCAGGCATTCCATTTCTCAGCATGATTCACTTTTCACCATGATCGGCTGGGGGGTCTTCGGTTTTTTCCTTTTGCTGGCAGGCTATTTCATTTATGAATTCCTGACCCCGAAGTTCAGGATCGATGAGGAAATCGAAAATAATAACAAGGCGGTCGGATTCATATCCATGGTCATTTCAATCGGATTGTCATATGTCATCGGGGCAGGCATCTAACAGGGAGCGGGAGAACTGTGGAAAAATTGGCGAAAATTCTTCTGGTGCTTTGCGGGCTATTTATAGTCATCGGAGCCGTGTATATATTTTTCATCGCATAAAGTTAGAGCCGCCGGCATATGGCGGCAAAAACTGCAGGCAAACCCTTAATGCGGGGCATGCCTGCAGTTTTTTTATTTTTCAGGAACCAAACAGCAGGTCCTTTGGCTCATACAGATTGTCATGATTATTTCCTTATACTATAATGAATGGGAACAGTTAGAATGTTCTAACAAATCATTTTTGAAGGAGGGAAAAAAATGACAGAAGAAAGGCCTTGGCTTCAAAGCTATCCGGAAGATATCCCCCCGACTTTGACATACACAGACGAACCGGTACAGCAGTATTTAAAAAGAGCAGCAGAGGAGTTTCCAACCAAAAGCGCCATTCACTTTATGGGCAGGGAATTTACGTTTAAGGAGGTGTATGAGCAGGCGCTCAAGCTTGCCTCCTATCTTCAGGGGCTGGGCATCGAAAAAGGGGACAGAGTGGCCATCATGCTTCCCAATACTCCGCAGTCAGTCATCAGCTATTATGGCATCCTGATAGCGGGCGGGGTGGTAGTCCAGACCAATCCGCTCTATATGGAAAGAGAAATTGAGTACCAGATGAAAGACTCCGGGGCAAAAGCCATCATCACACTTGATATTCTGTTTCCGCGTGTTTCAAAGGCTGTCCCAAAAACAGAGATCAAGCATATTATTGTAACCGCTGTCAAAGATGCTCTCCCTTTCCCAAAGAATCTTGTCTACCCGTATATCCAGAAAAAGCAATATGGCATTGTAGTTAATGTGAAGCATGAAGGAAATAACCACTTGCTGAAGGAAATATTGAAGCGTCCCATCGGTAGCCTGAAGGAGCATAGCTTCGACTATGAAGAAGATATCGCCCTGCTGCAATATACAGGCGGGACCACAGGATTCCCCAAAGGGGTCATGCTTACCCACAGGAATCTTGTCAGCAATGCTTCCATGTGCCAGGCATGGCTGTACAAATGCCGCCGCGGGGAAGAAATCGTTCTCGGCCTGCTGCCGTTTTTTCATGTGTACGGCATGACCACTGTGATGATCCTTTCCATTATGCAGGCATATAAGATGGTCCTGCTGCCGAAATTTGATGCCGAGACAACTTTGAAAACCATCCAAAAGCAAAGGCCAACCCTGTTTCCTGGAGCGCCAACCATCTATATAGGGCTTCTCAACCATCCGGATCTTCAGAAATATGACCTGTCATCGATCGATTCCTGCATCAGCGGCTCAGCTCCCCTGCCGGTTGAAGTACAGCAGCGTTTTGAGGAAGTGACGGGAGGAAAGCTCGTTGAAGGCTACGGGCTGACAGAATCTTCACCGGTCACCCATTCAAACTATCTATGGGACCGTCCGAGGGTTAAAGGAAGCATTGGTGTGCCATGGCCTGATACAGATGCTGCGGTGTTCTCAATGGAAAATGGCGAAAAGCTGCCTCCCGGGGAAGTCGGGGAAATAGCAGTAAAGGGCCCTCAAGTCATGAAAGGCTACTGGAACCGTCCGGAGGATACGGCCCAGACTTTAAGGGACGGCTGGCTCCTTACAGGTGATCTTGGGTATATGGACGAATCAGGCTATTTCTATGTTGTGGACCGCAAAAAAGATATGATCATTGCCGGCGGCTTCAATATTTACCCGCGTGAAATAGAAGAAGTCATCTATGAACATCCGGGCGTACAGGAAGTTGTGGCTGCAGGGATCCCTGACCCATACAGGGGGGAAACGGTCAAAGCCTATATAGTCATGAAAGAAGGGCATGAGGCATCCGAAGAAGAATTGAATGAATTTGCGAGGAAACATCTTGCTGCCTACAAGGTTCCAAGGATTTATGAATTCAGGAGTGAGCTCCCGAAAACAGCCGTCGGAAAAATACTGCGCCGGGCTCTTGTAGAAGAAGAGAAAAAGAAATTGGAAGAAGAACAGAAAAAGCAAGCCTGATCATTTTTAAAATAGCGGATAATAGAGTAAAGTATAAACAAACAGATTCAAATCCTTCCTGAGACCGGATCTCCATTCGGACTCTTTATTTTGAAAAATAGAGCTTGTCCGCCTCAGCGCCGATAAGAAAATTTTATCATGACAAATTCTTGACAACTTTTGCTTGTAATACTATTATAAAAATATGAATGATGATTCATTCATTTTAGCACAAAGGAACAATCTGCATGACAGCATTATCCCTTTCTTTGCGCTTTTTGATAAATGGAACGGGGGAAAAATGTTGAAGAAGAATAAACCAAAATATATGCAAATTATTGAGGCTGCTGTAGTGGTTATAGCAGAAAACGGCTACCACCAGGCCCAGGTTTCGAAAATTGCGAGGCAGGCCGGGGTGGCTGACGGGACGATATACTTATATTTTAAGAATAAGGAAGATATCCTGATTTCACTTTTTGAAGAGAAAATGGGATCTTTTGTTGAAAAAATCGAACAGAATATTGCAGGAAATGACTCAGCCACAGAGAAATTATTAATGATGGTCGAAAATCATTTTAAGCTTTTATCTGAAGATCACCATCTGGCCATTGTCACCCAGCTGGAATTAAGGCAGTCCAATAAGGATTTGCGCTTAAAAATCAATGACGTGCTGAAAGGCTATTTGAAGGCGATCGATCAGATACTTGCATCAGGAATTGAAACCGGGGAATTTTCACCCTCGCTTGATATCAGGCTGGCCAGACAGATGATTTTTGGCACAATAGACGAAACTGTAACGACCTGGGTCATGAACGACCAAAAGTACAGCCTGACTGATCTGGCCCCTGCTGTCCATAAACTGCTTGTGCACGGCTGTTCCAGCCGTTAGGGCAGGCAGACTCTGATAATAAGAGTAAACCGACGATTATAGGAGGGTAAACATGGAGTATTTAACTTGGTCGCATCAGGATATGGTTGCCGAGATTGCAATCAGCCGGCCTCCTGCAAATGCACTTTCTTCCGGCGTGCTTAAAGAGCTTTCCGGTGTATTGGATGAAATTGAAGAAACTGACGAGGTCAGGGTGGTCCTCATCCATGGGGAAGGCCGTTTCTTCTCAGCGGGCGCTGACATCAAAGAATTTACAGAGGTAGAGTCCAGCGGCGACTTTTCTAAACTGGGCAAGTTCGGCCAGGATCTGTTCGAAAGGATGGAATCATTTCCGAAGCCGATTATTGCCGCCATTCACGGAGCTGCGCTTGGAGGGGGCCTCGAGCTTGCCATGGGCTGCCATTTCAGGCTTGTTTCCGAAACAGCCAAGCTGGGCCTTCCAGAGCTTCAGCTGGGTCTTGTCCCGGGCTTTGCCGGCACACAGCGGCTGCCAAGGCTGGTAGGATCTGCACGGGCAGCGGAAATGCTGTTCACAAGTGATCCGATCACAGGCATCCAGGCAGTCCAGTATGGCTTGGCCAACCATGCATTCCCTGAAGAAGAGCTGCTGGAAAATGCGTTTAATATGGCAAAGAAAATTGCCAGGAAGAGTCCGATTGCGCTGAAAGCGGCAATTGAGCTTCTCAGCCATTCCAAGCATGCTGAGTTTTATAATGGGGTAGAAAAAGAAGCGGAACTCTTTGGAAAAGTGTTCGCCTCTGAAGATGGGCAGGAAGGGATCTCGGCTTTCATTGAAAAAAGAGAGCCTGCTTTTAAAGGAAAATAACTGCTGCAAAGAGAGTGTTTCCCTCAGCTTCTTGGCTGGGGATTTACTCCGCCTTGAATTTTCCCAATCTTTTAAACTGATATTTTTTTCTAAAATGTAAACGCAAACAATTATTCGATTCATCTAACCTATCAATTTGGGAGGGAACATAATGAACATTTATGTTTTATTAAAAAGAACCTTTGATACCGAGGAGAAAATTTCCATTTCGGGCGGACAGATCAATGAAGATGGCGCAGAATTCATCATTAACCCGTACGATGAATATGCCGTCGAGGAAGCGATCCAGGTGAGGGATGAGCATGGCGGCGAAGTCACGGTCATTTCCGTAGGCACGGAGGAAGCTGAAAAGCAGCTCCGGACCGCACTTGCGATGGGAGCTGACAAAGCGGTACTGATCAACACGGAAGATGATGTGGAAGCCGGAGACCAGTTCACAACAGCCAAGATCCTGTCCGAATACTTAAAGGACAAAGAAGCCGATTTGATCCTGGCAGGAAATGTGGCCATTGACGGCGGCTCAGGCCAGGTTGGCCCTCGTGTCGCAGAGCTGCTGGATATCCCTTATATCACTACTATCACGAAACTGGACATCAGCGGTACAACAGCAACGATTGTCCGGGATGTTGAAGGTGATTCTGAAGTGATTGAAACAAGCCTTCCTCTTCTCGCTACAGCTCAGCAGGGCTTGAATGAACCGAGATATCCTTCTCTGCCGGGAATCATGAAGGCGAAGAAAAAGCCGCTTGAGGAGCTTGAGCTGGATGATCTTGACCTTGAAGAAGATGATGTAGAGGCGAAGACAAAGACGATCGAAATATATCTCCCTCCGAAGAAGGAAGCCGGTAAAGTGCTGGAAGGCGACCTTGAAGACCAGGTCAAAGAGCTTGTCAGCCTTCTTCACACTGAAGCGAAAGTCATTTAATTCATTGATACAGAATAAATACTCAGGAGGTACACAAAATGGCTAGAAAAGTATTGGTATTGGGCGAAGTCAGGGACGGATCATTGCGGAATGTATCGTTCGAAGCGATTGCAGCTGCCAAAATTGCATCTGAAGGAGGCGAGGTTGTCGGCGTTCTGATTGGGGATTCAGTCAGCGCACTGGGAGCAGAGCTGATCCAGTACGGTGCAGACAGGGTTGTTACTGTGGAGGACGAAAAGCTGAAGCAATATAGTTCAGACGGCTTTTCACAGGCACTCCTGGCTGTGGTGGATTCTGAAGGTCCGGAAGGGATCGTGTTCGGACATACAGCGCTTGGGAAAGACCTGTCGCCGAGGATTGCAGCAAAGCTTGAATCCGGCCTCATCTCTGATGCAGTCAGCGTTGAAGAAAGCGGCGGAAATATTGTATTCACACGCCCGATTTATTCAGGCAAAGCTTTTGAAAAGAAGATCATCACAGACGGGCTGATCTTTGCAACGATCAGGCCAAATAATATCGCACCGCTTGAAAAGGATGAGTCACGCACTGGGGATACAGCTTCACTTTCTGTTGAAATCAAAGACCTGCGCACCATCATTAAAGAAGTGGTAAGAAAAGCTTCTGAAGGGGTGGACCTCTCTGAAGCGAAAGTAATTGTAGCAGGAGGCCGCGGCGTCAAGAGTGAAGACGGCTTCGGGCCGCTGAAGGAGCTTGCAGATCTTCTTGGAGGAGCGGTCGGGGCTTCCCGCGGTGCCTGTGATGCAGAGTACTGTGATTATTCACTTCAGATCGGCCAGACTGGAAAAGTTGTTACACCGGATCTTTATATCGCATGCGGCATCTCCGGCGCCATCCAGCATTTAGCCGGGATGTCCAATTCAAAGGTGATTGTAGCCATCAATAAAGATCCTGAAGCAAATATCTTCAAAGTGGCAGACTACGGGATCGTCGGAGACTTGTTTGAAGTGCTCCCGCTGCTGACCGAGGAATTCAGAAAGGTCGTTGTAAACGCATAATGAGGGGAGCGGCACGAGCCGCTCTTTCTCTTTTGGCCCCTGGTTTAATTCTGGGTCAAACCATGAATATAACAGTGTTAAAAGGGTATATTACGGACGAAACAGATTATTAGCTTCGTCAGGGAAACGGTGATATACTGTCATTAGAATTCGAGCTGGCGGTTTGATTGGGCAGCCAGGCATAGATATGCTGCCCGGGAAAACTGTATTGTTCAATCTGAATCCAGACGGGACTTCCCGGCAAACTCTATACTTTTTAGGAGGCATATATTATGGCAATTACAAATGCGACTGATCAAACTTTTGCAACAGAAACTGGCTCTGGCCTGGTTCTTGCTGACTTCTGGGCACCATGGTGCGGACCATGCAAAATGATTGCACCTGTGCTTGAAGAGCTTGACAGCGAAATGAGCGACAAAGTGAAAATCGTCAAGATCGATGTAGATGAAAATCAGGAAACAGCAGGCAAGTTCGGTGTCATGAGCATTCCTACACTGCTGGTCCTTAAAGATGGCGAAGTCGTTGACAAAGTTGTCGGCTTCCAGCCAAAAGAAGCTCTTTCAGAACTTCTTTCAAAACACGCGTAAACATTGAAGATGGCCCCGGTTCTAAGAGCCGGGGTTTTGTTATGTATAATATTGCCTTATGTCTCCTGATGCCGGGCTGGAAGTTTTCATAAAAAAAGAAAATATTGACGCAGTCCTGTGGAATTTTTATAATAGTAATCTTGCCCTCCTTTCCTTTATTGCTTTTTTCCTTTTGTAATTTTTATTAAAATGAAAGGGCGGCATCTAAAAAATTGTAACGCAATGCGTGTATATAGATTGATTTTGCACCGGGGGTGAAAATATGAACGAAAGAATCAAGAATAAGCTGATGCTGCTGCCGGACCAGCCAGGCTGCTACCTTATGAAGGACAGGCAGGATACCGTGATTTACGTTGGGAAAGCAAAGGTACTGAAGAACCGAGTCCGCTCTTACTTTACCGGTTCACATGACGGCAAAACGCTCCGCCTTGTAAATGAAATTGAGGATTTCGAATATATTGTCACATCATCAGATATGGAAGCCCTCATTCTTGAAATGAACCTGATCAAAAAGTATGATCCAAAATACAATGTCATGCTGAAGGACGACAAAAGCTACCCGTTCATCAAGCTGACAGCTGAACGCCATCCAAGGCTGATCACAACCCGGAATGTCAAAAAAGACAAAGGGAAGTACTTTGGGCCATATCCGAATGTCCAGGCGGCGAATGAAACAAAAAAGCTGCTTGACCGGATCTATCCGCTCAGGAAGTGCTCGACCCTCCCTGACAGGGTCTGCCTGTACTATCATATGGGCCAGTGCCTGGCGCCCTGCGTCAAGCCGGTCAGCGAAAAGCAGTATAAAGATATTGTCGATGAGATTGCACGATTTTTGAACGGCGGCTACAAAGACATCAAGAAAGAGCTTACAGTCAAAATGACGGCAGCAGCAGAGGAACTGGATTTTGAAAGGGCGAAGGAACTGAGGGACCAGATCGCCCATATTGAAGCGACGATGGAAAAACAGAAAATGACATCGACCGATTTTACTGACCGCGATGTATTCGGCTTTGCCGTCGATAAGGGCTGGATGTGCGTCCAGGTCTTTTTTATCAGACAGGGGAAGCTGATTGAAAGAGATGTTTCGCTGTTCCCGGTTTACGGGGAGCCTGAGGAAGAAATGCTTACCTTCATGGGCCAGTTCTATACAAAGGCAAACCATTTTAAACCGCGTGAAATTCTGGTGCCGGATACGGTCAATGAAGAAATGGCAGAAAAGCTCCTGGAAGTAAAGGTGCTCAAACCGCAGCGCGGCCAGAAGAAAGATCTGGTCAAGCTGGCAGGGAAAAATGCCAGGATTGCCCTCCAGGAGAAGTTCTCCCTTATAGAACGGGATGAGGAACGGACGATCAAAGCGGTTGAAAATCTTGGCAGGCAGCTGGGCATTTATACGCCGCACCGCATTGAAGCTTTTGATAACTCGAATATCCAGGGCACTGACCCGGTTTCTGCCATGATTGTATTCATAGACGGCAAACCGGAAAAGCGCGAATACAGGAAATATAAGATCAAGACAGTCAAGGGACCGGATGATTATGAATCCATGCGCGAGGCTGTCCGGAGGCGGTACACCAGGGTGCTTAAAGAAGGTCTGCCCATTCCGGATCTTATTATTGTCGACGGCGGGAAAGGCCATATTGAATCGGTCAGGGATGTACTTGAAAATGAGCTCGGGCTTGATATTCCCATATCCGGCCTTGCCAAGGATGAGAAGCACAGGACTTCCCAGCTCTTGTATGGGAATCCGCTGGAAATCATACCGCTTGAGCGGAACAGCCAGGAGTTTTATCTGCTTCAGCGCATCCAGGATGAAGTCCACCGCTTCGCCATCACCTTCCACCGGCAGCTCCGCGGAAAAAGCGCCTTCCAGTCATTGTTGGATGACATTCCCGGAATTGGCGAGAAGAGAAAGAAGCTGCTTTTGAAAACCTTCGGATCCGTAAAGAAAATGAAAGAAGCCGGCTTGGATGAATTTACAGCTATCGGAATTCCGGCTAATGTCGCACAGGAATTAAAAAATAAATTATCTGAATAGCATTGATATAAAAAAAACGCTATGATATAATGATTTCAACTTTATAGCAATATCACTTTATAGCATTAAAGTGAAGGTAGAGGTGCAAACTTCATCAGTAAAAGCTTGGAGAAAGATGAGTTTCTGTGAAAAGCTTTGAAAGGGAATGTTTGCCGAAGAAAAGGAAGTCTCATTTCTTTCTTTTCTGGTCCTGTATTGAATAAATACTGGATTGTCAAGACAGCGCCGTCTTGGAGAGCTATCTCACTGTGTGGGCATATTTTATATGTATTTAAAACACAGCAATGGGATGGTTATTCTCATTGCTTTTTTGTGTTCAAATCAGCAATGGATAACCTCTCTTTTACATGTCAGGCGGCCGGAAAAACGATATCCAGATGAAAGAAGGAGAAACGATGGGATTAATTGTCCAGAAATTCGGAGGGACTTCTGTTGGCAGCACAGAAAGAATCATGAATGCAGCAGAGCGAGCAATTGAAGAAAAAGAGAGAGGCAATGACGTAGTCGTTGTTGTATCTGCAATGGGGAAAACGACTGACCAGCTTGTAGGCCTGGCCAGGGAAATTTCTGCTTCGCCCAGC
Organism: Bacillus sp. AG4(2022); assembly: GCF_031844465.1. NCBI lineage: Bacteria > Bacillati > Bacillota > Bacilli > Caryophanales > Bacillaceae > Bacillus > Bacillus sp. AG4(2022). The sequence goes on from NZ_JAUZVH010000005.1 coordinate 226,352, forward strand.
AAGCGTGAAATGGATATGCTCCTTACAACAGGTGAACAGGTGACAATCAGCCTTTTGAGCCTGGCTTTGAACGAAAAAGGCTATGAAAGCATCTCCTTCACTGGATGGCAGGCAGGAATAGAAACTGAGGCTGTGCATGGGAACGCAAGGATTGTACATATAGATCCGGAGAAAATCCAAAATCAGCTTAATCAAGGAAAGATCGTCGTGGTTGCCGGATTCCAGGGAGTAACAGAAGATGGGAGCATTTCCACCCTTGGACGCGGCGGCTCCGATACAACGGCAGTGGCGCTGGCAGCAGTGCTGAAAGCGGATAAGTGCGATATTTATACAGATGTGACAGGCGTCTATACGACTGACCCGCGCTATGTAAAAGGAGCAAGGAAGCTGCAGTCCCTGTCATATGACGAAATGCTTGAGCTTGCGAATCTCGGTGCAGGTGTGCTTCATCCGAGGGCAGTGGAATTTGCCAAGAATTATGAAGTGCCGCTTGAAGTCAGATCAAGCACTGAAAGGGAAAGAGGAACGATCATTGAGGAGGAGCCAACGATGGAAGAAAATTTAGTTGTACGGGGAGTAGCTTTTGAAAATGCGATCACCAAGGTAGCAATCCTTGGGCTGGAGGACAGCCTGAAGGGCCTGTCCACTGTCTTCACGACACTTGCTGCGCATCACATCAATGTTGACATCATTATTCAGAGTGTTGCTGAAGGACAAACAGGAAGCCTGTCTTTTTCAATTAAAAATGATGATCTGGAAGAAACGCTTAAGGTTCTGGAGAACAATCGGGATACACTGAAATATGACCGGATTGAATCAGAATCAGGACTTGCAAAAGTGTCTATTGTCGGTTCGGGAATGGTGTCGAATCCTGGGGTGGCAGCGGAGATGTTCGAAGTGCTTTCTTCAAATGGGATCCAGGTCAAGATGGTCAGCACTTCAGAGATCAAGGTGTCAACGGTCATCAGTGACAGCTCTATGGTCAAAGCGGTGGAAGCCCTCCACGAAGCGTTCGAACTGTCAGGCACTCCGGCAAAGAGCGTGTAAATCAAAAAAGATGGCAGAGGCGCCGGGCTGGATGCATCGGGGAAGGATCTCCTCCCGGATGCGCGCCGCGCTTCGTGCCATCCCTTCTTTTATGCTTACAGCAGCTTATCCATTATAGCGGGCTGATGCGGTCTTTTTTATCCCACTTCACTGTGAAAAGGACAAGGCCGCCCCTTTTTTTGGGATGCTCAAAGGCTTCAGAGAGCAGTTCTTTCTGGGATTCCAGCTGCTGTGCGAGAAAACCGGCTTCGAGCTGAAAAGTGCAATCAGGATTTTCCTTAAAGCGCCTGGCGAACAATGGGCTTGAAAGCTGGAGCTCCATTTCGCTCCTTTTTTCTTCTTTTACAGCAAGATTTCCCCATCCGGCGTTTTCAAAAAACTCAATGACTGCTTCCATCGATTCAAGCGGGTATTTCCTTGCCAGCCTCTTGCCGGCCCAATAAAGTATTTCGGCTGCATCCTTGCCGAGCATATCGGTAAGAATCTCTTCCCGGATCAATTCATAGCCGAAAGCAGGGACGGTTTCCGGCCCGTGCTCAGCCTTTGTTTCTGCAGATGTCATATTGCTCAATCGTCTCCCCTCTTTCTATGATTCTATTATATACAATCCAGATAAAAATAAAGCACTGATTCAAGAAAAAACAGCTTCAGTCCTATAAGAAAAAAATGCTATTTCAATATATTCTCCTATACATAAGGAATCATAGCCAAATAGAGGATTTTCGTTCTTTATATAATATCAATATATTTTAAAAATTTTATTTATATCATATATTTTATGTATCCGTTTTCTTGACGCTCTATTCCGATGGGAGTAAAATGGACATGTCACTTAATTGTAAGAAAATGAATAATTAACATTTTCTCGATGATGGAAAGGACCTGTTTTCCAGAAATAATATTTTCATAGAAAAGGCCTTTCATCATTTCTTCAAAATTCAGGGGGGGTAAATCAATGGCAGGTAATCGGGAGTTTTTCAATCGCAGACTGCATTCATTACTTGGGGTCATTCCAGTTGGGCTGTTTCTTGTTCAGCACCTTGTAGTGAACCATTTTGCAACAGGAGGAGAAGAGTCGTTTAACAAGGCAGCACACTTTATGGAGCAGCTTCCATTCAGATATGTCTTAGAAACTGTAGTCATCTTCCTGCCTTTGCTGTTCCACGCGATCTATGGCCTTTATATTGCTTTTACTGCTAAGAATAATGCTAGCAGATTCGGATTTTTCCGCAACTGGATGTTCCTTCTCCAGCGTGTTTCCGGTGTAGTGACGCTTATTTTCATTACCTGGCATGTGTGGGAGACAAGGGTTGCTGCCGCTTTTGGCGCAGATGTCAACTTCCAGATGATGGAGAATATTTTGTCGAATCCGTTTATGTTCTGGTTCTACATTGTCGGCGTTATTTCTACAATATTCCACTTTGCAAACGGTTTGTGGTCTTTCGCAGTAAGCTGGGGAATCACCGTTACTCCTCGTTCACAGCTGATTTCCACTTATGTTACAATCGCAATTTTCATTGCCCTTTCCATCGTTGGGATCCGCGCAATCACGGCATTTGTTTAAGAGTTTCAGAGTGCTTAAATCTTGTAATTTTCAGCATAGCGCAGGGGAAAATGCGCTTAGGCTTAGTTTGAAATAGAGCTGTACTAGTATTGAGGGAGTGAGCCATGATGAGTAAAGGAAAAGTAATCGTTGTCGGCGGCGGACTGGCCGGCTTGATGGCAACAATTAAAGTAGCAGAATCAGGGACTCCGGTTGAATTATTTTCTCTTGTCCCGGTTAAACGTTCTCACTCTGTTTGTGCCCAGGGCGGTATTAATGGAGCGGTCAACACAAAGGGTGAAGGAGATTCACCTTGGGAGCATTTCGATGATACGGTTTACGGGGGAGATTTCCTTGCCAATCAGCCGCCTGTAAAGGCCATGACTGAAGCAGCGCCGGGAATCATCCATTTATTGGACCGCATGGGCGTCATGTTCAACCGTACACCGGAAGGACTGCTGGACTTCAGGCGCTTCGGCGGAACCCAGCATCACCGTACAGCATTTGCAGGCGCCACGACCGGCCAGCAGCTTTTATACGCATTGGATGAGCAGGTGCGCCGCCATGAGGTGGCTGGCCTTGTAACAAAATATGAAGGCTGGGAGTTCCTTGGCTCTGTCGTCGATGATGAAGGCATTTGCCGCGGGGTAATTGCTCAAAATCTCACATCCATGGAGATCAAATCGTTCTCAGGGGATGCCGTAATCATGGCAACCGGAGGCCCGGGCATCATTTTCGGAAAATCAACCAACTCTGTCATCAACACAGGGTCTGCTGCATCGATCGTATATCAGCAGGGAGCATATTATGCAAACGGCGAATTCATCCAGATCCATCCGACAGCCATCCCGGGGGATGACAAACTGCGCCTGATGAGTGAATCAGCACGCGGTGAGGGCGGCCGTGTATGGACCTATAAAGATGGGAAGCCATGGTACTTCCTGGAGGAGAAATATCCAGCCTACGGAAACCTGGTGCCTCGTGATATTGCCACACGTGAAATCTTCGATGTCTGCGTCAATCAGAAGCTTGGCATCAATGGCGAGAACATGGTTTATCTTGACCTGTCCCATAAAGATCCTAAAGAGCTTGATATCAAGCTTGGCGGAATCATTGAAATCTATGAAAAATTCATGGGGGATGACCCTCGCAAGGTACCTATGAAAATTTTCCCTGCCGTACACTATTCGATGGGCGGACTGTGGGTAGATTATGATCAGATGACGAATATCCCAGGATTATTTGCAGCAGGGGAGTGCGATTATTCCCAGCATGGTGCAAACCGCCTGGGCGCCAACTCCCTTCTGTCTGCCATCTACGGCGGAATGGTTGCAGGTCCGAAAGCGCTCGAATATATCGCCGGCCTTGAAAAGAGTGCAGAAGATGTTTCTTCTTCCGTTTTCGACAAGTATGTCAGACAGGAAGAAGAAAAATGGAGCAGCATCATGTCCCTTGATGGAACAGAGAATGCATATGTTCTCCATAAAGAGCTGGGCGAATGGATGACAGATAATGTAACGGTTGTCCGCCATAATGATAAGCTATTGAAAACTGATGAAAAAATCGTAGAATTGCTTGAACGCTATAAAAATATCAATATCAATGACACAGCAAAATGGAGCAATCAGGGAGCTGTCTTCACACGCCAGCTTCAAAACATGCTGCAGCTTGCCAGGGTCATCACAATTGGTGCCTATAACCGGAATGAAAGCCGCGGGGCTCACTATAAGCCTGAATTTCCTGACCGTAATGATGATGAGTTCCTGAAAACGACCATGGCAAAGTTCGCTGGTCCTGATTCAGCGCCTCAATTCCATTATGAGGAAGTAGATACAGGCCTGATCACGCCTCGTAAACGTGATTACACGAAGAAGAAAGGGGGAAAATAAACGATGTCTGAAAACAAAACAGTTACATTTCAAATCACCCGGCAGGACTCGCCTGATTCAGCCCCTTATCAAGAAGAGTTCAAACTGGCTTACCGCCCGAATATGAACGTTATCTCAGCACTGATGGAAATCCGCCGTAATCCGGTAAATTCCAAAGGGGAGAGCACGACGCCGATTGCATGGGACATGAACTGTCTTGAAGAAGTATGCGGCGCCTGCTCAATGATCATAAACGGCAAGCCGCGCCAATCCTGTACTGCGCTTGTCGACAAGCTCGAGCAGCCGATCAGGCTTGAGCCGATGCGTACATTCCCTGTCGTCCGCGACCTTCAGGTAGACAGAAGCCGCATGTTCGACTCCCTGAAAAAGGTGAAAGCATGGATTCCGATTGACGGAACATACGATCTTGGACCTGGACCGCGCATGCCTGAGAAGAAGCGCCAATGGGCTTATGAGCTGTCCAAGTGCATGACTTGCGGCGTTTGCCTTGAGGCCTGCCCGAATGTGAACAGCAAAGCCGATTTCATCGGTCCTGCCCCGTTATCACAGGTGCGCTTGTTCAACGCCCATCCAACTGGTGAGATGAATAAATCCGAACGCCTGGAGCAGATCATGGGCGATGGCGGACTGGCGAATTGCGGAAATTCCCAGAACTGCGTTCAGTCCTGCCCGAAAGGCATCCCTTTGACTACCTCAATCGCAGCATTGAACCGGGATACAACAATCCAGTCATTCAGAAGCTTCTTCGGAAGCGATCAGGCTTAATAGAACAGACCCCCTTTCAGGCTGAAAGGGGGTTTTTGTGCATTTGATGTTTCCAAATCCGGTGAAAGAAATTATAATAATATAAAACGACTGAATGTTCATTCATTATTGGAGGCGCGTCATGAGTAAAATGAATTATGTTGATGACTTTGCGGCTTGGGAGGAAAGCTTTGTGTTTTCCCATCCTGTCAAGGTCCGGTTTTCAGAAACAGATATGTTTGGCCATTTGAATAACACAGTTCCCTTCACATATTTTGAGGAAGCAAGAATAGAGTTTTTCAAGAGCATCGGCTTCATGCAGGAATGGGTGAAGCCTGGGAACGAAACGATTCCTGTTGTAGCCGATCTGCAGTGCGATTTCCTGAAGCAGGTATTTTTCGATGAAAGCCTCAGCATCCATGTAAAAGCAGAAAGCATTGGGCGGTCTTCAGCAGATCTTCATTATATGGCAAAACGGAAAGATGGAGCAGTCTGCTTTGCGGGCAGGGGGACAATCGTGCAAATTTCCAGGAAAACAGGAAAAGGCGTACCCTGGACCGAGGGAATGAGGAATCTTCTTACAGCCGGAAAAACCATCCACGCTTAAGCCGCAGGAGCAGTTCTTTCACACCTGCTCCTGCAGCTGCATATAATTGGGGGAGCAGGTGTATGGAGCATGAATCATAAATCATGTGGCTGTATGGCGCGGACCCCCAACTAAACCAGGCAATAGCCCTTTTAGAAAAAATAATCTCTCCTTCCAGTAAATGCAGTCACTCCGCCAGTACAGATTACATATGATATGGTGACTAAATATATACCCATCCCGCGGTTCATAGCTGGCGAAGGCAAGGAGGGTTACAATACTTGAAGGAGAACGAATATACTCACAAGCCGTTACTCACCAAACGTGAAAGAGAAGTATTCGAGCTATTAGTTCAAGACAAGACAACGAAAGAAATCGCTGGTGAACTATTTATTAGCGAAAAGACGGTTCGCAACCATATTTCAAATGCTATGCAAAAGCTTGGCGTTAAGGGGCGTTCTCAAGCCGTTGTAGAGCTCCTTCGAATGGGAGAGCTAGAACTTTGATTATGGCCGGCAATCTTGGATAAGGTTGCCGGTTATCATATTTTATAGGGCAGTTTTGCAGGGGAGAGCCTGCCGGCAGGACGTGCAGTCTGCAGAATTGACGCATTTTTTGCATTGCCTGGATTTCCATCTTGAAAATTGGATGAAAAAAGTAGACAATAAAGCAAAGAACTGCAATCTTTCCGCCTGCATAAAGACTGGAATTGCTTAAATGGGAGTTGTATGGGATGACGCATGGAAATAATAAAGACATAAAAGAAACAATTGATATTGTTGCAGATATTGAGAAAGACCTTCGCTACATATCCGGCATCATTAAGCAAAAAGGCCGGGAAATATTAAGCAATTATACAATTACGCCCCCACAGTTTGTTGCCCTGCAGTGGCTGCACGAGGAAGGGGACATGACAATCGGCGAGCTTTCTAATAAAATGTATTTAGCCTTCAGTACAACGACAGACCTTGTGGACAGAATGGAAAAAAACGAGCTCGTCCAGAGAGTGAAGGACCCGAATGACAGGCGGGTCGTCCGCATCCATCTGCTGCCGGAGGGAGAGCGGATCATCGAAGAGGTTATCGTGAAGAGGCAGATCTACTTGCGCGAGGTTCTCAAGAATTTCTCCAAGGATGAAGTAACCGTACTGAAGAACAACTTAACGCAATTACACCAAGATATGCGCGAAAAATGAGGCGGTATGTTTGAAGCAACCAATTGGGATCATTGATTCAGGGGTCGGCGGTTTGACAGTGGCAAAAGAAGTCATGAGGCAGCTGCCGAATGAGAATATCGTTTATTTGGGAGATACTGCCCGGTGCCCCTACGGGCCGAGGACGGCTGAAGAAGTAAGGCGGTTTACATGGCAGATGACTGAGTTTTTATTGACTCAGGATATCAAAATGCTTGTGATTGCCTGTAATACGGCAACTGCGGTCGTGCTTGAGGAAATACAGGAAAAGCTCCCCATTCCTGTCCTTGGGGTCATCTATCCCGGGGCAAGGGCGGCTTTAAAGGTATCCAAAAGCAATAAGATCGGAATCATCGGCACGATCGGCACGGTCAACAGCAAAGCCTATGAAAAGGCCCTTAAGCAAATCAACCGGAAGGTATGTGTGAAACCTTTGGCCTGCCCGAAATTTGTCCCGCTTGTGGAAAGCGGGGAATATGGGAGTGCTGTAGCCAAGAAAATTGTTGCTGAAACCTTGAAGCCTTTAAGGAACAAGGATCTTGATACACTGATCCTTGGGTGTACGCACTACCCGCTGCTTGAACCCTTGATTAAAAATATCATGGGGCCGGGTGTGAAAGTGATCAGCTCAGGTGAAGAGACCGCAAGGGAAGTCAGCACCATACTGGACTACCGGGGATTGCTCAATCAAAGTGCGGACGAGCCTGTCCATAAATATTTTGCGACAGGATCCATAAGCATTTTTACGAAGATTGCGGGCCAATGGCTGCAAAGGCCCGTTGACCATATAGAAAAAATAAAGCTGGAAGCATAGCCTCCTTTTTGGGGGCTTTTGCTGTTCAATTTTTTAAAAAGTCAGGCTGTGTTATTGTACCTTGTTGATTTTGGGCTCATTTCAGAACAGCTGAAATGAGCCCAAAATCAACAGCAATGTTTAACAATGCCAAAAGTTAATAGCAGAAATAAAGGCATAAGGCTTCCGAAAATGGTACAATTCTAGTATCTCTAAAAGAAAAAGGTGATGATATTGATAGAACAAGCGGAAAAGCTGCTTAAGCAATATTTCGGCTATTCCACCTTCCGTAATGGCCAAAAAGAAATCATTCAGAATGTCATGAATGGCCGCCATACTCTTGGCATCCTCCCGACAGGAGGAGGAAAATCCCTCTCATTTCAAATTCCCGCACTCGCGATGCCTGGCACCGCCATCGTCATTTCCCCGCTCATTTCTTTAATGAAGGACCAAGTAGACGCATTGCTTGCAGCAGGCGTGTCCGCCACTTTCATAAACAGCAGCCTCACTCAGCAGGAGCTGATGGAAAGGACCTCAGGGATCCGGAATGGAGAGTATAAGCTGGTTTATGCTGCGCCGGAGCGTTTTGATTCCACTGGATTCATCCATCTGCTGAATTCCATCGATATTTCGATGATTGTATTCGATGAAGCACATTGTATCTCCCAATGGGGCCACGATTTCAGGCCGAGCTACCGCTCCATTATTCCTGCGCTCGGGCAGTTGAACGGCAGGCCGATCCTTGTCGGGCTCACCGCAACTGCGACAGAGGATGTGGCCAATGATATCTGCGGGCTGCTGCAGATCAGGGACGAAGATATTTTCATTACCGGGTTCGCGAGGGAAAACCTTGCTTTTAAAGTGGCCAAAGGCGTCAACAAGAGAGAATTCATTGCAAGTTATATCCGTAAGCATCAAGGACAGCCGGGTATTATTTACACCTCGAGCCGCAAGGAAACCGATCAGCTGCAGCAATTTTTGCAGGGGAAAAACATCCCGGCTTCACGCTACCATGCCGGCATGAATGAGGAAGACAGGAAAACAGCCCAGAATGATTTCGTCCATGACCAGACAGACATCATGGTGGCCACCAATGCGTTTGGCATGGGGATTGATAAATCAAATGTCCGGTTTGTTATCCATTACAGCCTGCCGAAGAATATTGAGGCCTATTATCAGGAAGCCGGCAGGGCCGGGCGTGACGGGGAGGAGAGTGAATGCATCCTTCTTTTTGCCCAGCAGGATATCCAGCTGCAGAAGTTCCTGATCGAGGAAACCGGCCTGGACAGCCGGAACAGGGAGCTTGAATTCAGCAAGCTGAACCGGATGGTGAACTATTGCCATACAGAGCAATGCCTTCAATCCTACATCATTGAGTACTTCGACCATGGAAGCGATGAAAGCCGCTGCGGAAAATGCAGCAATTGCATGGATGACAGAGAGAAGATTGATATTACGCTTGAAGCACAGATGATTTTCTCATGTATAAAGCGCATGGGTGAGCGCTTTGGCGTGAGTCTGACAGCGCAGGTGCTGAAAGGTTCCAATAATAAAAGAATCCGTGATATGAAATTCAATGAGTTGTCTACCTATGGATTGATGCGAAATCGTGCAGAAAAAGAAATTGCTGCTGTTATTAACTATCTGCTTGCTGAAGGCTTCCTCAGCCTGACAGACGGGAAGTATCCGGTGATCATGCTGACATCAAGGGTCCAAGGGGTTCTTAAGGGACAGGAAACGATCATGATGCGCAAAACAAAGGCAATCGAACAGAAGCCCGAAGCTGAAGGGGATCATGACCTGTTTGAACGGCTGCGTGCATTGCGGAAGCAGGTGGCTGAACAGGGGAAAATCCCGCCATATGTTGTTTTCCCTGATAGCACATTGCGCGAAATGAGCAAGTATTACCCGGCTGATGGAGAGTCTATGCTGCAGATCAAAGGCGTCGGGCAGATGAAGTATGATAAATACGGCAGCATGTTCGCTGAGGAAATCAAATTATATATGCAGGAAAACAATATTGAACCGCCGTCTGCCCTCCCCCCGAAAGAGGAAAAACAGGCGGACAGGCTCAAGGTTGATGAGGAGCCAAGCTATATGGTTTCCTACAAGCACTATATGGAGGGGATGGGCATAAAAGAGATTGCCAAGCAGCGCGGCTTTTCTTTAGTGACCGTCCAGAACCATGTCCTCCGGGCAGTGACTGAAGGGAATCCTTTCAACTGGTCTGAGCTGTTTGATGAGGAAACAGAGCAGAAGATCATGTCGGCAGCCGTGGAAAGCGGAGATACAAAGCTTAAGCCCATTAAAGAGCTCCTCGGGGATGAAATCGACTATTTTACAATCAAAGCAGTACTGATTAAAAATGAAGCAGCCGTCACATCATGAATATGGTAAAACAAGCAGGCCTTTACAGGGTCTGCTTTTTTGGATTGGGCAGAAAGCGGCGCCTGTGCATGGCGCTGGATTTGGAGTTCCTAGTCGCGTTCCTTAATAGAACAAGCGCCCTCCACATTTCGTTGTCCAGCTCCGGCTCCTAGGTGCTCGAGTCATAAGCCGCTCCAGGATTAAAGGCAAAGAACGCCTTTTATCCTGGAGCGGCTTATGCTGGGCCCGCAGGACGCGGGTCATGCAGGCGTTGCCACAGGACGTAGCGGTTTTAGCCCTGCGTTCCTCTAATCTGAACAGCCGCCTCCACATTTCAGTTTTGTCCAGTTCCGGGCGCTAGCCCCTCGAGGCATAAGCCACTTAGAAATTAAAGGCAAAGAACGCCTTTTATTCCTAAGTGGCTTATGCTTGTCGGGGCTAAGCAAGCGCCCTCCACATTTCAGCTGTCCTATTTTTTTTTCTCTCACGGGTCTATTTTTCCGGAAGGCTCGTATATATGTAGTACAAACTGTTCTGGGAGGGATTCAATATGTCTATAAATAAAAAGACAACAATGGTTTCAGCCGTACTGGCTTCTTCTGTGCTTTTATCCGGATGCGGGCTGTTCGGGATCGGGGAAAAAGAAAAGATCGATCCTCCGAAAGAGGTCAGCTATACAGAGGATGAAACAGCTGTTGAGGAAACAGCTGGAACTGAGGCAGAGCAGTCAGGTGAAGAGGCAGAGGTGGAGGGGTCTGTCCAGACCGAATTATATCTGGTTGATAAAAATGGCTATGTAGTTCCGCAGACGCTAACTCTGCCGAAAACAGAGTCTGTTGCTACACAGGCGCTGGAATATCTCGTGCAGAACGGGCCAGTTACCGATATGCTGCCGAATGACTTTAGGGCCGTCCTTCCTGCAGATACGAAAATAAGCGTAAACGTGAAGGATAAGGTGGCTACCGTTGATTTCTCGAAAGAGTTCGGGGACTATCAGGCCGAGGATGAAGAAAAAATTCTTGAATCTATTACCTGGACCCTCACACAATTCGATTCGATCGAGAAAGTAAAGCTCCAGATGAATGGCCATGCTCTGACAGAAATGCCTGTAAACGGGACGCCGATCAGCGAAACCCTGTCCAGGTCAAAGGGCATCAATATGGACACGTCCGATGCAGTGGATATTTCTAATACAAAATCCCTGACGGTTTATTATCTGGGCGGTGAAGAAGGAGCCTACTATTATGTTCCTGTGACAAAGCGCATCAGCGCACAGGAAGACAATCAGGTTGAAGCGGTAGTGAAGGAGCTTGTCAAAGGCCCTAGCTTCACATCCAATTTGTTTACAGACTTTATGCCGGAGGTTGAGCTGCTCGGCGACCCTAAGATCGAAAACGGTCTGGCAACATTGGATTTCAATGAATCCGTTTATGGCAGCTTTGAAGAAAAAATCATTTCCCAGCACCTGCTTAATTCATTAGTACTGTCCCTGACTGAACAAAAGGGCATTGAAAGTGTAGCGGTCACTGTAAATGGAAAGGCAGAGCTGGTAGATGAAAATGGCGAAAAGCTGACAGAACCGGTTACACGGCCTGAAAATGTGAATACAGGTAGTTTTTAAAAAAACTTTTTTGATATACTATATAATGACAAGGATAGAGGTAGGCAATTATTTGCCGCCTCTTCTTTATTGGATTCCGGATACATGCCGGAACAGGTTCGAAGGAGGAATGAACATGCGGAAAGACGGGCGTGAACAGCTGCAGTTAAGACCGATACATATTGAAACGAATTATTTAATGCATCCTGAAGGTTCTGTGCTGATCAGTGTGGGCAATACAAAGGTGATTTGTACAGCCAGCATAGATGAGCGGGTGCCCCCATTTATGAGAGGGGAAGGAAAAGGGTGGATTACGGCTGAATACAGTATGCTGCCCCGGGCAACAGAGCAAAGGAATATCCGTGAAGCCGCAAAGGGGAAAATCACCGGGCGCACAATGGAAATACAGCGCTTGATCGGACGGGCATTAAGGGCAGTCGTGGACCTTGAGGCACTTGGTGAAAGAACAATCTGGCTGGATTGCGATGTTATCCAGGCCGATGGCGGGACAAGGACAGCTTCCATCACAGGCGCATTTGTCGCAATGGCAATTGCTGTCGAAAAGCTGTATAGCAATAAAAAATTGTCAAAATTCCCGATTACGCAATTTCTTGCAGCTACAAGTGTGGGAATCCTTGAAAACAAACAGGTAGTCCTTGACCTGAATTATGCTGAAGATTCCAAGGCGGAAGTCGACATGAATGTGGTCATGACAGGCAATGGCGAATTTGTGGAGCTTCAGGGTACAGGAGAAGAAGCAACATTCTCAGCAAGCCAGCTGACGGAGCTGTTAAAAGCGGCGGAAGAAGGCGTAGGCAGGCTGTTTGATATTCAAAAGCAAGTGCTCGGCGAAAAAATCAGCTCGCAGATCGGGAAGTAAATCCAGGGAGATGAAAACTGTGCAGGAAGTTATTATTGCAACGAAAAATGCAGGGAAAGCGAAGGAATTCAGCAGGATGTTCAAGCCGCTGGGCTATGAAGTGAAAACCCTTCTCGACTTTCCTGAATTTGAGGATATTGAAGAGACTGGAAGCACGTTTGAGGAAAATGCAGTCCTAAAAGCAGAGGCTGTCTCTAAAGCTTTCGGAAAAATCGTCATTGCCGATGATTCCGGCCTTATGATCGATGCCCTTGAGGGCCGTCCAGGCATCTACTCCGCAAGGTATGCCGGCGAAGCGAAAAGTGATGAAGCAAATATGCAAAAGGTGCTCGCAGAGCTAGAAGGTGTGCCGGAAGAAAAAAGGACAGCCAGATTTTATTGTGCCTTGGCTGTTTCGGTGCCAGGCAAGGAAGCTTACACAGTCTCCGGAGCGTGTGAGGGCAGGATCCTGACTGATAAAAGGGGCAGCCATGGATTTGGGTATGATCCGATCTTCTTTGTGACTGAAAAAAATAAAAGCATGGCAGAACTCCCCCCTGAAGAGAAAAGCCAGATCAGCCACAGGGCCAAGGCCCTTGAAAAGCTGGAAAACAGTCTGGGAGCCCTTTTTAAAGGGGACGGTGCCAATGGCTAGAATATTGATTGTAAGTGACAGCCACGGGCTTGAGGAGGAGCTGGCGCAGCTCGCTGAGAGGCATGGGAAAGAAGCAGATTTCATGATCCACTGCGGGGATTCCGAGCTGCCTGCCGGACATCCTTCTATGTCGGGTTTTGCTGGAGTAAGGGGAAATTGCGATTATGATGATGCTTATCCTGACCAGCTTGTCAAAAACCTTGGAGGTTTGACGATTTTAGTTACCCATGGGCATCTCTACGGAGTGAAGAGCAGCCTTATGAAGCTGAAATATAAAGGCGAGGAGGAAGGAGCAGATATCATCTGCTTCGGACATTCGCACGAGCTTGGGGCAGAAATGATTGATGGCAGGCTGTTTTTGAACCCGGGAAGCTTGAGGCTGCCGAGAGGGCGCTATGAGAGGACCTATCTTCTGCTGGAAACGGCAGAGAGGGAAATCCGTGTGGATATATATGACTTTGAAACCGGAAAGCTTGAAAAGCTGTCACAGACTTTTCAGATTCCGGAAAGGGCATGAATCCGTTTATTGCATGAGGGGGGAACCCCTCTTGCAATAAACAGATTTATATGGCCGGAAAAAAAGATGCCAGGTTTATTATATTTTTCCTGAGAAGTTGTTGACTTTCATTTATTTGTCTACTATAATAAAAAATGTCCTCGCAATAACTAATAAAAAAAATGTCCCAGTAGCTCAGCAGGATAGAGCAACGGCCTTCTAAGCCGTCGGTCGGGAGTTCGAATCTCTCCTGGGACGCCATTACTACATACACCTAGCGGAGAAAATCCGCGTTATATAAGCCTTCTAATACGTCAGTTGAATCGGTCAATGAATCGGTCAACTGCGCATTAGGAGGCTTCTTTTTATGTCTAAAAGAAAAGCATCGCTAACGGTTAAAACCGATCTCTCAGATATTTTCCACGCAAAACCAAACCACTTAACGATCGAAGGGTACCCAATAGAAAAAGCGCTTGCAGCCATTTTGAAGCAGATGAAGGCAGCGGGATTGCGAAAAAGAACAATTGATGACTATATGCTGCATGTTAATCACTTTGCGGATATAACATCTGCTGTCACTGTCGAAGAATTATCAGCTGAACACGTTTACAGATGGCTGTCGTCAATGAATGTCAGCAATCAGACTAAGCTAACACGATTAAAGTGCTTAAAAGCCTTTTTAAGCAGATGTTTTCTCAATGGATGGATAGATACCAACTTCTGGACGGATATCAAGATTAAAGTAGACTCACCTGTGAAAGCAGGTGCCACAGATAGGGAGATCACGATACTGCTTTCCATGATGGATTTGACAAAGTTTGTTGAACTTCGGGATGCGGCGGCGATTCTGATCATGTATCAAACTGGGATCCGTGTCGGAACATTATCGCAATTGGAGCACAAACACGTAGATCTGGAGTCCAAAACATTGCGAATTGATGGTGGCATTATTAAAAACCATGAATCAATCTATCTGCCATTTGATGAAGTGCTGGGGCGGATCCTGGAAGCATTAATGCAGCAGAATGATTTGGTGCGTGCCGATCGCAAAGAAAACAATGATTATTTGTTTATTACTAAGGAAGGCGGCATGATCGCATCCAGTCCGACAAACAACAATATCACGAAGCGATTGTGCAGATACGCCAAGGATTACGGTTTAAAAAACATAAGTCCACATGCATTGCGGCGTGGCTTCGCTAAGAACCTGCTAAAAAAGGGCGCAAGTATTGCGTTGATCTCCAAAGCTCTTGGACATGCTGATCTGGCAGTTACGACACGTTATTTGCACATGGATAAAGAAGAAGTCATGAATAATCTCCGGAAGTATTTATAAAAAGAAAACGGGCTCCTGCTGCGGGAACAGCTGGAAGCCCGAAAACACTTTGCGCCACACACAAAGGCGAGAGCGCAGAAATACCGTATACATAGATTATAGCAAATTTGAAAAAAATCTGCGAATAATAATTTCTGCAAGTCTGTCCATTTAACAGAACAAATGTTCTTATTGTGTATGTGGTGCTCGAAAGGGCTGACAACAGTGCTGCTATTAGAAGAATACAAATCATTCAATACTGTTGCGGATCTTAATGCCGCAATCTATGCACATCTATGCGATCACTGGAACGATATGACAGACACAGATCGCAATACACTGAAGATCCTGGCCAGATACTCTGTTAAATATCCAGGCGCTGCCCATCTGAAGGCTGCGACGTTGGGCGTTCTTATCGGTAAGTCAGAGAAGACAGCCCGCCGCATATTAAACAAGCTGCAATCACTGGGCATTTTGCGCAAAATCACGACGATCCGTCCGAAGTCTAAAGGAACCGGAGCAAATATCATCCAAATCCAGCAGCCAAAGGCGTCCCAGGATGCGCCAGATCTATCTAGTGACCAGGCGGAAGCTTATAATATGCCCAAGCGGTCCGAAAGTGCCAGCCAGCGCCAGGCAACGTCTGAAAGGGATTTTGCGCCAGTTCAATCATCTTTATATAAATCTATTAAAAATCACTTTAAAGAAACGGATCCAGACGCAAATGCTGCATTAAGGAATACAATCCCAGAAGAATTATATGCAGCCATGTGCCCATATTTCAGCGCAGAAGAACTTTTCCAAACGATCGGAATTCTTTGGAGATCCAAATCAGCTGCTGGCGGTTCTAGCATACTAGTCGAGGATCATGCTTCAGCATACGCAGATAGCTTCAGATATGCCGTCCTGATGTTCAAACAGCGTAAGATACGTAATCTATCGGGCTATTTATTTTCTGCTTGGAAAGGTGTCACAGAAAGGATTCAGCGCAAGATTGCAGCTGTACAGCGTCCAGATCATCCAGTATTCCGCGACTGGTTAAATGATGAAAGTATAGTTAAATACAAAAATGACGCACTAGATGAATTAGGCGTTTATTAGGAGTGATTAATGTGTCTGAAGAAGTTCAAGATACAAGTATATATGCAAAATTTAGTCAACAAATCAATGATGGATTTTTGAAGTTCAATGATGCCATGCCAGCCATTTTAATTGGGCACTTGTACATAGAAGCAGAGATCGAAAAACAGATTAAAATTAAGTTAGAGCATTCAGAAATGTTAGATTTGTCACGTATGACGTTTTCGGACAAGCTAAGTCTGTTAGTAGCGCTGGGCGTTCTGCCGAAAGAATCCCTAACTCCATACGATCTCATTGACACATACAGACGTAAATTTGTGCATAGTCCTGAATGCTTATTGACGGAAGATGCTATCGGAAAATTAAAAAGATCCATGAATAAATCGCAAAGGCAGTTTTATCGCAAAATAGTGGATAAAGAATCGAAGATCGGGGATAAATTTCGAACCTGTGTAACGTTGCTGTTTGTAGATTTATGCATAAATGGGGAAATATTGCGGCTTAGAAGAAAGGGCGAAAACTTACAGCAAGAATTCGTCCAATTACAAGAATTATACGCGCAGCGTGCACAATTCTCAGCTGATTAGTAGGAAAAGATGTATATATTCCCGGCTATAAAAGCGTATACGAAAAGCCGTGTTACGTTGAGTTGCGCATAAGCAAGCTATATTGCATAAATGGCGCAATTATCATGTTAAATATCGTGAAGCCGAAGGGTGGCGCTGTAAAATATCTGCCTTCGCTTCCCAGACGAAAGGCAGGGAAATAAAAGGGGGCTGCATTTTTGCATCAGATATCGTTTATATGTACGAATCTATCTATTTTCGTACATTCATTTCCGCACTATTGCAGTATTTGGGATTTCGTGATACTCTAAATGTACGAAAATGGATCATAATATTTAAATTCATACATTTGGAGGGCGTTAAAAATGGGGAAAAAGAGGACTCAGGAAACTACATATAATGTGCAGCCGCTGCGAACTGCAGAGGAAATCGCAGAATTTAAATGGGCGCTCAAGCGATTTGCCAGCGATCGGGATCGGTTTATGTTTACGATTGGAATAAATACTGGATTGCGTGCTTCCGATTTAGTAAAGCTGAAAGTCAGCGATGTCCGCGGCAAAAACACCAGCACGATTGTCGAAGAAAAGACCGGAAAACCTCGCAGATTATATCTGGCAGCAATCCAGGACGAAATTATGGAGTTTTGCGCCGGAAAAGCGGATGATGAATGGTTATTCCCTTCACGCAAAGGAAGCGGCCATATCAGCCCAACACAGGCGTACAGATCACTGAATAAAGCTGCTGAAGCGCTGGATCGCCAGGACGTCGGAACACACACAATGCGAAAGACATTTGGTTATCACTATTATCAAAAGACAAAGGACATTGCGACATTGATGGAGATCTTCGGGCACAGCGCACCGTCTATCACAAAACGATATATAGGTATCACAGAAGACGAGATCCAGCAGAGCCTGGCTGATTTTAAACTGTAAAGCTGCCGACTATTTGGGCGGCTTTTTTTTTGCGTGATAAGATCCGGCTGGGAAATAAATATGGGGGGGGCGTCAAGCAAGCCAGCCCGGTGTCTGGTACCCACAACTTTCTTGCAAAATTTTTAAGCAAGGGGGCAAAGATCCGGCGCCATCCCGATCATCCCGGCCATCCATCGCAATACAGCAGCAGATCTTTATCGGATCGTCCTGCGCGATCCTCCGTCCCAGACCGCCAACCTGCGCCCATCCTCCACAATGAACGATGTAACATTGATGAGATCGCAAAAATGCGAACTTTGCCAGCTGAAAAAATGCGAACTTTGCTGCACTGAAAAATATATACACGTTGTGTCAAATATTTAATATTCGGCCGCAACAGGTGTTGGATAGTTGACACGCAATTGTCTGCGTTGCCTGCTATTCATACCTGAACATGATGTATTCCCTTTGACGATCTGGCGGCTATATTCGGCTGCTGGATCGTCCCTTTTTTTTATTTTCACGCAAAAGCACAAGGAGGACGAACAGATGAAACAGTTACTTTTGACGGGCAGCCAGCTGCGGCAGATCCGTGAATACTTGGGCATATCACGTGTCAAGATGGCAAAGCGCATGAAAATTAGCTATATATATCTTACGAAAATGGAAGCAGGGGATCGGAACGTCACTGCCGAAATGAATCGCAGATTTAAAGACCTTCTGCGGTTAAATAATACGCAGTTGCTGAAGATACTGGACGAAGTTGAAGCGGAAGCCGCTCTATAATGCGGATATATGGGCGCTACCAGGATCCAGATGGATCGCTGGCAAACGAAAAAAGACGCCAGGAACGGACCCTGACGCCTTCTCAAGTGAACAGTCTGCGAACCATCGGCGCAAAAGTGCCATCTTTGGGCTGGTGTGTCGCCTGCTGTCTGCTGTTCTGATGCTTCATGGGGTTATACAGCGGCGGGCAATCGCGTAACAGCATAAGATAATTACAATATATGGTTAGATTATTACGGTTATATTACAAAATATGTATCTAATATTACAATTGTGTTACAAATTGGTGTGCGTAGTCAAATACGCCTTTTTCTGTTAGCTATATGTTTTGAATAATAATAACGCTGATATGCGCTGACTTACGCTATATATCGCTACCATAAACGCAAAGATAAACTTTAAAGATACTGCTCTTACTTCGTAATCACAGGTGCTACAAAATAATTTATAATTCATTCGTCCAATTTTATTCGCAAGAATAATAATTGGTATGTTTGTTTGTTTTGTATCACTTATAAGCGCTTATATACGCTATTAACGATGCCCGCGCCAATAATACATATATTTTGCGATAATAAAACAGAGAAAAAGCGGTATTAAGAATGAATGCATAAATGGGTGGCAGCTGCTCGGATTCGTTCCGATTGGCTGTCACTTTTTTTTGTTTTAATAGTGAACTTATGTCAACAATCTTGCGCACGGTTAACACAATGGATGAAGAAAGGAAAACACCATTTCTTTATTCGCCTGCATCGCATGGGCTACCAGCTTGTTCGCTGGTGGTTTTTTATTCGCATAGCGAATGAAGGCAATACACTAACGAAAGGGAAGATCAAAATGATCATAAAATTAACGCCGGGGCATTTACGGCTTATCCAGGCAGCACACGGCCTAGAACAGCAAGAGTTCGCAAAGAGGGTCGGGATATCGTCAGCGATGGCTTCGTATCTAACCAATGGGGTCAAGCCGATCAGTGATGATATGAATCTCAGAATATTGCGTGCCTTCGATATCGACGAAAAGAAAGTGTTGATGATGGACGAAGTGCTGCAGCACGTTGGCAAATAATGCAGTTAAAAACAATACAGGGGAGCGATGAAACAATGACAGAAATAACAACATCACTAAAGGGCATGGCACTTACGGAAGAATTACTGGATCAGATCGGATATGAAGCAGAAGAAAGAGATTCCATATATAACAATGGCGATATCCGCGAGGAGCTTATGAAAGGCGTGATCAGGTCATTGCGTGCTTATTTTCTGGCATTGGGCGTAGAAGATCCAGAAGATGAAGATCTACGATGCGCAGTAATCAGTTTGATGAAGTTCGAAGCAGGAGATCTACGATGAGAACAAAGCGCTGCTATTGCTGCAAAATATCCTTGCCTGCTGATCAGTTTGCGAAGAATGCAGCGAAGCCAGACGGACTGCGGGAAGAGTGCAGGACGTGCCGCAAGTATGAGCTGGCCGTTCGTGGAGCCAACAGCCGGGCACAAGAATACGGGTTACCTGGAAGGCTAAAGATTCAAGACATCCGCCATCTAATGGGATTCTTCGAGCCGCACGGCTGTATAATTTGCGGTTCCAGTTTTGCTGATCGAAAGCAGCTATCACTGGATCACGTGGTTCCTTTCAAACGTGGAGGAAGAAACGAAACAGGTAATTTATTACCAATCTGCCTGCATTGTAATGCGAACAAAGGAGACAAACCGTTGCTGATATTTGCAGCTGAGCGAATAACTTGGGACCGCGTGGAATCCCTGCTGCGTTTTCTAGCATATGAAAACGATCAAACAGCTGCTGAAGTCGCTGCAGAACTAGCGGAGGACGTGTTGCAGTATATAAGAGGGGATTGATTTCATGCGGGTCAAAGTAATGATCAATATTCACACGGCTGCAGCTGGGCTGTACTTGGCACGGATAGTGATCTGGGACTATGCCGGGAACATGCTGCACAGTGAAGAAGCAGAGCATCATTTTATGCCAATACGCATAGTGCAGAAGTCGATTACGAGAAGACTTTACTCATTATGCCGGAAGAACGGCTGGAAGATAGGACAGCTTCGGGAAGATTTTGCGTACCCATTCAGCATTCCTGCGGATCTGGATGCCATAAAAAGGAGGACGATAAACAATGAGAATACCCAAACGGAGTCAACAATACTACATCGTCAATAAGGTGACTATGAAAGGAACTACACTGCAGGATGGCAGCATATATGAGTTATCAGCTGATGACGCTGCTTCCCTGGGATCGACAGCACAGGAAGTATCTTTTCCGCGCTTAGATGCAATCCGACAGGATCTGGATAAGGAAGCTATGCACTATAGGGAGAAATACGCAGAGACAGAAGCCCATTCGCGATATGCTTCCAATCCAGCAGAACGAGAGTTTCAGCTGTCGGAATTAACTTTCGAACTGGATTCAAAAGCAGCTGCAGCACTTGAAAAATATACGGAGGAAATTCGCCTGTATGAGAAAGAGTTACTGCAGAAATCGATGGAATTGCCTGCAGTAAGTGAACAGGAGCGCAGCCAGGCACAGGGAGCGATCAGCATGGCGGCAAATGGCGCAGCAATGGGCAATGGTGTGCAAGCTTTGCAGCTTCTGATCGGCCAGCTGCAAGCCATGACGCCAGGTCAGCAGGCACACATTGCGCAGAACTTTGCTGCTATTCGATCCGCTGCGGATCCAGCCGACAGAGAAACATCCGAGCTTTTAAGCCAGGCGTATAAGATTGCCAGTAGTTCTCTGAAAGGGCTGCAGGAGTACCAGACAAAGAGTAGGCATCTGGATGCGCTCAAAAGGCAGCTGGCCATGTCAGGATCGCCTTCTGTCACATATAAACGATTGGGATTGGTGCACAAAGGATATAGAAAGTTTGCAGGAGGTCGATAGGATGGAAGACAAAAAACAGCTGCAGCCACGTTTGCTGCTTCCTTTAAATCTTCAATTTTTTGCGGAAGATCCTCCGAATGATCCGGATGATCCTTTGAGCGATCCGGAACCAGTTCCGAACGATCAGCAAGATCCCGATCCAGAACCGAAGCCAGATCCATTATCGGAGGATGAATATTCAGAACTGATCCGGCTGCGAAAGGAAAAGGCAATAACTGCGGTTGGAATCAAAGACTCGGATGATGTGCAGAACGCACTAACGCATCTGGAAGGCACGGTAGATCCTGAAAAGATGTCTGAAATTCTGCGCGATCTGCTGGACGATCTGAAGATTCGCGAAAGGATGTCTGGTGCAGACCCCAGTCCTGGAAACGGCGCCCGCAGTAGATATCAACCATCTGACGGCACAGAGCTCGGGCGAACCATGTACCAGAGGATAAAGAACAGACGAAAACGATAAACAACTAGGCGCCGGGACGATCCTGGCGCTTTTTTAATGAAAGGGTGAAGGAATTGTCGGCTAAGAAAACAAGTGGCCAGCTTTTAGCTGCGTATGAATCAAACGTGAAAACATCCGAATTCTTGCAGTTAATGCAGCAGCTGGGCATTGGATCCCACATGATTGCGGACTTAACAGATTTATTGGAAAGCGTGCTGGAAGGTCACGTGAAAAAGCCTGAAGCTGTGACGCAAATAGGCCTTATGCAGCGATATGACGGCGTGAATTAAGACGCGGATCAAAAGGATCTGCGTCCTTTTTTTTATTTATCCAAAAGGAGTCGATAAACCGTGAAAAAACTGCTGGAAGTGAACACAAAGATAAAAAAGTTAAACAAAGACTTTGCTTCAGGATCCATTACTGCAGCACTAGCTGCTATATACGTTGAGAAGATGATCCAGGAGATGCAAAAAGATGAAGTGCTGGATAAGTACGCAAGAGCAAATGTTATCCGGGCTTTGCGCTGTTATCAGCGGATATTCCAATTTCAAAACGCTATCCAGAACGGAACTAAAATCACACAATCGAAAATCCAAAAGAAGCTAGCGGAAGCTATAGAGTTTTTAAGGCGCGCTGAAAGGCGTATCACACAACAAAGAAAGGAATGACACATATTGGCCGATATACAATTTGCCATTGAGGCAATCGATCGATTTACATCCACCTTCCGCAATTTGGACAGCCAATTGAATCAAGCATATTCTGCGGCTGGCACGATGGGAAAGGGAATGATGGCTGCTGGTGCTGCGGTAGGTACCGGACTGGGATTCGCAGTTAAAACAGCAGCGGACTTTGAAAAAGGAATATCGCGTGTCGGTGCTTTATCGGGTGCGACTGATAAAGAGCTGCAGCAAATGACAAACACAGCTTTGCATCTGGGCGAAACGACTTCCTATAGCGCGACGCAAGCATCAGAAGCGATGTCATATCTCGCAATGGCGGGCTATAAAACAAATGACGTTATTGACGCAATGCCGGGACTTCTGGCGGGTGCAGCAGCAGGGCAGACAGATCTTGCCGCGACTGCTGATATCACGTCTAACATCTTATCTGGCTTTGGTATTGCTGCATCTGACACTGGAAAAGTAATGGACGTTTTAACAGCGACATTCACGAATTCAAACACAGATCTGTCAATGCTTGGCGAAACAATGAAATATCTTGCGCCTGGTGCGAAAGCTGCGGGACAATCGCTGGAAGAAATGGCAGCTGCGACTGGAATTCTTGGAAACGCAGGGATCCAGGGAACAATGGCAGGGACATCGATGGCGATGGCATTAACACGACTGGCGTCACCAGCGAAACGTGGCGCAGAAATGATGGAGAAGCTGGGCTTTAATGCGTTTGATGCGCAGGGAAACATGAAGCCATTCTCACAAATTATCACAGAACTGACGGATAAAACAAAAGATTTGACACAACAGCAAAAGATGCAAGCAGTCAGTCACATCTTCGGCCAGGAAGCGATGAAGTCGATCTTGACGCTAATGGAAGCAGGTGGCGACACAATTGCCGAATTCGCCGGGGAACTGGAAAACAGTGGAGGTATTGCGGAAGACATCGCAAATAAGCAGCTGGACAATTTATCCGGGCAGTTGACGTTGTTATCTTCAGCGTTTGAAGGCGCAGGCATATCCATCGGAAATGCGCTACTTCCAGCGATTAAGGGGATTGTCAGCGGGATCCAGTGGCTGCTAGATGCGTTTAACAGCCTATCGCCAGGGATGAAGTCATTTCTGGCAATCGGTGCAGCTGTATCAGCTATACTAATGATCCTGGGTGGCGGTGTTCTTTGGGTCGTATCGCTGATTCCTGGTGTAATTGGCGGATTTACGGCTATAGCTGGTGCTATGAATCTAACAGCAGGCGTTCTGTCCGTCACAATCGGATGGATCTTCCTTGCGATCGCGGCTGTGGTAGCCATTGGTGTCGTGCTGTACAAGGCATATCAAAATGTCGGCTGGTTCCGTGACATGGTGAACAATGCCTGGGCACAGATCAAATCGTACTGGGGCGTCGCGGTTGACTGGATCAAGGGCAAAACGACACAGGTGATCGGCGCTGTGTCCGCCTTTATCGGTCAGCAGCTGGATAAGATCCGCAGCTGGTGGAGTTCACACGGCAGCCAGGTCATGTCCATTGTGAAGAATTTCATGCAAGTGACGCAGACAGTCGTGAAAGCCGGGCTAAATTTCATCAAGGGCATCTTCCAGGCCGTCTTCCCGATTATTGAAAATATCGTCAAAGTGGCGTGGACTTTTATTTCCACGTACATCGACACGGCGATCAATGTCATTTTGCGCATAATCAACATCGGGATGGCTTTGCTGCAAGGTGACTGGTCTTCTGCGTGGCAGAACATCAAGGGAATTGCGGTCGACATCGTGAATGGCATCGTGAACTTTTTCAAAGGGATCGATCTATTCCAGGTCGGAAAAGACATCATCGGCGGTCTGGTCAAAGGTATCGGATCGATGGCAAGCGCCGTCGGCGATGCTGTCGCAGGAATCGCAAAAGGGATCCCAGCAGGCGTCAAGAAGCTGCTGAACATCCACAGTCCATCCCGCATCATGCACGCGCTGGGTGAATTCACTGGAATCGGGCTGGCAAACGGTATTGCGGACATGCAGCGTCTTGTCAGGAAATCTTCGGAAACACTGGCAGCTGCAGCGATCCAGGAGCCGATCCCGATGCAGCCAACAATCGCGCCTATCCGTCGCGGTCAAGCGTTCACAGGCGATGCAGCAGTCGCTGCGTCAAATGTTACGCAACCAGGAAGCACAGACAGCGCAGAATACTACTTCGAGATTCCAGTCGTGATCGACGGTCGAGAAGTGGCACGCGCCACAGCACGCTTCACGGAAGAAGAACTGGAACGGATGAAAACAAAGAAAAATCGTGCGGCGGGAATTACAAGTCGATAACAAAAAGGACGTCTTGGATCGATGTGGATCCTTGGCGTCCCTTTTTCTTTTTGTAATAATTTCAAAGGTTATGAGGATTCTTCCGAACCATTCACAGGGCTGTGGATGTACTGTGGTTAGGTAGTAAATCTATAACTGTGCCTATGCTGGCTTATTCAGACGACGTATTTTAATATTCTGTATCATCAAAAACATCATAATTCATAATTCCATATGAAACTTCCTTGCCATCGTAACTCATTTGGCACTCTTCAAGAAGCCCATTACACTCTATTATTATTGTAGTGACAATTAAGTAAATCAATTTTAATTCTTCGCTTTGGAAGCTATTTTTCAAGTTTGTCCCATCTGTTGTACTTACATTTTGTTGATAATGTTTATGGCAATACCTATAAGCTACAGCAAGTTTTAAGAGACGTTGAGAGGCATATTCACTTTTTTCGATTATTTTATTAGCGATGTTCAGTTTATTAAATTCTGTGATTGGATCATCATGTATCCTTACTTCATTTTGCCCTTTTTTATAATGCGTAGTTCTCCCTTGAATCTCTAAAAATGGATACTCCCTGTAAGATAAATCTATATTTCTATGATGCTTAAAGAAATATCTAACATATTCTGATTGCGTTACAATTCCGTAAAGAAACAAATATAATTCTTTAAGTTGGTCGTAGTTGTGTTCCCTTTTAAAGTCTCTTTTAGCCTTTTTATTGGTAATGAATGCATTATAAATAGCAACAATAATAGCGGCAAAACCAGTAATAACTGCCGCTAACATCATAAAATATTCCTTGGGCATAACTCTAAGAATCCCCTCTCAACGTTTTGTTCCCCATTAATCCTAGGTAATCTATGGTAAAAATTATAATATTATCTTATGGATTGCGCAAAAAGTAATTTTTGGCGGGTTAAATAATGAAATTGGAGGGAGTCTTAGGATTATGGAGACTTTTGTTTACAGCAAACACTTGGTGATTGAGGATCAGGAAGGATGTTTGACGTTTCTGAACTCTTGTAAAATGAAGAGTTTGTCAAGCTTGTAAATATGATAGATGCTAAAAATTACTTCATAAAAACTTGCTAAGTTTCCATACACCGGAGCAATCCAGGCACTTTTTCTTGTATAATTTAAGCAAAATAAATGGATAGAGCATTTTCACGAGTGAAGGAGTGATTTTATGGAGGGCTATACAGCTTTAATTTCTGGTTTATTTGCCTTATCAGGAGCATTAGGAGGCCAAGTATTAAATAATATTCTAACCAATAATAGAGAGGGAAAAAAATACGAAAAAGAAGTTTACCAAGAGTTATATTCTCCCGTGCTGCTGGACATTATCGCCTTGTATGATATTAGAACTAATTTTAGGCGTAGTCATGATATTAAGGATCATATAATTGAAGAAAATTTAGTAAATGAGATAAAAGAAAAAATAAATAATAACATTAAACATGCAAATTCTGCAGTTATTTCAGCTTATCAAGAATTGAAAAGGTTCGATTATTATGAAGATTTATCTGGATTTGCCGAAGAAAGACTTAAGCTACTTTTATATAAAACATTACTAAGTGAAGCTTACAATCATCTTAAAAAGGAAAAACTCTTAAATCAAAGCCAGTTAAGTTTAATAAATGAATATAGAATAAAATATTTTTTATGGTATATGATGGTCGATTATATTAAAGATTCGGTTACACCGGTTGAAATAATGTCAAGATTTTGGTGTATTTCTGAAGATGTTTATACTGACTCTTTTTATGAACATCTACAAGTTAGATTTGAAAAGGTAGAAAGAGGCTTTTTTAAAGATGTATTTGAAAGCGAATTTAAAGGATATATCCTCGATGACTGTGAAGATATGTTTGCAGACATGCTGGAAAAAATTGATAACCAAATACCTTGATCTAACTTTAACCGGTAAAATGAATTATGTAGGGGAGAGTAATTTATTGGACGTAGAGAAGCCAGAATGGTTCGATGAATGGGTGATTCAGGCGCCTGGCGCCTGGCGATTACGCGAGGAAGCGCCAGCAGAGGTTGCCGCAGAGTTCCGGGAGTTTATGCAACTGCTGAAGCTTGGACAGGATGATCGTTGATGTTTTTCGCTTGGATTATGCTCTTGGAGCTTTTTTAATGTGGATGTGGGCAATTATAGAGCATTTAATTGCATCAATTAATTTAGTTGTCTGTTCCATGGCAAAATTCTAACTTGTATAA
This sequence comes from Bacillus sp. AG4(2022), assembly GCF_031844465.1. Classification (NCBI taxonomy): domain Bacteria; kingdom Bacillati; phylum Bacillota; class Bacilli; order Caryophanales; family Bacillaceae; genus Bacillus; species Bacillus sp. AG4(2022). The sequence continues at coordinate 253,323 of NZ_JAUZVH010000005.1, forward strand.
TCATTTGCGTAACTATATAATAATAGTGAATTTAATACGGTCAGTTGTCCGTTACAATGACCGATTCAACTATTGTATTTATTAGCGTTTATATAATGTGATGAAATGCGCGGTCGGGAGTTCGAATCTCTCCTGGGACGCCATTACTACATACACCTATATTACCGCTGTTTGATTTCTAATCAAATGGCGGTTTTTTTGTTGTTAAGGAATTAGAAATCCTTGATCCGAGTCCAGCCGCTGTGCCGGGGTTCTCGGGGGTTACAAGCCTCATTTTCATGCCGACCATGCATAGATAAAGCCTCTTACTATTCATGACTCACTCTTTTCATGCCGGTGATGTTTCGATGCCCCCAGGACGGGGCCGTTTTTTGTGTTCAAGGCACTTACGCCTTTGTTCTTCCTCGAAAAATCTGTATCTTCTCCGATTAAGGTTACAGGGTTTATAAAAGTACTCAGTGCTGCAGCTGAATATTATATCTCCCGTCAAATGAAAGCGCTTCTTTGTATGTCAGTAAACCTGACATAATTAACTGGTTTCTTCTATATTATATGTTCATTGAAAATGCGCCATTAAATCCTATATGCTCCATCTTTATATTGAAAAAGCATTCTTAAGGATATCCCCAGTACGGATCTTTCGATGCTGATAAAAAAGAGCGGAGAATCATGCTCGAGGGATTGAAAAATAAAATAAAAAATTTCTTGGCTGAATAAATTCATATATACAAGCAATGTAAGCGCATTCAATAAATCAGATTAATCTAAATTATCAAATAATTCTTGAAAATGGTGTTGACTCCCAAAAAAAATGAGCGTAAGATAGTCCTCAAATAATAAAACAAACCGCTCCACACGGGAATTGGAAGTGTGGAACCCATATTTTTTTAACCTGTCATTTCAACCGTTTAAAGCGTGTATACATTAAATTGAAGAGGTGTTTTTCGTGTCTGAGCAATTGATATTTTTAAACGGGGAGTTTGTGACGAAAGAGAATGCAAAAATATCCGTTTATGACCATGGCTTCCTGTATGGCGATGGCATCTTTGAAGGGATCCGGGTATACAGCGGAAATATCTTCAGGATGAAAGAGCATATGGACCGGCTTTATCGTTCAGCCAAATCCATATTACTGACAATGCCATATACGGAGGAAGAGCTGACAGATATCATTGTTGCCACTGTCGAAAAGAATTTGTATGAAGATGCCTACATCAGGGTCGTTGTTTCCAGGGGAGTAGGCGACCTTGGGCTGGACCCATACAATTGCAAAAAAGCAAATGTTGTCGTGATCGTCGAGCCGCTGAGCATCTTCCCGAAAGAATTGTATGAAACAGGGCTTGAGATAGTCACAGTAGCGACAAGAAGGAACAGACCTGATGTATTAAGCCCTAAAGTTAAATCATTGAATTATTTGAACAATGTGCTGGTAAGGATTGAGGCCCGCCTGGCAAATGTCAGTGAAGCGCTCATGCTGAATGATCAGGGCTATGTGGCGGAGGGTTCGGCTGACAATGTGTTCATCATTAAGGATAAATGCTTTTACACACCTCCAGGATACGTTGGGGCGCTTGAAGGGATCACCCGCAATGCGGTCATGGAAATTGCAAGGGCGCTTGGCTATGAAGTGAAGGAGGAGCCCTTCACAAGGCACGATGTTTATACGGCAGATGAAGTATTTCTTACAGGGACGGCAGCGGAAGTCATTGCAGTCGTAAAGGTGGACGGACGGACAATCGGTGAAGGCTATCCGGGGGCACATACAAAAGAGCTTCTGGTGAAATTTAGGGAAAGAGTAGTTTCAGAAGGTGTTAAAGTAGCATCGAAACATTTTGAACCCCATGTAAGCTGACAGCTAATCACTATATGTTAAAAGCGCGGATGAGGATAAGTAGTTTTGCGGATCAGGATTTACAGAGAGCCGGGCAGGCTGAGAGCCGGCATTCCTGCCGCATCATGAACTCCCCTCAGAGCGCCGGCCTGAAAGCTTGACGAGTAGGGCCGGCCGGGTGTGAGAGCACCCGTTATCAAAAAGGATGGCAGCTGCCGTCCATAAGTGCACGCAAATTGCGTGAATCAGGGTGGTACCGTGGAACAGGCTGACAAAGCCTTTTCATCCCTTCGTCTGCTGATGCAGGCGTTCTTGGGGATGGGAAGGCTTTTTATATTGTTTTTTTCTTGAATCAAAAGGAGGTTATTTCAAAATGCTGCAGGAAGCTGCCTTTGCAGAAAACAAGACTGGCTCGAAGCCGGCAACCGGTGCAGAACTGCTATTGCAGGCACTGGAGAAGGAACAGGTGGAAGTGATTTTTGGCTACCCGGGAGGAGCTGTTCTTCCGATTTATGACAAAATCTATGATTCTGGCATACTTCATGTGCTTCCCAGGCATGAACAGGGAGGCATCCATGCTGCGGAAGGATATGCGAGGATTTCCGGCAAGCCTGGAGTTGTCATCGCGACTTCAGGACCGGGGGCGACCAATATTGTAACAGGCCTTGCCGATGCCATGATGGATTCTTTGCCTCTTGTCGTCATTACCGGGCAGGTGGCAACAGGCGTCATCGGAACGGATGCCTTCCAGGAGGCTGACATCCTCGGGATTACCACCCCGATAACCAAGTATAACTATCAGGCAAGGAGCATAGCGGACATTCCGAGGATTGTAAAGGAGGCCTTTCATATTGCTTCTACAGGGAGGCCTGGTCCGGTATTGATTGATATTCCGAAGGATATTGCTGCAGGCGCAGAACAGCCCTCTGAGGAGACAGAGATCTTCCTCCCGGGCTACCAGCCGACTCTAAAGCCAAACTATCTTCAGATCCGCAAGCTGACAGAAGCTGTGAGCCGTGCGAAAAGGCCGGTCATCCTGGCAGGGGCGGGCGTCCTCCATGCAAAGGCTTCCGGATTGCTTAAGGAATATGCCGAACAGCAGCAGCTTCCGGTCGTGCATACCCTTCTCGGACTCGGGGGCTTTCCTGCAGACCATAGCCTGTTTGTCGGGATGGCCGGTATGCATGGATGCTATGCAGCCAATATGGCCTTACATGAATGCGATCTGCTCATCAATATAGGGGCGAGGTTTGATGACAGGCTCACCGGCAATCTTGCCTATTTTGCACCTAAGGCAGATGTGGCCCATGTTGATATCGACCCTGCAGAGATCGGCAAAAACGTCCCAACACTGATTCCGGTTGTGGCTGATGCGAAAGAGGCTTTGAATCAGCTTGTGAGCCAGAAGGGGAAGCCTCCTGAACATGGTGAATGGATGACAAAGCTTAGAAGCTGGAAGGAAGATTTTCCTTATCATTTTCACAAATCGGCTGACTTGAAGCCGCAGCGGGTCATGGAGCTCTTGTTTGAAAAGACGTGCGGAGATGCGATTGTCACAACAGATGTCGGACAGCATCAAATGTGGGCAGCCCAATATTACCGCTTTAAGAAAGCTGGTAGATGGGTCACTTCAGGAGGGCTCGGCACGATGGGATTCGGAATGCCAGCGGCCATCGGTGCTCAGCTTGCTGCACCGGATTCCCTGGTCGTTTCAATTGTTGGCGATGGCGGCTTCCAGATGTCCGCACAGGAGCTCGGCCTGATCCGTGAGCTTAATCTCCCGGTAAAAATAGCTATTTTCAATAACAGAGCGCTGGGGATGGTAAGGCAGTGGCAGGAAATCTTTTATGACTCACGCTTTTCGCACAGCAAAGCCCAGTATCAGCCTTCCTTTGTCAAGCTGGCGGAAGCCTATGATATTAAAGCTTATGAGATCCGAACTGAGGAAGAAGCTGTTAAGGCGCTGGATGAAGCACTCCAAAGCGATGAGCCGGTGTTATTCGATTTCAGGATAGCTCCAGATGAAAATGTATTCCCGATGATCGCCCCGGGCAAAGGGCACCATGAGATGGAAGGTGTAAAACCATGAAACGAATCATCTGTTTAACCGTGATGAACAGGCCGGGGGTCCTCAATAGAATCACCAACCTGTTTTCAAAGCGCAACTTCAATATTGAAAGCATCTCGGTCGGGCATTCTGAACAGGAGGGGATTTCCCGGATTACCTGCACGGTCCATGTGGACAATGAAGAGGCCGCAGAGCAGATTGCGAAACAGCTCAATAAACAGATTGATATCTTGAAAGTAAATGATATAAGCGGCCAGCAGATAGTCGCCAGGGAGCTTGCGCTCATAAAGGTGCTCTCGCTTCCGCAGGCGAGGAGTGAGTTATACTCGCTGATTGAGCCTTTCCGGGCATCGGTGATAGATGTCGGCAAAGACAGCCTGGTCATCCAAATTACAGGCGAGTCGGAAAAAATAGAAGCCTTCATTGAGCTTGTAAAGCCGTATGGAATCAAGGAGATTGCCCGGACAGGGACAACAGCCTTTACAAGAGGAAGCCAGAGGAGCCAGGGGCAGCCGAAGAATTATTCAATCGTGTAAAAATAATTTAAATAAAAATATTCCAAAAACGAGAGGGAGAATAAATCATGGCGAAAATGTATTATAACGGAGACGCAAATCCAGCATATCTGAATGGAAAGAAAGTAGCGGTAATCGGCTATGGATCACAGGGTCATGCCCATGCACAGAACCTGAGGGACAGCGGTGCTGATGTAGTAATCGGCCTGAGGAAAGGAAATTCATGGGATAAAGCGTCAGAGGATGGGTTCCCGGTATTTTCTGTTGGAGAGTCTGTTGCTCAAAGCGATATTGTCATGATCCTCCTGCCGGATGAGCTTCAGCCTAAAGTCTATAAGGAAGAAATTGAGCCGAATCTGACAAATCAAGCCTTGCTTTTCGCGCATGGATTCAATATCCATTTCCATCAGATTGTGGCGCCAAAAACATGTGATGTCCTGCTTGTGGCTCCTAAGGGCCCTGGCCACCTGGTAAGAAGGACATATCAGGAAGGAGCAGGAGTGCCGGCATTATTTGCAGTTCATCAGGATGTAACGGGAGAAGCCCAGGAGCTTGCGCTCGCTTATGCCAGAGCGATTGGGGCACTGAGGGCAGGGGCGCTGGAAACCACTTTTAAGGAAGAAACAGAAACTGATTTATTCGGCGAACAGGCTGTATTGTGCGGAGGCCTGACATCACTGGTGAAAGCAGGTTTTGAAACATTGACTGAGGCAGGCTATCAGCCTGAGCTGGCATACTTTGAGTGTCTCCATGAGCTGAAGCTGATTGTTGATCTGATGTATGAAGGCGGCCTTGAAGGCATGCGCTACAGCATTTCGGATACAGCGCAATGGGGTGATTTTGTCAGCGGGCCGAGAGTAGTCGATGAGAGAGTGAAGCAGGAGATGAAAGCTGTCCTGAAGGATATCCAGGAAGGCAAGTTCGCGAAAGGCTGGATCCTGGAAAACCAGGCAAACCGTCCGGTCTTCAACAGTATCCTTGCAAGGGAAAATGAGCATCCGATTGAACAGGTCGGCAGGGAGCTGAGAAAAATGATGCCATTTGTGAATAAAGAGAAAAAGAAAGAAGTGGCTGTCAGTGCGAACCATTAACATCTTTGACACGACTTTGCGTGACGGGGAACAGTCTGCGGGAGTCAACTTAAATCTATCTGAAAAGCTGGAAATTGCCAAACAGCTCGAAAGGCTTAATGTCGATATTATAGAAGCCGGGTTTCCGGCAGCTTCAAAAGGTGATTTTATTTCAGTCCGTGAAATCGCCACCCTCATCAGGAATTGCTCGGTTACAGGGCTTGCAAGATCAGTGATGTCAGATATTGATGCAGCCTGGGAAGCATTGAGAGAGGGGGAGGATCCGAGGCTTCACGTCTTCCTCGCAACCTCTCCCATCCACCGGCAGTATAAGTTGAAGCAGTCAAAGGAAGAAGTTATTGAGACGGCGGTTTCTGCTGTGAAATATGCAGCCGGGAAATTCCCGCTCATTCAATGGTCAGCAGAGGATGCCTGCCGGACGGAGCTGCCTTTTCTGGCCCGCATCGTTGAGGAGGTCATCCAGGCCGGGGCCCGTGTCATCAATATTCCGGATACGGTCGGATATATTTCGCCAGGTGAATATGGGAAAGTCTTTCAATATTTAAGAGAGAATGTTCCTTCCATTGATAAAGTCATATTATCCGCTCATTGCCATGATGATCTTGGCATGGCGATTGCCAACTCCCTTGCAGCCATCGAAAATGGGGCTGGACAAATTGAAGGGACGATCAACGGCATCGGGGAACGGGCCGGGAACGCTGCGCTGGAAGAGCTTGCCGTCGCTCTGCACATACGGCAGGACCATTATCAGGCAGGGACCCGCCTCAAGCTTGAGGAAATCAGCAGAACAAGCAGCCTGGTCAGCAAACTGACCGGTATGGCTGTACCGGCGAACAAGGCTATTGTCGGCAGAAATGCTTTTGCACATGAATCAGGCATCCACCAGGATGGCGTGCTGAAAGAGAAGACCACTTATGAGATCATTTCGCCTGAACTTGTCGGCTTCCACTCCAATTCCATGGTTCTCGGAAAGCATTCTGGCAGGCATGCTTTTAAATCCCGCCTTGAAGAACTTGGGCTCGCTGTTCCGGAAGAGGAAATCAAGCCGCTGTTTGCTATTTTTAAAGACTTGGCAGACAGAAAGAAAGAGATGACAGATGATGACCTTGCCGCCATCGTACTGGAGGAAAGACTGTCAAAGGATCAGCAATTCTATGAACTGTCCCAGATCCAGGTCCAGTACGGGACCAATCAAGTGCCAACAGCGACAGTGACACTTTCAGGCAGGGAGAATGAAGTCGTCCAGGAGGCAGCAACCGGGGCGGGAAGCATTGAAGCCTTGTACAATACGCTGGAGAAATCAGTGAATGGTACGGTGAACCTCCTGGATTACCGGATCCAGTCGGTTGGGGCCGGAAGGGATGCCCTGGCGCAGGTGTTCGTCAAAATGAAATACAATGGCAGGGAAACGAGCGGGAGGGGGCTTGCGCAGGATGTACTTGAAGCATCCGCGAAAGCCTATCTGAACGCTGTTAACAGGGTCATCTACCTGGAGGAAAAGACGAAAGTGGCATTATAAAACTTGCAACGGAGGGATTAGGCATGAAGAAGCGGATCGCAGTGCTGCCGGGTGACGGCATCGGAAAAGAAGTGGCAGCAGGGGCAGTTGAAGTGCTGCAGGCTGCAGGAGAACGATTTGGGCATACATTTGAATTCAGCTATGGGAAAATTGGCGGAACAGCAATTGATTCCACCGGGGTGCCGCTGCCGGATGAAACAGTCGAACTCTGTAAAAGCAGTGATGCCATTTTGCTTGGAGCTGTTGGCGGCCCGCGCTGGGAGAAGCTCCATCCAAGCCTCCGGCCGGAACGCGGCCTCCTGAAAATCCGTAAAGATCTGAATCTATATGCAAACCTCCGGCCCACCAGCTATTTTGCGAGTGTGGCAGATTCCTCTCCTTTAAGGAAGGAAGTCATTGAAGGTACCGACTTTTTAATGGTAAGGGAGCTTACGGGCGGACTCTACTTCGGAAAGCCGAGCGAAAGGGCCGGGAATGGCAGTGAAGAAACTGCCGTGGACACTTTATTTTATAAAAAGGAAGAAGTGCAGAGGGTGGTTAGGCTGGCCTTTGAACTCGCCCGCGGAAGGGACGGAAAGGTAACGAGCGTGGATAAGGCGAATGTCCTTGAATCAAGCAGGATGTGGAGGGAAACGGCAGAGGAAATTGCAGCCCAATATCCCGATATACAGCTCGAGCATATGCTGGTCGATAATGCAGCCATGCAGATCATTAAAAATCCAAAACAGTTTGATGTGATTGTTACCGAGAATATGTTTGGAGATATATTAAGTGATGAAGCTTCTGTTCTGACTGGATCGCTCGGCATGCTTCCATCTGCCAGCCTGTCAGAAGGCGGGCCATATCTTTATGAGCCGATCCACGGATCGGCCCCGGACATCGAAGGCAAAGGCATCGCCAACCCGGTTGGAATGATTCTTTCCGCGGCCATGATGCTCCGCCTCTCCTTCGGGATGGAAGAAGAAGCTGCTGCAATCGAGAAGGCAGTCAGTGATGTACTCGAATCAGGCATTCGCACAGCTGATTTGGCTTCAGGAGGGAAGGCAGCTTCTACCAAGGTGATGACCGAGGAAATTAAAGCTGCTCTGCTGGATAATGAAGCCATTCTGCAGATAATGGGGGCATATGCCTGACAGATTCAGGATATCACGGCTGGTTTTCCAGCCGTGTACTTATTTATAAAAGATTCCGGGAGAAGGACCCGGAAAAGATGGAGGGAGAAAAATAGATGGGCAAATCAATTGTAGAGAAAATTTGGGACCGGCATATCGTCCATACAGAAACAGACAAGCCTGATCTGCTTTATATCGATTTGCATTTAGTGCATGAAGTCACATCCCCTCAGGCATTTTCCGGCCTGCGGATGAAAAACAGGAAAGTCAGGCGCCCGGACAAAACCTTCGCTACTATGGATCATAATGTGCCGACAATCAACCGCGGCCATATAGATGATCCAGTCGCCAAAAAACAGATGACCACCCTTGAAAAAAATTGTCGGGAATTTGGTGTGCCGCTTGCAGGAATGGACAGCCCGGATCAGGGCATTGTCCATGTCATCGGCCCTGAACTTGGCCTGACCCGCCCGGGGATGACCATTGTCTGCGGGGACAGCCATACTTCCACCCATGGTGCTTTTGGTTCGCTTGCTTTTGGCATCGGAACAAGTGAAGTGGAGCATGTCCTTGCAACCCAGACATTATGGCAGTCCAGGCCGAAAACACTGAAGCTTCAGATTGATGGCCGGCTTGAAAGCGGGGTTACAGCCAAGGATGTCATCCTGTATATCATCAGCAGGTTTGGCATCGGGTTCGGAACAGGACATGTCATTGAATACTGCGGAGAGGCTGTAAGGTCTATGTCCATGGAAGAGCGGATGACCATATGCAATATGTCGATAGAGGGAGGAGCAAGGGCTGGCCTGGTCAGTCCTGATGAGACCACCTTCTCTTATATAAAGGGGCGGAAATATGCACCGAAAGACAATGAATGGGATACTTCCCTTGCTCATTGGCAGGCCCTCGCATCGGATCCTGATGCGAATTATGACAAAGAAATCACGCTCGATGCCGGGGAGATCCCGCCGATGGTCAGCTGGGGGACCAATCCTTCCATGGCAGCGGGGGTTGATGAAAGGATACCTTCTGAGGCTGATTGCAAGACCGAAACAGAACGGACGTCACTTGAGCGGGCTCTTCGGTATATGGGTCTTTCTGAAGGGCAGGAGATCAGCAATATCAGCATTCAGCATGTGTTCATCGGATCGTGCACAAATTCGCGCATCGAGGACCTTAGGCAGGCTGCAGAGTTTGCGGCCGGCAAAAAAGTCCATCCGGGTGTCAGGGCCCTTGTAGTACCGGGATCACAGGCCGTGAAGGAGCAGGCGGAAAAGGAAGGGCTTCACCATATTTTTATTGAATCCGGCTTTGAATGGCGGGAATCAGGCTGCAGTATGTGCCTCAGCATGAATAATGATATCGTGCCTCCGGGCGAGCATTGCGCTTCAACCTCAAACCGCAATTTCGAGGGGCGGCAGGGATCAGGTGCGAGGACCCATCTTGTCAGCCCGCTTATGGCAGCAGCTGCTGCTGTGAATGGAAAATTTGTTGATGTCCGGAAAACATTGATGGAAGAATCAATTACAGTGTAGGAGGAGATAGAATGGGCGGTTTCAAAAAGCTGTCAGGCAAAGCAGCTGCGCTGGACAGGGTTAATGTAGATACTGATCAGATCATACCGAAGCAATTTTTAAAAAGAATCGAGAAAACCGGATTTGGGAAATACCTATTCTATGACTGGCGCTATAAAGATGGACAGCTTGATCCTGCATTTGAATTGAATAAGCCTGAAAACAGCGGTGCGGAAATTCTGATTGCAAATGAAAACTTCGGCTGCGGCTCTTCAAGAGAACATGCCCCTTGGGCTCTGCAGGACTTCGGATTTAAAGCGGTAATTGCCCCTTCCTTCGCTGACATCTTCCATCAGAACTGCCTGAAAAATGGTCTGCTGCCCATCCGTCTGAGCCAGGGGGAGACAGAACAGCTCCTGCTGAAAGCAGCAGAAGCCGAGCTGTTTTTGACAGTTGATCTTGAAACACAAACTGTCTATAGTGAGGATGGGTTCTCAGCAAGCTTTCCGATCCAGCCTTATTGGAAGACGATGCTTCTTAATGGGTGGGATGAAATTGAAATAACGCTTCAGCTTGAGAAGGAAATAGAGGCGTATGAAAAAACAAGCTAGATCCACTCTCATGTGGATCTTCTTTTTTTACTGCGGAAGTTAATCTATTCCCCCTTTCAAGGCTCTCTTCTTTGAATTTCTTTTTTCTTTCCATGCGTGCTATACTATCTTCAATATTAACAGGGAAGGCGGTTTTTTCATGACTAAGCGGAACCAGAACGACAGCAGCAATCTCATCCCCTTTCCCGGTCTGGAAAAACGTTTGCTTGAGAAAGGGCTTGAGAGCCTCCAGGGAAAGAAGTTTTCAGATGCAATCCAGCTGTTTGAGGACGCCAAAGAGCTTGACCCGGAGAGCAGTGATATACATATAGGGCTTGTCCTGGCCTATTTTGAGGCCGGAGCGCTGAAAAAGGCCAAAAATCTAGCCAAATCCATGCTTCAGGAGGGGATCGGAGATTATTTTGAAATCGTAGATCTTTATCTGATGATCATGGTCCAGCTCCATGAATATGGGGAAATAGCCGCCACTATCGAAGCCCTTCTCCAGGAAAGGGAGATCCCTAAGGATAAGCTGGAGCATTTCGCAAAAATGCTGCACTTCAGCAGGCGTATGGCGGAGGGAAGCCCTGATCCTGCTGCAGAAGAACAGCTCCGCGAAGAATACAGGGATAAGGAATTGAACCTCCTGTCCTATCAAGATCCCAAAGAGCAGGTCCTGCTGCTGGCAAAGCTTGCAAACATCAACATCAGGCCATATCTTGAAGAGCTGAAGTCTTACCTGATTTCAGAGGAAGGGCATCCTTTCCTGAAAACAATGATTATCAATATACTGAAAGAGCAGGAATATGATAAGCCTGTGACTGTAAAAAAGCTCGGGATGAATGAAGAGTTCATCCCATCGGCACTTCATGACGTCCATGATCATAAGCAGCTGAGGGCAATTGAAGCAGCGGTTAAAGATAAACTTGAACACGAAGATCCGGTCCTGCTGGAAAATATCATCGCTTTGCTCCAGAGGCAGTTCTTCCTGTTGTACCCGTTCAAGCTGCAGCCTGATCAGCCTGACCTTTGGGCAGCTGCATACCATCTTGTCGGATGCTCATTTTACGGCATGGATGGAGATCCGGGGGATATGGCCGGCCAATATGGGGTGGAAGAAGATACTCTTGAGGCATCCAGGATTTTTATAGGGAAGATAGAAGAAATTTCTTATCCCAATATTTGAGTATCTCTGTTGAAACAAAGATAACGTATGTTATAATATAGTGGCTGTTATGTGTAAAAATAGTTATTTTACATATCAAAAAGATGAATATGCTATGATATTTAGGCAATATTCATACAAAGTCCGCAAAAATGGTAATGACAATAGATTGTTGGAGGGAATTATAGTATGTCTGCTAAGTTTGAAAAGCTAGAAGGGAACCAAGGGGTTCTCACAATTGAAGTAGATGCAGAGAAAGTCAAAGAAGGTCTGGACGCTGCATTCAAAAAAGTTGTTGCACAAGTAAACGTGCCAGGATTCCGTAAAGGGAAAATGCCGCGCGGAATGTTCGAAAAACGCTTTGGCGTTGAATCTCTATACCAGGACGCAATTGACTTCCTTCTTCCTGAAGCATATGCAAGTGCAATTGATGAGACAGGGATCGAGCCTGTTGACCGCCCTGAAATCGATGTAGAGCAAATTGAAAAAGGCAAGAGCCTTATTTTCAAGGCAACAGTTACAGTTAAGCCTGAAGTTAAGCTTGGCGAATACAAAGGCCTTGAAGTAGAAAAGCTTGAAACAGAAGTAACTGAAGAAGATGTAAACAATGAAATCACTTCCCTTCAGGAGCGCCAGGCTGAATTGGTTGTTAAAGAAGAAGGCAAAGCTGAAAACGGCGATACAGTTGTCATGGACTTCGAAGGTTTTGTTGACGGCGAAGCATTCGAAGGCGGAAAAGCTGAGAACTATTCACTAGAGCTTGGTTCTGGCCAGTTCATCCCTGGTTTCGAAGAACAGCTTGAAGGAACAGCTGCTGGCGAATCCAAGGATGTTGAAGTGACTTTCCCTGAGGAATACCATGCTGCTGAGCTTGCCTGCAAGAAGGCAGTATTCAAGGTAACTGTTCACGAAATCAAAGGCAAAGAGCTTCCTGAGCTTGATGACGAGTTTGCAAAAGATGTTGACGAAGAGGTTGAAACTCTTGATGCCCTTAAGGAAAAAATCAGGACTCGCCTTGAAGAAAGCAAGAAGCAGGAATCTGAAAACAACCTTCGCGACACTGTAGTCGAAAAAGCTGCTGATAATGCTGAAATCGACCTGCCTGCAGTAATGATCGACAATGAAGTCGACAGAATGATGCAGGAATTCGAACAGCGCCTTCAAATGCAGGGTATGAACCTTGAGCTTTACTTCCAGTTCTCAGGCCAGGACGAAAGTGCCCTGCGCGAGCAGATGAAAGAAGAAGGCGAAAAGCGTGTACGCATCAACCTGACTCTTGAAGAGATCGCAAAAGCAGAGAACATTGAAGTAACAGACGAAGAGGTTACTGCCGAGCTTGATAAAATGGCTGAAATGTACAACATGACTGCCGATGCAATCAAGCAGGCGCTTGGAAGCCTCGACAGCGTGAAAGCAGACCTTAAAGTGAAAAAAGCTGTTGACTTCCTTATCGAAAACAGCAAAACTGCTTAATAGCCAAAAATAAATGTTTGTAATAGCAGCAATGGCTGCATAAACTTTTTTAATAAAACAAGGCGCGATTTGATCGTGCCTTGTTTTATACAATAAAAAGCAGCATATAGTATATTAAGGCTTAAAACGGACAGGAAAAATTCTATACATAACCGCCGTAATTAAATATCCCTTAATCGGGATTTAACTCTCTGTTTTATGGATAAGCTTATTGGGTACATAGTTTTAAATGCGGATCAGCAGACAGATCATGATAAAAATGAAACATACTTTTCTAAGAGTTATCATTTCCTGTCCAGTTGTTAAATGTGTTACAATGCAATACATAACTGTTAAAGTTTTCTCCTGTGTGAACTGTTCCCAACCAATCGATTGACAAATAGCAATCAAAAGGACATAAAGGCACAGGGGCTGTTTTGGGATTTTCCCAGCCGTTATTCCATAAGCTGAAAAAGCTGAATAGTAAAAATTGTTTGCAGTGATCCGCAAGCTTTATATAAGGCACAGAAGTAATTCAAGGGGTGAAGGCATTGTTTAAATTTAATGATGAAAAAGGGCAATTAAAGTGTTCCTTCTGTGGGAAAACACAGGATCAAGTACGTAAATTAGTTGCCGGACCAGGTGTATATATATGTGACGAGTGCATCGAGCTCTGCACGGAAATCGTGGAAGAGGAGCTTGGCACAGAGGAAGAAGTCGAATTCAAGGATGTGCCAAAGCCGGCAGAAATCCGCGATATTCTTGACGAGTATGTAATCGGCCAGGAACAGGCAAAGAAATCTCTGTCAGTGGCTGTTTATAACCACTATAAGAGAATCAATTCAAACAGCAAGATCGATGATGTTGAGCTTTCAAAAAGTAATATCAGCATGATCGGGCCGACAGGAAGCGGTAAAACGCTCCTTGCCCAGACGCTTGCCCGTATTCTCAACGTTCCATTTGCAATTGCTGATGCTACATCTCTTACGGAAGCTGGCTATGTTGGGGAAGATGTGGAAAATATTCTCCTGAAATTGATCCAGGCTGCAGACTATGATGTTGAAAAGGCGGAAAAAGGCATTATCTATATCGATGAAATCGATAAGGTGGCGCGTAAATCTGAGAACCCGTCCATAACAAGGGATGTTTCAGGTGAGGGTGTGCAGCAGGCATTGCTTAAGATTTTGGAAGGAACTGTAGCAAGTGTTCCTCCACAGGGCGGAAGAAAGCATCCGCACCAGGAATTTATCCAAATTGATACAACAAATATCCTGTTCATCTGCGGGGGTGCATTTGACGGCATCGAGCAGATCATTAAGCGCCGTCTTGGCCAGAAAGTGATCGGATTCGGTTCTGAACAGAAGCAGCAGGAGCTTGACCAGAAGGAATTACTTTCAAAAGTTCTTCCTGAAGACCTGCTGAAATTCGGTCTGATCCCTGAATTCATCGGACGTCTTCCGGTCATTGCCAGCCTTACTCAGCTGGATGAGGAAGCTCTTATTGAAATTCTGACAAAGCCGAAAAATGCTCTTGTTAAGCAGTATCAGAAAATGCTTGAGCTTGATGATGTTGAGCTTGAATTCGAAGAAGGTGCCCTGCATGAGATTGCGAAGAAAGCAATCGAGCGAAAAACAGGCGCCCGCGGACTCCGTTCAATCATTGAAGGCATTATGCTGGATGTTATGTTCGATCTTCCGTCCCGTGATGATATTTCTAAATGCATCATCACAAAAGAGACAGTTACAGATAACAGCGTGCCAAAGCTTGTGCTGAATGATGGTACGGTTGTGGAAGAAGAGCGTAAAACTTCTGCATGATAACAGAATAAATAAAGCCAGGCCGGGGTTTTCTCTGCCTGGCTTTTTTGTATTCACTGCTGCACGTTAAGATTCTGTTCAAGTCTTTGCTCAGGAAGTTTTTTACAGTGTATTCTTGTTTATTCCAACCTGTACAAGGAGATACTACCAAGTATCAGCTTGAACAAAAGTGCAGGAGGGATACTATGAGTTGGACCGGGATAGCTTTATTCATCCAGCTGTTTTTCGGAATCATTATCGGGCTTTATTTCTGGAATCTGCTAAAGAGCCAGAGGACTCAAAAGGTGTCGATCGACCGGGAGTCAAAAAAAGAAATGGACCAGCTGAAAAAAATGCGTTCCATCAGGCTGACTGAACCGCTTTCGGAAAGAGTGCGTCCGGCAAGCTTCGAAGATATCGTCGGTCAGGCAGATGGAATTAAGTCATTAAAAGCGGCACTCTGCGGACCCAATCCTCAGCATGTCATCATCTATGGGCCGCCTGGAGTCGGTAAAACCGCTGCGGCAAGGCTGGTGCTGGAAGAAGCAAAGAAGCAGGACAAGTCTCCATTTCGGAAATCTTCTGTTTTCGTTGAGCTTGATGCGACAACAGCCCGCTTTGATGAAAGGGGGATAGCAGATCCGCTGATCGGTTCTGTCCATGATCCCATCTATCAAGGTGCAGGGGCTATGGGACAGGCAGGCATTCCGCAGCCAAAGCAGGGAGCAGTCACCAATGCGCATGGGGGAGTGCTGTTCATAGATGAAATTGGCGAATTGCATCCGATTCAAATGAATAAGCTGCTTAAAGTTTTAGAGGATCGCAAGGTCTTTTTGGAAAGTGCTTATTATAATGAAGAAAATACACAAATCCCTCAGCATATCCATGATATTTTTAAGAACGGGCTTCCTGCAGATTTCAGGCTTGTGGGAGCGACGACAAGGACTCCGAGTGAGATTCCGCCGGCAATCAGATCACGCTGCATGGAAGTATTTTTTAAAGAGCTCACAGAAGATGAAGTGGAAACGATCAGCAGCAAGGCGGCGGATAAGGTCAAAATGCCAATCAGCGGAAAAAGCTTAAAGACACTGGCCTCATACGCACGAAACGGTCGTGAAGCGGTAAATCTTGTGCAGATATCTGCAGGGGTTGCCATTACCGAGGATAGGGATTACATAAAGGATGAGGATATTGAATGGGTCATTAACTCAAGCCAGCTCTCTCCAAGGATGGAAAGAAAGATCAGTGAAGAATCGGCAGTCGGGCTTGTAAACGGACTTGCTGTATATGGGCCAAACACAGGTGCCCTGCTGGAAATAGAAGTGACGGTTATGCCTGCAAAGGAAAAAGGTTCTATCAATATCACCGGGATTGTTGAAGAGGAAAGCATCGGGGACCGCGGAAAATCAATACGCAGGAAAAGTATGGCAAAGGGTTCAATTGAAAATGTTTTGACCGTTTTAAAAACAATGGGAGTGCCTGCTGAAGATTATGATATCCATGTGAATTTCCCAGGCGGTGTGCCAATTGACGGTCCTTCTGCTGGGATTGCTATGGCTACCGGAATTTATTCGGCTATATATAAAAGGCCGGTGAACAGGGAAGTGGCCATGACAGGAGAAATCAGCATCCACGGCCATGTTAAGCCGATCGGCGGAGTGTATGCCAAAGTAAAGGCTGCCCAGAAAGCCGGCGCCAGGACTGTTATCATCCCTGAAGAAAATATGCAAAGTATTTTGAAAGAGATAGAGGGAATCGACATCATTCCTGTCAGCCACCTCAGCCAGGTGTTCACTGCAGCCCTGCTGAAGGACTATGCAAGAGACCAGTCCCTCACAGCGTCAATCGAGCTTTCTAAGAAAGAAAGTATCTAAAGGAGCTCCGGTTTGCAGCATATGCTTCAAACCGGAGTTTTATTTTATTCTGACAGGATAAAAGAGAAATAAGCTGTCTAACAGGAATTCATTCGTCATATAATCAATGAAGCAATAAAGCAATAAGATAAGGGGGATGGGGCAAGCTCCCTCCGCATCTCGCGTTGTCCAGCTGCGGGCGCTAGCCCCTCGAGTCATAAGCCGATCAGGCCAGAAGGTTAAAGAACAACCTTCCGTCCTGCTCGTCTTATGCTTGTCGGCTCTGAACAAGCCGGCTCCGCATTTCATTTAATAGACACCCACAAATAAATAAGTTAGAATTGTACAAAGGCTTGACCTGTGATATGATGCGGGTTTGGAATGATTGTTTGGTTTCTCTTTCTCATTTTTTGCGGGCTTAGTGCAAAGAATAAGGATGAGGCAGATAATATATTTGATTTGCATTTGGAGGTGCAAACTATGGCGAATAAGAAAGACATCATCGTCCCCCTCCTGCCGCTTCGGGGCTTGCTCGTCTACCCTACAATGGTCCTGCATCTGGACGTTGGACGGGAAAGATCCGTGCAGGCGCTTGAAAAAGCAATGGTAGATGACCATCTTATTTTTTTGACGACTCAAAAGGATATTTCAATAGATGAGCCGGCGGAAGATGACTTATACAAAATGGGTACTCTTACCCGTGTAAAACAAATGCTGAAGCTTCCAAACGGCACAATCCGTGTGCTGGTGGAAGGATTGAAGAGGGCAGAAATTACC
The DNA here is from genome assembly GCF_031844465.1 of Bacillus sp. AG4(2022). Taxonomy (NCBI): domain Bacteria; kingdom Bacillati; phylum Bacillota; class Bacilli; order Caryophanales; family Bacillaceae; genus Bacillus; species Bacillus sp. AG4(2022). The sequence goes on from NZ_JAUZVH010000005.1 coordinate 270,606, forward strand.
GAGCTCACCGATGAGGGAGATCATTATACAGTCAGTGTTGAGACTTATGATGACAGAGAAGACAAGGATGCCGAAGACCAGGCGCTGATGAGGACGATGCTTGAGTACTTTGAACAGTACATAAAAGTATCCAAGAAGATTTCTGCAGAAACCTATTCCTCAGTATCCGATATTGAGGAACCGGGGCGCATGGCAGATATCGTCGCTTCCCATCTGCCGCTGAAGCTGAAGGAAAAGCAGGATATTCTAGAAATGATCGATGTCAAAAAAAGGCTGAATCAGGTCATAGAGATTATCCACAATGAAAAAGAGGTCCTGAATCTTGAGAAGAAGATTGGGCAGCGCGTCAAAAAAAGCATGGAAAGAACGCAGAAGGAGTATTATCTCCGTGAGCAGATGAAGGCGATTCAGAAGGAATTGGGCGATAAGGAAGGCAAAACAGGCGAAATCGCCGAGCTCAATGATAGAATCGAACAATCCGGGATGCCTGATCATGTCAAGCTTGCTGCATTAAAAGAGCTTGACCGTTATGAAAAGGTGCCTTCCAGCTCTGCTGAAAGCGCGGTAATCCGCAACTATATCGACTGGCTTGTTTCTCTGCCATGGACTGAGGCAACTGTTGATGACCTGAACATTCATAATGCAGAGCGTATCCTGAATAGGGATCATTACGGCCTTGAAAAGGTCAAGGAGCGGGTGCTGGAATATTTGGCTGTGCAAAAGCTCACCAATTCGCTGAAAGGTCCCATCCTTTGCCTGGCCGGGCCTCCGGGAGTCGGTAAGACGAGCCTTGCCAAGTCTATTGCTGCGTCGCTGAACCGCAACTTTGTCCGCGTTTCCCTTGGAGGGGTGCGGGACGAATCTGAAATCCGCGGACATAGAAGGACCTATGTCGGCGCCATGCCGGGCCGGATTATCCAGGGCATGAAAAAGGCAGAGACCATCAATCCGGTGTTCCTGCTTGATGAAATTGATAAAATGTCCAATGATTTCAGGGGAGACCCTTCATCAGCCATGCTGGAAGTTCTGGATCCTGAGCAGAACCACAATTTCAGCGATCATTATATTGAAGAAACATATGACCTGTCGAAGGTTATGTTCATTGCAACAGCGAATAATCTGGCAACCATACCGGGCCCTCTCCGCGATCGGATGGAAATTATCACGATTGCGGGCTATACGGAGCTTGAAAAGATTCATATAGCAAAGGACCATCTCCTGCCTAAGCAGATCAGCGAGCACGGGCTTTCTAAATCCCAGCTGCAGATCAGGGAGGACGGAATCCAGAAAATCGTCCGCTATTATACAAGAGAAGCAGGCGTCCGCGGGCTTGAGCGCCAGCTGGCTTCCATCTGCCGTAAGACTGCAAAGATTATTGTTTCAGGCGAGAAAAAGAAGGTCATCATTTCTGAAAAGAATATAGAAGACTTCCTTGGCAAGCCAAAGTTCAGATATGGCCAGGCAGAGGTCGAGGACCAGATCGGGGTTGCGACCGGCCTTGCTTATACAACAGTTGGCGGAGACACGCTGCAGATCGAAGTATCTTTATCTCCAGGCAAAGGCAAATTGGTCCTGACAGGCAAGCTTGGGGATGTCATGAAAGAATCTGCACAGACTGCATTCAGCTATGTCCGTTCAAAAGCGAAAGAGCTGGGCATCGAGGCAGATTTTTATGAAAAGTACGATATCCACATCCATGTGCCTGAAGGTGCCGTTCCAAAAGACGGCCCATCTGCAGGGATTACCATCACTACAGCCCTTGTTTCAGCGCTGTCGGGGAATCCGATACGCAAAGAAGTGGGGATGACAGGAGAAATAACGCTCCGCGGCCGGGTCTTGCCGATCGGCGGAGTGAAAGAAAAAACTTTAAGTGCCCATAGAGCGGGATTGACTAAAATTATCCTTCCTAAAGATAATGAAAAAGATATTGATGATATTCCAGAGAGTGTCCGCGACGAATTGGATTTTGTTCTCGTATCACATGTTGACGAAGTTCTCAAGCACGCCCTGAATGGAGTGCACAGCAATGAAAGTAAATAGTGCTGAAATCGTTATAAGTGCGGTCAAACCGGCACAATATCCTGAGGAGTCCCTGCCCGAGTTTGCCCTGGCAGGGAGATCCAATGTCGGCAAATCCTCATTTATTAACAAAATGCTTAACCGTAAGAACCTGGCGAGGACATCCTCGAAGCCAGGCAAAACCCAGACACTGAATTTCTATCTGATCAATGAAATGATGCATTTTGTCGATGTCCCGGGATATGGCTATGCCAAAGTTTCCAAAAAGGAGCGCGAAGCATGGGGTAGGATGATTGAAACCTATTTTACCTCCAGGGAGCAGCTGAAGGCAGCTGTCCTGATCGTCGACTTGCGCCATCCTCCTACCAAGGATGATATCATGATGTACGATTTCCTGAAGCACCATGGAATCCGATGCATCATCATAGCCACAAAGGCTGATAAAATTCCTAAAACAAAAAGGCAGAAGCATTTCAAAATCACGAAAGAGACTCTGGAGCTTGAACCTGGGGACGATATTGTTTTGTTCTCATCCGAGACCGGTGAAGGCAAGGATGAGGCCTGGGGGATTCTCAAGAAATATATGCAGAGCTAAAAAACGCCGATTTGGCGTTTTTTTTTTTGCAAAAACAGCTCTTTTGCTGCTGTATGGCGGCCGTTCGGGAGGAAATGGGAGAAGAGGGCAGTATATGCCCCCATTTAATAGCATTGTACAGCTGAGCCGCTGTCAGGCCAGTATGGGGGTTAATGACTGAAAATACAGCTAAATTTGAATTTTGTGGCAAAAGTAAGTGTAATGTTATGGTAATAAGGGTAATAAGCTTGAAATGAAATTCAGAAAACATTGAGGGGGAAAACAATTGAAAAAATGGATCATAGCTGTTGTAATTTTATGCTGTGCCGCTGTTCTCGGAGCATGCGGGAAAAAAGAGGCATCCTCCGGGGGGATGGAGCTTGCAGACGAAGGTAAGTTTACATATGCTGCTTCAGGTGAATTCAAGCCTTTCAGCGTGACAGAAGCGGATGGGACCATGACCGGCTTTGATATTGAAGTCGGAGAAGCAGTGGCCAAGGAGCTGGGCCTTGAACCGGTTCAGAAGAAATTTAAGTTTGGCGGAATTGTTGAAGGCGTCAAATCAGGGCGTTTTGATGCCGCGGTAGCGAGCCACACCATCAATGAAGACAGGCTGAAGGCAGTGAATTTTTCCATTCCTTATTATTATTCAGGACCGCAGATTTTTGTCCGTCCTGACAGTTCGGCGAAAAGCCTTGATGATCTGAAGGATCTGGAGATTGCTGTATCCAAAGGTTCAACCTATGCAGACTCTGCTGAAGAGGTGACAGACAACATCATTTTTTACGACAGTGATGTAACCGCCCTCGAAGCATTGAGCAGGGGGAAGCATGATGCCGTCATCACTGACTTCATCACAGGCAAAGAGGCTATCGGTTCCGGGATGGAAATCGAAGGCAAGGAGCTGCTTGGGCGCAGTGAACAGGCAATTGCCGTAGCGAAGGACAATGAAGAGCTGCTTGATCAAATCAATGAAGCGCTTGAAAAGCTTCATGAAGATGGAACTTTGACAGAAATCAGCAAGAAGTACATCGGTGAGGACATCACAAAAGACCCTGAAAAGGAATAAGGGGAAGAAGGCGAATGTACTGCAACTTGCATTCGCCTCTTTATGTACATAAAAGAAATGCTTCATATTACAATTAAAGAGAGGAAAAGCCTATGGAACTTGCAGGAAAGTTTATAGAAACATATCCCGTATTTTTACGGGGCATGCTTCTTACCTTTGAATTGACGATTGTTTCTGTTTTTATAGCCATCTTCATCGGGCTGTTTTTTGCCTTTTTAAAAATCTCGCGAATAAAAGTTCTTGAATGGATTGCAGATATATATATATTCCTTGTAAGGGGAACGCCTTTGGTTGTCCAGATATTTATCTTCTACTTTGGGCTGACATCTCTGAATATCTCGCAGTTTCTGGCCGTTGTCCTTGGGCTCGCCTTCCATAACGGCGCTTATATAGCGGAGATTTTCAGGGGCTCGATTCAGTCCATTGAAAAAGGGCAGATGGAAGCGGGCAGGTCGCTCGGCATGTCAGCCGGGCTTGCTATGAGGCGCATCATTCTTCCGCAGGCAGTTCGAAGGGCCCTGCCGCCTCTTGGCAATCAATTCATTATAGCGCTGAAGGATTCATCCCTTGCCTCATTCATTGGCATGTACGAGCTTTTCAATGTGGCGACCACATATGGATCAAATGAGTATGACTATATGAGCTATCTTTTAATCGTGGCAGTCTATTACCTCATACTGGTGCTCGTATTCTCATTCCTGGTCAGCATTATTGAAAAGCGGATGGCAATTAGTGATTAAAGAGGAGGCAATGGCAGATGAATGAAGCAGTGATGATAAAAGTGGAGAAGCTGAACAAGTCGTTTGGGGACCTTCATGTATTGAAGGATATAGATATGACAGTGAAAGAAAGCGATGTAGTCTGTTTGATCGGGGCAAGCGGGTCAGGAAAAAGCACGCTGCTGCGATGCCTCAACTTCCTTGAAATGAAGGACAGCGGAAACATTGTCATTGAAGGGGAGAAGGTTGAGAAAGAAACGCATGACCTGAACAGGATCCGGTCAAAAGTGGGGATGGTGTTTCAGCATTTCTACCTGTTCCCCCATCGGACTGTCCTTGAGAATGTAATGGAGGCCCCGGTGTATGTAAAAAAAGTGCCAAAGGAGCAGGCCAGGAAAGAGGCAAAAGAGCTCCTGAAAAAAGTGGGGTTATCAGATAAAGAGGACGTATATCCCGCCAAGCTGTCAGGGGGGCAGAAGCAAAGGGTGGCCATTGCAAGGGCATTGGCCATGAAGCCTGATATCATGCTGTTTGACGAACCGACCTCTGCGCTTGACCCCGAGCTGGTCGGTGAAGTGCTTGCCACCATGAAGGACCTTGCGAAGGAAGGGATGACCATGATTGTCGTGACCCATGAAATGGGCTTTGCGAGAGAAGTCGCCGATTTTGCGGTATATATGCATGAAGGAAGGATTGTCGAGGTAGGCCATCCGGAGCAGCTGTTTTTGAGCCCGAAGGAAGAGCGGACAAAAAGCTTCCTGGATTCTGTGCTGTAAGGCAGTGGAGATTTTTGAATAAAGGAAGATAAAACACCCGTCCGGGTGTTTTATCTTTGTGCAAGTGTGGAATGATAGGCAGTATAAGCCTACTTTTTCTTTGATAACAGCAGGTACAGGCCTACCAGCACAAGTGCAGCCGGCCAGAATCTTAAGATGGATGATAGGCCCGGCCCTAATGGTCCTAAAATGTTTTCTGCTTTGTCATTGAATAGAAGCAGGATGCTGATGGACAGGAAAAGCAGCCCCTGGACAAAGCCTGCCCCCGTCTTTTGGGCTCTGAGCAGGAACCCGAGGGCGATGATCAGGATGAAGGTGCCGATATGGTCAGGCCACACTTCGAGCCGGCTTACAATATGGAAGTGCAATCCAAACCCTGCCAGGATGACGCCGGGAAGGATCGCTTCATATTCTTTGGCTCCGTATCCCTGGAATAGAAAAGCAATACCGACGATCAATAATAGTGTCGGCCAGGAATAGAAATCCTGGAATAATTGTACGTTTGAGCGCTGCATCAGGAAATAGGCACCGAAGCCTATAAGGATGATTCCTGGGAAAATCCGCTGGTTTTTCATTTTTACACCACTTCCAGTAAGGTTCACTTGAATCCCGGCTTTATTTTTGGTACTGTACATAAGTAAGCCTTTTTGTCGATATATGTAATTTGGGCCAAGGCTTTCTGCTCCTGCAGGCTTCTTTTGAGCCATGCAGCAAGAGCACCTTTCAATCATTTATATTACCATATGAGTTCATTATCTGTTCACAATTTTACACGAAAAAAATGTTATAATTATAGTATTGAATGACGTACTTAGCTGGGGGTGCAAACACTTTATGCATATTATTGTAGCAGGTCTTAATTATAAAACTGCCCCTGTCGAAATCCGCGAGCGTTTGACATTCAATCCGGACTCTCTGGGGGATGCCATGACGGCATTGAACAGCAAAAAGAGCATCCTGGAAAATGTTATCCTCTCTACTTGCAACCGCACTGAAATTTACGCAGTGGTCGATCAGCTTCACACCGGCCGCTATTATATAAAAGAATTTTTGTCTGAGTGGTTTGATATGGCCCATGAAGAATTCTCTCCGTATCTGTTTGTTTACGAACAGGACGGTGCTGTAGAGCATCTGTTTAAAGTTGCCTGCGGTTTGGACTCCATGGTTCTTGGCGAAACACAGATTCTTGGACAAGTGCGTACTAGCTTCCTGGCTTCACAGGAAAAGCAGGCGACAGGCACTGTATTTAATCAGCTTTTCAAGCAGGCTGTCACATTGGCGAAGAAGGCCCATTCTGAAACTGAAATTGGCGCAAATGCGGTTTCGGTCAGTTATGCTGCCGTCGAGCTGGCTAAAAAGATATTCGGATCTCTTGACCGGAAGCATGTCCTTGTCCTTGGAGCAGGGAAAATGGGAGAGCTGGCCATTCAGAACCTGCATGCCAATGGGGCAAGCAAGGTGACTGTCATCAACCGCACATTTGAAAAGGCCCAGGATCTGGCGAGCCGCTTCCACGGTGAAGCCAAGACCCTCCAGGAGCTGCAGTGCGCTTTAATGGAAGCTGATATCCTGATCAGCTCTACAGGTGCAAAGGAATTCGTCATTACGAAAGAGATGATGGTCCATGTAGAGAAGATGCGCAAAGGCAAACCGCTCTTTATGGTGGATATTGCCGTGCCACGCGATCTTGATCCAAAGCTTTCTGAGCTGGACAGCGTATTCCTTTATGATATTGACGATCTGGAAGGCATTGTAGAAGCCAATCTCCAGGAACGCAAAAAAGCGGCAGCAGCTATCATGATGCTGATTGAAGGCGAGATTGTGGAATTCAAGCAGTGGCTCAACCTCCTTGGGGTTGTTCCGGTCATTTCCGCCCTGCGTGAGAAAGCTTTGGCCATCCAGTCCGAAACCATGAACAGCATTGAAAGAAAACTGCCTCATCTCAGTGAGCGCGACAAAAAAGTGCTGAACAAACACACGAAGAGCATCATCAACCAGATGCTGAAAGACCCAATCCTGCAGGCCAAGGAAATGGCTGCACAGGCTGATGCCGATAAAGCGCTGGATTTATTTGTGAAAATCTTCAATATAGAAGACCTTGTTGCAGAACATGATGATGAAGTGAAGGCAGCAGAACCAATGCGGGCAGCAGTGAAGCCGGCCGTGCCTTCTTTTCAGTCATAAGCGGGGTTCTGGGCAATGTTTGACATCTATATGACAAGGCTGCATGAGTTAACAGTCGTTCTGTATGCTTTATGCGTGCTTTTATACTTCATCGACTTTCTTCACAATAACCGGAAGGCCAACAGGGTTGCCTTCTGGTTACTTGCATTTGTGTGGATTCTGCAGACTGTTTTTCTGTTTTTGTACATGAAAAATACAGGGCGTTTTCCGGTGCTGACTATATTTGAAGGGCTATATTTTTATGCCTGGGTGCTTATCACTCTTTCGCTCGGAATCAACCGCCTTCTGAGAGTGGATTTTATCGTCTTTTTCACTAATGTGCTCGGCTTTGTCATCATGGCCATCCACACCTTTGCACCCGTTCAGTACGAATCTGAAGTCATGGCCCAGCAGCTCGTCTCGGAATTGCTCCTGATCCACATAACAGTCGCAATCCTTTCATATGGCGCCTTTTCACTGTCATTTGTCTTCTCTTTGCTGTATCTTATTCAGTATGACCTGCTAAAGAGGAAAAAATGGGGATCCAGGCTCCTGAGAATTGCAGATTTGTCAAAGCTTGAGCATATGTCGTATGTATTAAATGTAATCGGTGTACCGATGCTGATTATAAGCCTGATCCTCGGGACGCAATGGGCTTATATCAAGGTACCAGATATGCATTGGTATGATGCGAAAGTCATTGGCTCATTCATCGTGCTTGGCGTATACAGCGTATACCTGTATGTGAGGGTGGCAAGGGGCTTTTCAGGCAAATCGCTGGCCCTGTGGAATCTCGCATCCTTTTTAATTGTACTTATTAACTTTTTCCTGTTTGGAAGGCTTTCATCCTTCCACTTCTGGAGCTCATAATAATGATTTATATCAGGGGGCTTGGCAAAAGCCTTGCCCCCTATACATAGGAGGCTGTCATGAGAAAAATTATAGTCGGTTCTAGGCGCAGCAAGCTTGCATTAACACAGACCAACTGGGTGATGGACCAGTTGAAGAAGATAGACGATTCTTTCGAGTTTGAAGTGAAAGAAATCGTGACAAAAGGAGATCAGATCCTTGATGTGACCTTATCCAAGGTTGGCGGAAAAGGCTTATTTGTAAAAGAAATCGAGCAGGCTATGCTTGATGAAGAAATCGACATGGCAGTCCACAGCATGAAGGATATGCCCGCTGTCCTGCCGGAAGGCCTTGTGATAGGCTCTATTCCTGAAAGGGAGGATCACCGTGATGCATTGATTTCAAAAGGGCATCAGACACTGGATCAGCTTAAGCCGGGAGCGGTTGTCGGCACAAGCAGCCTGCGAAGAGGCGCACAGCTGCTTGCAAAGCGCCCGGATCTTGAAATCAAATGGATCAGGGGCAATATTGATACGAGGCTCGCAAAGCTTGAAACAGAGGAGTATGATGCAATCATTCTCGCTGCAGCCGGTCTGTCAAGAATGGGATGGACAACTGATACTGTTTCGGAATTCCTTGAGCCGGAAGTCTGCCTGCCGGCCGTTGGCCAGGGGGCATTGTCCATTGAGTGCCGCGAGAGCGATAAGGAGCTGCTTGAGCTGCTGAGTAAGTTCACTTGCGGGACAACAAACCAGACAGTCCGTGCCGAGCGTGCATTCCTTCATAAAATGGAGGGCGGATGCCAGGTTCCGATTGCAGGATATGCTGTGCTGAATGAGCAGGATGAAATTGAGCTTACAGGTCTTGTAGCTTCACCGGACGGAAAAACGATTTATAAAGAAAAAGTGACTGGAGCTGATCCTGTAGAAGTGGGCCTGAGAACTGCGGAAAAGCTGATTGAAAAAGGCGCCAAAAAGCTTATTGATGATGTAAAAAAGGAGCTTGACGGAGAATGACCGGGGAGAGCCTTCCCCTTGCAGGCAAAAAAGTGCTTGTACCCAGGGGGAAGGATCAGGCCGGACCTTTTTCTGAGCTGATCCGCAGCTATGGCGGCATACCAGTGGAAATACCGCTGCTTGCTTTCAGGCCGGCAGAGGTAACAGAAGAAATCCTTCATGCTGTCAGGGAGCTTCCTACATACGATTGGGTCATTTTTACCAGCAAAAATGCCCTTGAAACTTTTATATCCTTTGCCGGCAGAAATGCCGTTTTTCCCAAGATTGCGGCCATTGGCACAAAAACAGAGAGGGCCGCAGAGGAGTCAGGGCTTGCTGTCAGCTTTACTCCGGAGGAATTTGCTGCAGAAGGATTTATTGATGAGTTCCTTCCCTTTGTCGAAAAAGGCATGAAGGTGCTGATCCCCAAAGGGAATAAAGCAAGAAGCTATATTGCAGACGAGCTTAAAAGGGCAGGGGCAGAGCCGCAGGAAATCATTATATATGAAACCGGATTTCCTGAAGATAGCGGAGAAAAGCTCGCAGTCATGCTGAAAAATGGATCGTTGGATGTGCTGGCCTTCACCAGCCCGTCGACTGTAGAGCATTTTATGGAGATTGTCCGCAAGACGGGTGCTGAAGCAGCTATCAAAGGCTGCCTTGTGGCCTGCATCGGCCCTGTTACTCAGAAAAGAGCGGAAGAACTGGGGCTTGGTGTCCATGTGGTCCCTGCCGGATATACGATTGAAGATTTGGCAAAAAGCATAGCAGCTGAATTGAATCAGAGGAGGAAATGAAATGGATATGCAGTTCAAAAGATACCGCCGTTTACGGCAGACAGCCAGTATGAGAGCGCTTGTAAGGGAAAATCATCTTCGTATTGAAGACTTGATTTATCCGATATTCGCCGCAGAAGGAGAAAATATTAAAAGGGAAATCCCTTCTATGCCTGGCCAGTATAACCTTTCCCTTGACCGCATTGAGGAAGAAATGGAAGAGGTTGTATCATTAGGGATCAAATCAGTCCTCTTATTCGGAATTCCGCTCGAAAAAGACGAATGCGGCCAGCAGGCTTATCACGATCACGGGATTGTCCAGGAGGCAACGAGACTGATCAAGTCCAAATTTCCTGAGGTGGTCATCATCGCCGATACCTGCCTGTGCGAATATACAAGCCATGGGCATTGCGGGCTGATAGAGGATGGAAAAGTCCTGAACGACGCGTCCCTTGAGCTCCTTGTCCAGACTGCAGTCAGCCAGGCGAAAGCAGGCGCTGATATCATCGCCCCTTCCAATATGATGGATGGATTTGTTGCAGCCATCAGGGCCGGACTGGATGAGGCAGGCTTCCAGGATGTGCCGGTCATGTCTTACGCAGTCAAATATTCTTCAGCATTCTACGGCCCATTCCGTGATGCAGCCGGCAGCACGCCTCAATTTGGCGACCGGAAAGCTTATCAGATGGACCCTGCCAACCGCATGGAGGCACTCAGGGAAGCAGAAGCTGATCTTGCAGAAGGTGCAGACTTCCTGATTGTAAAGCCTGGAATGCCTTATCTGGATATTGTAAGAGACGTGAAAAATGCAGTGAACCTGCCAATGGTCATCTATAATGTGAGCGGCGAATATTCAATGGTGAAAGCGGCAGCGCAAAATGGCTGGATTGACGAGAAAAACATTGTAATGGAGATGCTGACCGGGATGAAGCGTGCCGGTTCAGATTTAATCATCACCTACCATGCCAAAGATGCTGCAAGATGGATTAAAGAACAGCAGTAATGCCAGTAAAGCCATCCTATTCTTGAATGATTAAAAAGAAGAAAAGAGGGAAAAGCATGCGTTCTTATACTAAATCGGCCGAAGCCTATAATGAAGCGAAATCGCTGATGCCAGGCGGCGTCAACAGCCCAGTCCGTGCCTTTAAATCGGTCAATATGGATCCGATCTTCATGGAGCGGGGAAAAGGCTCGAAGATCTATGATATTGACGGCAATGAATATATCGATTATGTGCTTTCCTGGGGGCCGTTAATCCTTGGGCACACGAATGACAGGGTAGTGGAAGGGATCAAGAAAATCGCGGAACTTGGCACAAGCTTCGGCGCTCCGACCATTGCCGAAAATGAGCTGGCCAAGCTTGTGATTGAGCGGGTGCCGTCCATCGAGATCGTCAGGATGGTTTCTTCAGGTACAGAGGCGACAATGAGCGCCCTGCGCCTTGCCCGCGGATATACAGGGCGCAACAAAATCCTTAAATTTGAAGGCTGCTACCATGGCCATGGCGATTCCCTCCTGATCAAAGCAGGCTCAGGTGTTGCCACACTCGGCCTTCCCGACAGCCCGGGGGTGCCTGAAGGCGTTGCGAAGAACACAATTACTGTGCCTTACAATGATATGGAAAGTGTAAAATATGCTTTTGAGCAATTCGGCGAAGATATTGCCGGGGTCATCGTAGAACCTGTTGCCGGCAATATGGGGGTTGTCCCTCCTCTTCCAGGATTCCTTGAAGCATTAAGGGACATAACGAGTGAATATGGGACGCTCCTGATTTTTGACGAAGTCATGACAGGCTTCCGTGTCGGCTATCATTGCGCTCAAGGCTATTACGGCGTTACCCCTGACATTACCTGCCTCGGCAAAGTAATCGGCGGCGGCCTGCCTGTAGGCGCCTATGGCGGCAAAGCGGAAATCATGGAGAGAATCGCCCCGAGCGGCCCGATCTATCAGGCAGGAACACTTTCAGGCAATCCGCTGGCCATGACTGCCGGATACGAAACGCTGAGCCAGCTCACTCCTGAATCGTACAAAGAATTCGAACGGAAGGCTGACAGGCTGGAAGAAGGCCTTTATGCAGCAGCGAAGAAGCATGATATCCCGCTGACGGTCAACCGTGCAGGTTCAATGATCGGTTTCTTCTTTACAAACGAAGAAGTCATCAATTATGAAAAAGCGAAAACCTCCAACCTGGACTATTTTGCTTCTTATTACCGTGAAATGGCGAATGAAGGAGTCTTCCTGCCTCCATCGCAATTCGAGGGATTATTTTTATCAACCGCCCATACGGATGAAGATATTGAAAAAACATTGAACGCAGCCGAGCTTGCATTTTCCAAGCTGAAAGGCTGATGGAAGCAGGCCGGTTAACTCCGGCCTGTTTTTTGTGTGTGTCCTTATACACGAATCCCCCCTCATTGCCTCATTAATATTCACCCCCTACTCTCCTGCGCTCCATAACTTTTCACAATCTAATCATAATTACTATCAGCCGTTCATAGAGTGATAATGACATAGTGATTATACGTGAAAGAGCTGAAAGGAGGAGTCGCTTTGTCCCAGGAAGATCAATCATGCCTGCGCTTTTCTTTAGAAGAATCCGTCTGGTTCCAAAAAGGACAGGAAGTATCTGAGCTTGTTTCTATTTCGCTTGATCCGAATATAACCATCCAGGAACATGAACAATATGTATCGATTCAAGGATCGCTGAAACTGGCCGGGGAGTACCGGAAAAATGAAGAAGATGAACTGGAAGAATCTTTTGCCAGTCCAAAATTCATTCAATCCGTCGAAGAGAGGGAAGGGGGGATCTGTGAATTTTCTCACCATTTCCCTGTTGATATAACCATTCCGAATAATAGGATAGGAAGCGTCTATGATTTGGATGTCTATATTGATTCTTTTGACTATCAATTCCAGGAAAGAAGCTGCATGAGGCTGACAGCAGATCTGACCATCACCGGCCTCTACGGGGAACAGCAGCATCCTGCCGCGGAGTATGATGAGGAAGATGCAGCACAGGAACACGATGAAAGGCCGGAAGAAGAGGAAGCTGAGGCAGAAGCTCAGGAAGAGGAGCAGCAGCAGGATCATTTTGAGCCACTGCTTGCAGCAGAAGAGGAGACTGAAAAGGAGCTGGAGCCTTTATTCCGTTCGGCAGCGCCGGCAGAGTTAATAATAGAGGACAATGAAGAGGTGCAGCTCCCGGAATATGCCGGTTTCAAAGATTCTATTTATAAAGCCGGGGCAGGAGCGGAAGAGGAAGATGAAACAGAGAACGCAGAAGCTGCCGATCTGTTTGCCCCTTTTACTGCCGAAGCGAGAAAGCAGCCGGAGGAGGCTGAAAAAGAAGAAAAGCCGGCAGCGTTTTTTGACACCATCAAAGATCATGAGCTTCCGGTCCCGGAAGCAGCCTACCATGCTGAACCTGCAGAACAAGTGCCTGACCATAGCTTTGCAACGTTCAGGAGTGAAAAGGCAGCAGAAGATACTTATGCCGGTAACCAAAAGCCGGAAATGCAGCCGGCAGAAATATTGACCGGCTTCAAGGCCCAGCAGGAGGAAAGTGAATCTTCTTCTGACCAGGCTCCAAAAAAGAAGAAAGCAGCCAATAAGAAAAAAAGCAAGAGCTTGTCACTGGCTGAGTTTCTGGCCCGAAAGGAAGAAGAGCAGTCTGCCAGGATGAAAGTGTGCATCGTTCAGCATGGCGATACACTCGATATTATCGCAGAAAGATATGAGGTTCCTGTTCCGGCGCTGCTGAGAGTCAATCACCTGGAGCTGAACCAGGACGTTTATGAAGGCCAGGTGCTGTATGTCCCTGTGCATGCCTATCAGAAATAGCCTTCTGCAGGCAATAAGACATGTATGAAACAGGCTGGGCAGGTATGGAGGTACCTGTTCAACTGTTTCTTTTATTTCCGGAGGATCACTACGCCAATAAGAAAGTGGGATACGCGTATGGAAGGAAGCAACAGATTAGCAGCGGTTTCCCCGATTTTAAAGCACTATGCCGTCCAGCCCCACTTTGTGGAAGACTACGGCAGGACCAGGAAGATCTATTCCGATAAAGGCGTTTTTGCACTGAAAAAGCTGAAAGCAAAGCATGGGACCGATTTTATCAGGCAGGTTCAGTCCCTTTATCAGAAGGGCTACAACCGGATAGTGCCGATCTATCCGGCTGCTGACGGCCGCTACGCTGTTTTTCATGAGAGTGAACTGTATTATTTAATGCCATGGCTCGCCAATGAAGAAAAAGAAAACCGTTTTGAACGCCATCAGCAGATGTTCCGGGAACTGGCACGGCTGCACACACTGTCATTGAAGGAAGTCAATGTCACCAGCGAGGAGCGGCAGGAGCATTATGAAAAGACCCTGCTCGCCTGGGAGAAGGAGACAGAATTCTGCGAGGGATTTATTGATGAATGTGAAAGAAAGCAGTATATGGCGCCATTCGAGCTCCTTTTCTGCCTGTATTACCATGATATTACCCAGGCGCTGAAATTTTCGAAAGGCAAGCTGAAGGATTGGCATGAAAAAACGAAGGATGATGAAAAAGCGCGGACTGTCATCATCCATGGAAAAGTTTCAACAGAGCATTTTCTGTATGATGAAAGAGGCTACGGATATTTCAGCAACTTTGAAAAATCGCGCCAGGCTTCCCCGCTCCACGATCTCCTGCCGTTTCTGTCGCGCTCTTTAAGAAGTTACCCGAAGCGGAGCGATGAATCGGTTGAGTGGCTGTATACCTACTTTAAATATATACCGTTCAAGCAGGATGAAATGCTCTTGTTCCAGAGCTATCTTGCCCACCCGGGCCCTGTCCTGAGAGAGGCGGAAAACTACCATAAGAACCGCGGTTCTGCAGATGAAAGAAAGCTCGTCCAGCAGTTTCAGCGCCAATTCTGGCTTCTGAAGAATACAGAGTACATCGTCATGAGGATCGACGAAATCGAAAGGCAGAAGCAGCAGGCACAGGAAGCGGCAAAAGCCCAGGCCGAACAGGAAGGAGCCCCGGACAATTCGTCCTGAGGGCTCCTAAATGAATTCAAGATGGAGTGCCAGAGCCAGCAAGATAAAGACTGAAAGCAAAAGAACATCAAAGGTCGTAGGAATGAGAATGGTCCGTATTCCCTGAAAGACACAGAAGGGAATTATGAATTGGGCACAAACACTTCTAAAGGTCCTCAGCCATGGAGGCAGGGTATAAGGATTGAATTTCCTTTTCATCTGTTTTCCCCCTAATCTCTTTTACACCATTCTATGTCCCTTCCCCAGGTTAAGTGCCTATTTTTTAGAATCGTACGGGCGGATGTATGATTTTAAAAAATATTGCCGATACTTATTGACTATAAACCGCGAAATTCGGTACTATATCATATATAAATATCATTAGAAAAGCATTGACAGGGAAGAGTACAGTGCAAGCTGCCTAAAGAGAGGAAAACCCCAAGCTGAAAGGTTTTCCAGGCAGAATCATTGGAAGGTCGCCCTTGAGCTTCTTTCGCGAACAGAACATGTTCACAGTAGCGAAAGACGGGAAAACCGTTATCAGATTAAGCGCCTGGCAGGATTGCATTACTTGCCCGGAAAAAAGGTGGTACCGCGAAATCAGCTCCATTCGTCCTTTTATTGACGGATGGAGTTTTTTATTTGTTCAGGTACCCACAACACTAACAGATACAAGGAAGGCAGGGAATACAATGGAGAATAATGAATTGGCGATGCCAACAAAGTATGATCCCCGGAATATTGAAAAGGGACGGTATGAATGGTGGATCGGGAACAAATTTTTTGAAGCGAAGGATGCTCAAAGCAAAGAGCCTTATACGATTGTCATCCCGCCGCCGAACGTAACAGGAAAGCTTCACCTCGGCCATGCCTGGGATACCACGCTTCAGGATATCCTTACCCGCATGAAGAGGATGCAGGGCTATGATGTATTATGGCTTCCGGGCATGGATCATGCCGGCATCGCAACACAGGCGAAAGTCGAGCAGAAGCTGAAAAGCGAAGGAAAATCCCGCTACGATCTCGGCCGCGAAGCATTTGTCCAGGAAACATGGAAATGGAAAGAAGAATATGCAGAGCATATCCGCCAGCAGTGGTCTAAGCTCGGCCTGGGACTTGATTACAGCCGCGAGCGCTTCACAATGGATGAGGGGCTTTCCAAGGCGGTTAATAAAGTTTTTGTCTCTCTTTATAAAAAAGGCCTGATTTACCGCGGCGAATATATCATCAACTGGGATCCAGCCACAAAAACTGCGCTCTCAGATATCGAAGTAATTCACCAGGATGTCCAGGGCGCCTTTTATCATATGAACTACCCGCTTGCAGACGGTTCAGGATCCATTGAGGTTGCCACAACCCGTCCGGAGACCATGCTTGGCGATACAGCCGTAGCGGTTCACCCTGAAGACGAACGCTATCAGCATCTGATAGGGAAAAATGTTGTCCTCCCGATTACCGGCCGTGAAATCCCGATTGTTGCCGATGATTATGTGGATAAGGAATTCGGATCTGGTGCGGTTAAAATCACTCCTGCACATGACCCGAACGATTTTGAAATCGGGAACCGCCACGATCTTCCGCGCATCCTTGTCATGAACGAGGACGGAACCATGAATGAAAATGCCGGCAAATACAACGGCCTTGACCGCTTTGACTGCCGCAAGCAGATCGTAAAGGACCTGCAGGACGCGGGTGTACTTTTCAAAATTGAAGAGCATATGCATTCTGTCGGCCATTCTGAGCGGAGCGGAGCTGTAGTTGAGCCATATCTGTCCACACAATGGTTTGTCAAAATGCAGCCGCTGGCAGACGAAGCGGTAGCGCTGCAGCAGAAAGAAGACAAAGTCAACTTCATCCCGGACCGCTTTGAAAACACATATCTCCGCTGGATGGAAAATATCCGCGACTGGTGCATCTCCAGGCAGCTCTGGTGGGGCCACCGCATCCCGGCCTGGTATCACAAGGAAACAGGCGAGGTGTATGTAGATTCCGAGCCTCCGGCTGATGCTGAGAATTGGACCCAGGATAATGATGTTCTTGATACCTGGTTCAGCTCCGCCCTATGGCCATTCTCTACAATGGGCTGGCCGGATGAAGAAAACCCTGATTTCAAGCGCTATTATCCGACAGCAAGCCTTGTAACAGGCTATGACATCATCTTCTTCTGGGTATCCAGGATGATTTTCCAAGGCCTTGAGTTTACAGGAGAGCGCCCATTCAAAGATGTACTCATCCACGGACTGGTAAGAGATGAGCAAGGCAGGAAAATGAGCAAATCACTCGGCAATGGTGTAGATCCGATGGATGTCATTGCCCAGTACGGTGCCGATTCACTCCGCTACTTCCTGTCGACTGGAAGCTCGCCTGGACAGGATTTGCGCTTCAGCATGGAAAAGGTAGAAGCAACTTGGAATTTTGCCAATAAAATTTGGAATGCCTCCCGTTTCGCCCTTATGAATATGGCTGGCCTGAAATTTGAAGACATCGATTTAACAGGAGAAAAGTCAGTAGCTGATAAATGGATCCTGACAAGGCTCAACGAAACGATTGAAACGGTAACAAGGCTTTCAGACCGCTATGAATTCGGTGAAGTCGGCCGTGTGCTTTATAACTTCATCTGGGACGATTTCTGCGACTGGTATATTGAAATGGCGAAGCTTCCGCTTTATGGGGAAGACGAAGCGGCAAAGAAAACGACCCGTTCGATTCTTGCATATGTACTGGATAATACCATGAGGCTTCTCCACCCGTTCATGCCTTTCATTACAGAAGAAATCTGGCAGAACCTGCCTCACAGCGGTGAATCAATCACGATCGCTGAGTGGCCGAAGGTGAAAGAAGAGTACACTGATAAAAAGGCAGCAGGCGATATGAAGCTGCTTGTTGAAATCATCCGTTCTGTCCGGAACAGCCGTGCAGAAGTGAATACACCATTGAGCAAAAAGATCAAGATGATTCTGAAGCCGAATGATGACGAGGTTCTTGCTACTCTCACAGCCAATAAAGCTTATATTGAACGCTTTTGCAACCCGGAAGAGCTTGAGATCAGCCCTGCTGCCGCAACACCTGATAAGGCGATGACAGCAGTCGTTTCCGGAGCTGAGATCATCCTTCCGCTGGAGGGGCTCATCAACATCGATGAAGAAATTGCCCGGTTGAAAAAAGAGTGGGATAAGCTGGACAAAGAGGTTGAGCGTGTACAGAAGAAGCTCTCCAATGAAGGCTTTGTTAAAAAAGCGCCTGAAAAGGTCATTGAAGAAGAACGCGCCAAAGAAAAGGACTATACTGAAAAGAGAGCGATTGTCGAAGCTCGCTTAAATGAACTAAAAGGGTAAACCACCCATAACGGAAAAGGCGGATCCAGGAAGGATTCGTCTTTCCGTATGGTTTCCTATGTATGGAGGCAGATACTTATGTTTCAAACGTATGAAGAAGCAATATCCTGGATCCACTCCCGCCTTCGCCTCGGAATCAAGCCAGGGCTAAAGCGGATGGAATGGATGATGGAAAAATTGGGCCATCCCGAGAGAAAGCTCAAGAGTGTACATATCGGAGGAACGAATGGCAAGGGATCAACGGTTGCCTATTTGCGTTCCATCCTTGTGAGTGCCGGATTCAAGACTGGTACCTTCACCTCTCCTTATTTTGAACAATTCAATGAAAGAATCAGCCTGAATGGCCATCCTGTGAACGATGAAGAAATCCTCAGGCTTGTTAATGATATTTACCCGCTCAGCGAGGAGCTGGAAAAGACGGAGCTTGGGGCACCGACTGAGTTTGAAGTTATTACTGCAATGGCCTTCCGTTATTTTGCCGACGTCAATCCGGTTGATATCGCCTTGTTTGAAGTCGGCCTGGGAGGAAGGTTTGATTCGACCAATATCGTCCATCCGCTTCTGTCCATCATCACCAGCATCGGCCTTGACCACACAGCCATCCTTGGAGACACCTATGAACAGATAGCTTTTGAAAAAGCTGGAATCATCAAAAGCGGTGTCCCTGCCTTGACGGCTGTTTCACAAGAGGGAGCCCTTTCTGTTATTAAAAAAACAGCTAAAGAAAAGAACGCGAAGCTGTACCGGCTTGGCAGCGAAATCGGAATCAGTGATCATCAATCGTCTGACCATGGTGAAAGGTTTACCGTCAGCACGATTTTCCGGGAATATAAGAACCTTGAAATCAGCATGCTGGGATCTCATCAGACAAGGAATGCCGCGCTTGCAGCTGCGGCCGCAGGAATCCTGAACCAGTACTACTCCTTTATGATAGAAGAAAAAGATCTTAGGAAAGGTCTGTCCGAAGCCTATTGGCCAGGCAGGCTTGAACTCCTTTCTGACAATCCTGTCGTTCTCATGGACGGAGCCCATAATGAAGAAGGCATCATGGCTCTTGCAGATGAGCTGGGCAAAAGGTATGATGGCAAAAAAATAGCAGTTGTCTTCGCAGCATTGTCAGACAAGAAGCTGGACAAAATGATCAGAATCCTTGATGGAGCTGCCGATAGAATTACATTTACCCAATTTGATTTCCCCAGGGCGGCGGATGCTGAAATGCTTGCCGGCCTTAGTATATCCAGAAATAAAACGGCCTGTGCCAGCTGGGAAGAGGCCATCAGGACAGAATTGTCGAACCTGCAGTCTGCTGATGTTCTGGTGATTACAGGGTCGCTCTATTTCCTCTCTGCCGCAAAACCATTTCTGAATTCACTGATTGGAAAAAGGTGTTGATGCTTTGGCAGAGCAGCGCATTATTAGAGTGACAAATTTTTGGAAATTTGATACAATAATATTTATTTTGTGACTATTCTACTATATTGTAAATATTTGGGTATTTTAAGGCGGAAGGATGGGGATTATGGTTAAGCAGGGAGCGATAAGATACATATGGATCATCTGGGCGCTGACTGTGCCTGCCGGAGTCTGGCTAACCTATACCCTCTATCCTCCGCAGCCTGCAGCTTTGAACGTCGATGTCCTGGCATTTATGCTGCTTATGTTTTTTGTATCATCCATGCCGATCATCATCAATAACGTGCCCGTGTTTATGCTGCAGTGGGTGGCTTTTGCCGTTTTTTTGACTTTCGGCATCTTTATCGAAATGCTTCTAGTACAGGCTTCAGTTATCTTTCTCCTTCTGAAGCTCCGGCTTCCGAAAAGCCAGTCTTATAGGTTTCCGCTCAATTCATTTATGTTCTTTGTGGTTTCCTTCATAAGCGGGATTTTTTATTATTCCCTTGGCGGAAAGCAGGGAGCCGACCTGATGGAGCACGGCCCTTCCTTATGGCTGTCCATCCTGTATCCGATTGTCTATTATGTTGTGAATCAGCTTGTCCTTTCCCTGATCCTTTTTTTCCTGCATAAGCAGAAAACGAATTTTTTCGGGAAGGATTTTATATGGGAGTCGCTTACATCGATCATGACGCTGCCGGTCGGATTCATGCTCTATATCCTCTATCGTGAAGTGGGGCTATTATCCATCCTGTTTGTAGGCGTACCCTTTGCCAGCCTGTCTATTATCCTGGGACTCTATAATTCCAGCGAAAAGGTGAACAATTATCTGCACAAAGCAGCCGAAATCGGCCATCAGCTTGCTGAGCGCCTCAACAGGAATGAAGTGATGGAGCTTTTTATCGAAAAGCTGATCGGCATGCTGCCGGTAGACTATGCTTATATCCTTGATGTGGTCGATGAGTCTGAGCTCAAGCTTCTTTATCAGGTGGAGGATGGAGAGCGGACCACACCGTCAGCACTCCCGCTGCGCAGAAATGAGGGCATCAGCGGGCTTGTATGGGCGACAGGGAAAGCTGCCCTTTTCAGTACGAAAAAAGAATGGAAGACAGCAGCCAAAGGCTATATGCCGAAGGAGGTCGAAAGCGTCCTCTGCGTTCCGATCGCCCGCTCAAGCAAAGTTGTCGGTGTCCTCCTTCTCGCGTCCCGAAAGAAAAGGGCCTATGAAAAATATCAGCTGATGATTGTGGACATCCTTTGTTCCCACTTCGCAGTCGCCATTGAAAACGCAAGGAACTATGAAAGAACAAAGGAAAACAGCGAACGCTGTGCATTGACGAAGCT
Organism: Bacillus sp. AG4(2022); assembly: GCF_031844465.1. Taxonomy (NCBI): domain Bacteria; kingdom Bacillati; phylum Bacillota; class Bacilli; order Caryophanales; family Bacillaceae; genus Bacillus; species Bacillus sp. AG4(2022). The sequence continues at coordinate 291,624 of NZ_JAUZVH010000005.1, forward strand.
GTATAATTACCGCTATTTTGACGTGCTTCTTGGAGAAGAGTTCATAAGGATGGAATCTGGAAAAAGAAGCGTACTTTCGCTCATCATCCTGGATATCGATCACTTTAAAAGCGTAAACGATACTTTTGGGCACCAGAGCGGGAATGAGATCCTGATCGAACTGGCAGAAAGGCTATCCTTGCTCACAGAGCCATACGGAACTGTAGCGCGATATGGCGGAGAGGAGTTTGTTGTCCTGCTTCCTGACGCGGAAAAGCAGGAGGCTCTTGAGCTTGCCGAAGTCATCCGCCTTGCCATCGCTACCCAGCCTTTTACCATCACCCAGCATATGGACGGCGACGGCTCCAGACTCTCAGTCAGCATCACTGCCTCTATTGGCGTCGCCTCTGCACCAGTGGATGCAGATGATCCGCTCGCCCTTATCCGCCATGCCGACCGCGCTTTGTATGTAGGCGCGAAAAGAGCAGGGAGGAATCGGGTGGCGGAATATATGAAATAGGAAAATCCCCTGTTGGGGATTTTTTTATTTTGTAGTTTTCTGGCAGTTCCTGTTATGAAGAATCAAACTGCAAAATATGATAAATTCCGCAAGATAAAGCTTTGGAATCTATAGGTAAATTGGTATAATAATAGTAAAAATGACACAGTTGACATCTGAGAGTTTTATATATAGAGGAAAATGAGAAAGGGGGAACATGATGAGGAAGTATAGCAGAGCTATATCTGCCATCCTGATGCTGCAGCTGCTGATCCTTATGCTTTCCTATACAGGAAAGGATATATTGGCAGCAGAAGAAGCGGGGGTGGATTTTAGCGCAAAGGCATCGCAATCTGTCATCGTTAAACCGCAGAACAGCAATGCCGAGGGAAGCATCGACTTCCACCTGACGCCAAAAGGCAAAGCCACTAACGCAAACCGCGACCCGATTGATGTAGTGTTTGTTTTTGATAAATCCGGCTCGATGAATGACTCAGGCAGGAATCCGCAGAAATTTCAGAGCGCAAAAGACGCCATGACGGCCGCTGTGAGCTTTTTCAAGGAAAATGCAGGGCCGAATGACCGGTTTGGCTTTGTGCCGTTCGATGATGATGTTGAAACAGGGAAGGTTGTTAACTTTGCTCCAGAAAATAATATGGCCAGCCTCAACCTGATCAACTCCAATTCAAATAGCCTATCGGCACTTGGAGGAACAAACTATACGCAATCTCTGGACGCTGCTCTAGGCATGTTTGGTAATAGCACTAATAATAAATATGTATTGTTTATGACGGATGGTGAGCCGACGTTTTCAAAAGTCATTGAAAGAACTACCTATAATGAGAGAGCTTGCTTTATAGTTTGCTGGGATACAGGAAAAAAAATCACTGGGAATGTAGTAATGAATTATGAGGTTTATAATCAAGGGTTTTCTGTTTATCATAAGACTAACGGACACACATACAAACAGGATTTTGATCTTGCTGAAACAAAATCAGCTATAAAAAAGCACGGATTAAGCATGGCTCAAAAACTTGCCATGAAGGATATCAAACTTTTTTCAATCGGATTCGGCAGCAACACAGAACTTGATATGGGCTACTTGCGAGAATTGTCCTCTACTACCGGGGTAACTGCACGGCAGGCCACTCAGGAAAATATCTCATCTATTTTCCGTGATATATCTGCTGATATGGATACACCATCAATAAGCGGGGAGATAAAGGTAGATTTGAAGAAATACAGCAGTAAGGTAAGTTTGATTGAAGGCACCGGAGCAAGAATTGATGAAAACGGCTTCGCCAGCATCAAGTTCAATCTCCCTTATCCAATAAACCAGAATGCATCACAGCCTATAGATTTAAACCTTCCGCTAAGTTTTAAAGATCTGGGTATTTATACTTTTGATAATATCAGCATGGTTTATACAGATTTGAACGGGCGTAAAATAACCAAGCCTCACAGTCCGGTTACAATTGAGGTTAAAGAGGATGCGCCTCCTGGCTTCAGGGGCACAATGAATTTAAACGGAACCATCAACACTCCTGATAACCTTATTAAGATTAGCGGGTCAGCGGAAGAAACGAATGAGTTTGAGGTGCAGTACACGATCAATCCGTTTGGCCTAGTGAATAATACTGTGAAGGGTTCTTTAACCGACCTGAAGATCGTTCAACCGCTTCCTAAAGGTCTCTCACTGGTAAGTTCCCCAGGAGCGGAAAAATCGGAGGGTAAAGATGAAGTTATCTTAACGTTGGGCAAAACGATTAGCTACAGTAACGGACGCTTCAATCCGGAACAGGTGACAGCATCTTTCAAGGTTAAGGGTGAGTGGGCACTCAGCAATGTTAAAATGCCTGCTGCTAAATTATATTATAAGGACAGTCGTTTCGGAAAAGAGTACGATACAACAATTGCCGCCTCCAGCCAGGTCATCAATATGAAAGTCAGGCTGAAGGACACGACAAAGCAGCAGGCGTATGATGGTGATGCAGCAGGCATCATCAGCAAAATCGATCTTAGCGACAATGGGAAAAAGCTGGCGCAGACTGGATTCCCAAATGATCACGGGCTGCTCAATAAGCCGATCATGGATATGCGTTTTACTGATAACAATAAATCAATTGAAGTTATATACAGTGATGGGAGCAAGGCTACAATTTATCTGGTACTTGATTATGAAATGACAGGTGTGGACACAGGCAAGTCTTATAACAGCAGCGAAAAGGCAAATGAACATGTCAATGTTAAACTGACAAAGCTGGTGGCAGGACAGGGAGTTAAATATTTTTACAAGATTATAAACGAAAAAGGCACAACCGAATGGAAGGAGTTCTCACCAGATGAAGAAATCCCTCTGACAGAGCCTGGGGAAAACACGATTATGATTAAAGCGATTGGCGGATTCTCTGCTACTGATCAGCCAGTTACAAAATCACTGACAATTGAGAAAAGAATAGAATCAATCAGCGTTTCACCGGATCCGATTGAAGTGGAGGTCGGCAAGACTGCCGCATTCCAATTAGTAATACTGCCGGCGGATGCAACCAATAAAAATCTCAATATTACAGTTTCCAATACTGATATAGCTGCAATAGTAAATGGCAATTCAATTAATGGCAGAACGCCTGGTATAACTGAGCTTATCGTCAAGACTACCGATGGTTCAAAATTGGAAGCGAGAGTCAGGATCATAGTAAAGGACCCTTATATCGGTCTTGAGGAAATTAAGTTTAAAAAGCCGGTATTTAAATTGAATCTTAATGAAAAGATCGCGATTGAATCAGTGCTTATTTTTAATCCAGACAACGCCACCAACAAAGAAATCGTTCAAGTGGCTTCTACAGTTCCAGGGTGTGTTGCTGTAAAAAAAGAAAATGGAAAGTATTATCTGGTGGCTGAGAAGGTGGGCTATTCAACTGTTACTGCTGAGGCAGAAGAGCAGCGGGACAAATCCAAGCCAAAAGCTTCGGCACTGTTTGAAGTGAGTGATAAACAAGCGGGCGGAGATAATGGGGCTTCCGGGGAAGGCAGGTGGTAATCAAAAAGGTGCTGATATTTCAGCACCTTTTTGATTTATTTTTTAATCTTCATAAACTAAGTCTAGTATACAAGCAATTTGTCCGAAAATATTTGCAGCTGCTCCATTATAGGAAGAGTCTCAATCCGTTTCAGCAATACTTCCTGATCATATTTAACAACAAAACGGGAAAGTTTTCCCTCCTGTAACTTAGGCAGATCATCTATACTTTCAGTCACGCCCCGGACTGCATTAATCGTTAGTTTTTGCTTCGCAAAAACACCGCCATGTATATAGAAGAGTGATCCGACTCCATATAGGGTTGCTTCCTTTTCTGTATAGAAGAATCCTTTCAGTGGAGTGATATTCTTGTCAAACTTCTTTGGCAAATAAGGCTCTCCATCTTCATCCACAGAGCTGTATTTATTGAATTCATCTATCCGGGTTATCAGCAGATCATCTTTTGCCATTAAAATGATTTGCTGTTCATTTCCATTATCATCTTTAACCCCTACAATATTGGCATTTGATATGGAAGCTTTCCCTCCAGTGTATACGACTGAATCAAAGGCAACGGCGTCATCTTCGATAGAACCGTCTGTTTCATTGCCATTGATGGTAAAATGTTCACCCGTAATAATATCCTTGTTAAAATTGATGGAAGTTTCATTAGGGAGAAGAGTAAGACTGGTTCCGGTCATTATATTGCCTTTTAAAGATAGGGAAGCATTCTTGTACGACTCTGCAGAAATTGATTCAGCAGAAATGAGATCGCCGCCAAGAGCGATTTTCTCTCCATAATTTAAAATCACAGTTTTTCCGGTCACATAAATATTTTTGGATAAAGTTATATCCTTATAGCTCATTATATACAAATCACCATTTACAATGATTGTGCTATCCATATCTATTGGAAATTGGGTGCTCATTATCACAAGATCGCCATTCACATTTGTATCAGTTTTTATTTCAATTTTCTCATCCCGGCTGTCAATAACATAACCTTCCGCCAGAGGGATGACATCTTCGCTAGTCAAAGAGGTCTGGCTTTCAGCATTTTCAATTTTTTTTACATAGCCCTCCGGGTTAATTTGATAGGAGGTTCCTGCTAACTTTTTGATGCCTAAACTTATAATATCTTTTAATTTTTCCGTATCATCAGGCATCCTGACATCGAGTTTAGCATCTCTCTGCAGGGCAGCTATTCTTTGATTCATCGTTTTCTCAAAATCGATATTAAAAAACTGGCTGTCGTGTTTTAAAGGGGGGATTTGTTCCCTGTAAAAATTTTTGCTCTCCGATACAACAGGCAGCAAATGAGAAGTACTGCTGTATATGTCGCCCATTAGGGATGGCTTCGGTGTGCTTACTGTTTTTTCCTCACCATTCCGGTAAATATAATGAGCATCCTCATCTATTGCAAGCCTGTTGGCATAAGTGTTTCCGGCTATATTTGGAGAGCCGTTCAAGAAAAGTCCCGAATCCTCTTCATCCGCCTCTGACCCGACTGCATATTTTAGAAAGCTGGGCAGGGGAGATAGAATGATCCTCTTTTTTACTGTTCGTGAAACTTTACCTTCTGTTTCTGCCGGATTCTTCGTTACCAAAACAAAATCAAGAACTCTGGTAAAGTCCTTATCTGTATTAAGGGTATAAATCGTGTCTCGTTCCAGCTGCCTTCCACAGGAAGAAGACGGATCAACAGCGGCAGGAGGTCCGCTGCTGACATCAATAATATTAATACATTCAAAAGATGAGCCGGAATTTTTCTTTGTGTCTGATAGCAGAGACGAAAGCAGATTCCTCATATCAGTATTATAGGAACCTTTTACCTTATTATTTTCAAAATCCATATAATAATCCAGCGGCAATGAAGACAGTTTTCCCGACAGGTCAGCTGTCATAGTTTCCAGCACTTTTATGGAGTCGTAAGTCACATCTAAGTCTGATTCTCTTGTTTCTGTTCTTTTGACACTGCCGATGGAGGAGGCAAGAATACTCAGGCCAAGGACCGTAAATATCAAAGAAACAAGCATGACGGTAATCAGGGTATTGCCCCGCTCATTATTCATTAGAAGCGCCTCCTCCAGTAAAGCCGAATTTGCTGTCTAAGTACAACTTATCGTCGAGCCGTTCATCAGCCAGGACCAAATTTAAGCTGATCATAAAACTTTGGCAGTTCCCGCTGACGGAATTGCTGCAGGCAAAGCTGATTTCTGAGTTTGAAAAATCGGCAGAAACATCTAGCTTGGAATTATTAATTTCAATGGCACTGGCCTGGCTATCGCTGCCTTTATCGGTCAGCTTTATTTGAAGAGAAGTCAGCTGTTCATTTTCTTCATTCTTATTAACTGAATAAAAGCTGCTGTCTTCAACTTTTTCAACCGCAGTATGCCTGGAGTCAACCAGCTCAAGGCAATTGGTTCCGCAGCCTTTTACATAGTCAAATGGAAAAGAATAAAAGGTGTTCATGATCATGGTCGCTGCATAATCAGCATCATCCCTCAGCTGGCCTTCAACCTGTATTTTGTTATAAAGCTTAACACCGGAAGTGAAGACCCCATAAATGACTGGCAAAATAATCATGGTAATGGCCATTGCGGCAAGAAGTTCATATAAGGTAACACCTTTATTATCGAAGATCTTCACTTTTTATAGCCCCTTCAATTTTTGTTTCTTCGGTTTTTCCCTGGTTTTCCCACTTAACAGAAGCTTCCAGAGGGATAAAGGATGAGGAAAATTTGCTATAATCCTTTCCTTTTCTGATTGTAACGTCAAACGGAATATTGTTGACGGTAATCTTGTCTTTTCTGCAGCCGGCCGGAAATTCAGACCTATCGCCATGCCAATCGGCTATATAGCTGTTATTGCATATGTAAAGGGACAGGCCAGACAGATTGTCTTCCAGAAATTTTTTTCTTACTTCTATAAAACTCTCATTTTCGATGAACATTAGTGCATTTCTGGCAACGTTAACAGCAGCTGTTTTATTTTGGCTTCCGCTGGTATAAGTATAAGCTTGTGTAAAAAATTTCATAGAACCTAACAGGATAATGCTCAGGATCGCAAGAGATAATAAAACCTCTATTAAAGTAAGGCCTTTTGAACTATTATAAATTTTTTTGAGTTTCATTTAGACCCTTCTTTCTTTCTTTCTTATCTTATTATACAATATTTTGTAGTTATATTTGTCTTTATAGGTCGAAAAATGATACTTCTCTTTCATTTTCTAGATATGGCAAATAAGCCTATTTTACCACTTAGGGGGAGTGGATGATATGAGCAATTATATATTTGCGTTATGTTCACTTGTTTTGCTTGTTCCTATCTTGTATTTCCTGCCGCTTGGCATCAGCAGGAAAGGGAAGATTATATCGGTGGCTGCTTCCTTATGCGCAGCAGGCCTTGCACTGGCTGCCCAGGATGCATTTCTTCTTTGGCAGAATGCTATTCTTATCTTGCTGTTCATAATGGTCTGTGCTTATATCTTTGGAACCAGAATGACAGGATTATTTTTTGCGGCAGAGTCAGCAGGCATCGAAGAGCGGACGAATTCAATGCAGCATAGTCAATTTAAAGATAAAGAAACAGATTTCAGCGGGGATGAAGCATACAGCAGCGATACCGTTAACATTTATACGGAAAGTCTTCCGTCTTCCGGAGTTCCTGATGAGTACAATGCAGAGTTAACTGGAAATTCCCAAGAGAAGGCAGATACTTCGCTGGAAATGGTGGATGACTTGGAAAACTTCCTGATCAGAGAGTCAGCAGAGGATGACGAGGTTGGAATCTTAAGCGATATCGAAACAATTTCTTATTTGGAAGAGTCTGATGACATAGAGCCAGTTCAGCAAGACGGGGAAAGCACCTTGGAGGATGTTTATGCAGGAACCTTATTCACTGAAAATGAGGAAGAAGCTGGAAGTGAAGGGGATTTGCCAGGAAACATCCCGAAGCTGGCCGGATCAGAGGAATTGGATCTGCAGGATTTAGATGAAATACAAAGAAGTGACGAATATTATTACTTGGCAGACATAGAAAAAATGCTGGATTTGCCAGATCAAGAATCTGAACCAGATCAAATTGAAGAACAAGTTCTAAAGCCTGAACAAGAACAAGAACAAGAACAAGAACAAGAACAAGAACAAGAACAAGAAAGCTCAGAGGTAGCCTGGGGTGAGCGGGAATTTTTGGATGACTCTGAAAACCGGGATTCTCAAACAAATGGGGATAAAGGAAATGCAACTCAAGAAAATATTGATTCAATCTATGATATCAGCATCCAGGCATCTATTGAATTAGACCGTTCTGCTCTTTCTGATGACACTGAAAATGGATATGGCTACTATTTTGATGATGCAACCAAAAACACTTTAACCAATACAGGAGAGCTGGATATTCAGGCATCTGCAGAAGGGCAAAATTCTTCTAATAGAATGCTCCGCCATCAGGTACTGCAGACTGCGGTCGACCAGTTGAAAGCCATGAAGATGACTATGTCAGCCAATGATTATGAGGCAATGCTTAAAAAATGCATGATTTCAAATCTTCAGCCGGCTGAATACTATACCTTTGCCACCATCTTGATTCAGCATTATCTGTCATTTAAGGAAACTGCTAAATTAAAGAGGCTACTGGGAGAACTTGAAGGGAAGTATTCAAAACATCCAATTATCCGGCAGGAAATCCAATTTTTACAAAATAAATATTTTTATAATTAGACTGATAAAAAATAAGGAAATAATGTAATATTACTGTTATGTGTGTAACGAAACTTTAATATAGGTGTGGTGACTTTTATGAAAAACAGTTCGCAGATTACCGGTCTTCCCATTATTAGCATTTCGGACGGTCAGCAGGTCGGTAAAGTGAAAACATTAGTGATAAATCCGGAAAAAGGGTCTGTAGACTTTTTGACAATTGAACATGAGGATTGGCAGGTAAGTGTCAAGGCGATCCCTTTTAAAAAAGTAGTGGGGATTGGTGAATATGCAGTTACTGTGGAGAGTGACAATGCTGTAATCGATCTAAACGAAATTCCAATTGCCAACCAGCTGGTGAACAAAAAAATCAAAATTATCAGCACTAAAGTAATGACCCGAAAGGGAGAACTGATTGGAGAAGCAATTGAATACTATATTGACGATGAAACAGGCAATATCCTTGGCATGGAGATGAAATCGGGAAGCAATGAAGAGGCTTTGCCTTCTGAATATGTTTTAACTTACGGGAAAGATATCCTTATTGTTAAAGAGGATGCTGCAGATGGCTTCCTAAATGATATCTCATTGCTGGACCCTCAGAATAAGCAATTGAAAGAAAATGAAGCATTCATTACTGATATTGCATTGGAAGAAGAATCGGATATAGAGACACTTAAGGAAAAGCAGATTGAACTTCTGAACGGAAAAAAAGTAACTGCAGACATATGGGGGCAAAATGGAACCGTATTAATTCCGAACGGGACTCTCCTTACGAGAGCAATCATTGAACAGGCCCAGACAGAAGGGCCTAATGTAGTTGTTGAGTTGTCAATGAATGTTGAAGCTTAATAAGGAGGGCGCCTGGCATGAATAAAGCTCAATTTTTAAAGCTTTTTCTCGTACTGGGAATCAGTACAGCCTTCATTCTCTCGTTTTCGAAGATTGGAGCCTCTGCCTATGTAAATGTATTTTCTTCAGATGAAATATTCGGGTCTGGGACAAGGATCGGAAATGTGGATGTAAGCGGGTTAACTCATGATGACGCCCTTTTGAAGATTTCAAGCGGGCAGGAAGTTTGGAGGGAAAATACCCAGCTAACCTTCCGATATAAAGAAAAAGAAAAAAGTATTCCGCTTGATATCTTCTTGTTTGAGATGGATGAGTCGGTAAGGGCTGCAGTTGATAAAAGTGACAATCAGATCATTACATCGGTTGACGACAATCTTCTCACGGAATTACTGCAAGGGATTACCGCTGAATTGGTGGATGGGAAGTTGGATTTATCACGTTTAATATCCGACTTGAGAATGTATGCTGCAGTCCTCGAAGATGGCAGCCATATGATCAAGCTGGATACATATCTGCCGGTTTCCGAAAGTGAAGTGGTTATTTCTGAAGCGTCAATAACCTATCAGGAAGCTTCAAAAGATCTTGCAGACTGGGCTGAAAGATTTCCTTCCATTGAAATAGATCCTCAAAGCAGAATATCGATATTAGGGATCCTGAAAGAAAATAATATAGTTTATAATGAACGGTCCTTGAGTATCATTTCATCGCTCATCTATAGAGCTGTCCTGTCCAGTAATTTTACTATTGCAGAACGGCATATCGGCCGCGCCCTCCCTTCTTTCACGGAAGCCGGCTTTGAAGCCAGGACTGATAAAAACAAAAATATGGATCTGATATTCCTTAACCCTAATGACCAGTCATACAAGCTTAAATTTTCTTATAGCGATGATTTATTTTATGTAGCATTGACCGGCCAGGAGTATATGTACTCCTATGATGTCAAATTAAAAGACAAAGAAACCTTTAAGCCCAAAACTGTTGTTCAGTTTGATGCAAAATTGAAATTTGGGGAGAAAAAAACAGTTGTTGAAGGAGAGGAAGGCCTTTTGGTCAAGGTCTACCGTGATACGATCGACGAAAAGGGAGCGCTTTTAAAATCTGAGCTCATTTCCGAAGACTATTATCCTCCGGTTCATAAAGTTGAGGTTCATAGTCTTACAATCAAGGAATCTTTAATCAGTCCGGAAACCAGTGCACCTCAAGTTGATGCTGTACCTGGGGACATAGGGACTTCACCAGTGCAGGAAGAAAATACTGACGGTACAGATGAGAGCGGTTCACTGAAAGACGACAAACAGGAAAGCGCAGCAGGGGATATGGAAAAAGGAACTCAAACAGCTGATGGCAGCAGCACCTCAGATAATGAGGATAATGATGGGAGCCTTTGGGGCAAGCCGAATGAAGAGCCTAAATAATGGCGGAAAGGGGAATGGCCAATGAAACAGACCCGAAAGCGCTTAGGGGATTTGCTGGTAGAATCCGGTTTAATCACTGAAGAACAGCTTCAGCTTGCCCTGGCAGAAAAACATAGGGACCAGCGGCTTGGCGATGCCCTTCTTCAAAGAGGTTATATTACTGAACAGCAGCTGATTGAAGTACTGGAGTTCCAGCTGGGTATACCGCATGTCAGCCTCTTTAGGTATCCCTTTGACACAAAGCTGTTCAGTATTGTTTCTAAAGATATGGCCAAGCGGAATCTGATCCTTCCATTAAAAAAGGATGGAGAAAAACTGTATGTTGCCATGGCTGATCCCATGGATTTCTATACCATTGACGATCTTAGACTATCAACAGGTTTTCATATAGAAGCAGCAATTGCTACAAAGGATGATATTATCCGTGCCATCAATAAATACTATGATATGGATGAAGGCTTTGAAGAACTCCTGGATGCAGGGCAGGGATCGCGGGAAATTCAGGAAGAGAAGATTGTGGATGAAGATTCTCCCATAGTCCGGCTGGTCAATCAGATAATGGCAAATGCGGCTGCGGTAAAGGCCAGCGATGTACATATTGACCCACAGGAAACAAAGGTGGCCATAAGGTATAGGATTGACGGGGTACTCAGAACGGAACGGGTACTGCCAAAGCATATGCAAAGTGTCCTGACTGCCAGAATAAAAATAATGGCCAACCTTGATATTACCGAGCATCGCGTCCCTCAGGATGGCAGAATAAAGATGAATTTAGACTTTCATCCTATCGATCTGCGGATTTCGACACTTCCAACCGTTTATGGTGAAAAAATCGTTATGCGTTTGCTGGATTTGGGAAGTGCACTGAATGACCTTAACAAACTGGGATTCAATAAGGTAAATCTAAACCGTTTTACAGATATGATCGAGAAGCCGACTGGAATCGTCCTTATTACCGGTCCGACCGGTTCAGGGAAATCTTCCACTCTTTATGCTGCTTTAAACCGGCTCAACAGTGAAGAGGTTAATATCATCACAGTTGAAGATCCTGTTGAATATCAGCTGGAAGGAATCAACCAGATCCAGGTGAACTCAAACGTAGGAATGACCTTTGCCATGGGCCTGCGTGCGATCCTGCGTCAGGATCCGAATGTCATAATGGTCGGAGAAATAAGAGATAAAGAGACTGCGGAGGTGGCAATCAGGGCCTCGCTCACCGGACACCTTGTTCTTAGCACCCTCCACACGAATGATTCCCTTGGAAGCATAACAAGGCTCCTTGATATGGGGATTGAACCCTTTCTGGTGGCGTCCTCGCTCAGTGGGATTGTTGCCCAGAGGCTTGTCCGGAAAGTGTGCCGTGATTGTGCAGAAACCCAGGAGCCGACTAAAAGGGAGATAGAGATCTTTGCCAAGCGGGGCATGAAGATTGAAGTAATTGTCAGGGGACGGGGCTGCGCCTCCTGCAATATGACCGGCTACAAGGGCAGGATTGCGATCCACGAGGTGCTTGTTATCGACGATAGCATGCGGAGAGTGATCATGAATGGTGAGTCCTTTTCCAGGCTTAGGGAGCTGGCCCTTAAAAGTAAGACTATTTTTCTGATAGATGACGGGCTGCTTAAGGTAAAACAGGGAATCACCACAACAGAAGAAGTGCTTCGAGTGGCGATTCCTGATTAGGAGAACTGATATGACAGAAAAAGTGGACCTTCTGCTGAAAGCAGGCTTTGAGCTGAAAGCTTCAGATATTCATATAACAGTCGGCGTACCCCCCATTTTTCGCATCAATGGCGAGATGAAGAGATATGGAAAAGAATCCATGCTCCCTGCACATACAGAGGCAATGGCAAAAGAGATGATTCCTCCCCATATGTGGGAGAGATTCAAAGAAAAGGGAGAGCTTGATTTCTCGTATGGTGTGCAGGGTGTTTCCAGATTTCGCGTTAATGCCTATCATCAGCGTTCCTGCATTGCACTTGCAGTGAGGGTTGTGCCGACGAAAATTCCAGCCCTCGATGAACTGGATCTTCCGCCTGTCCTGAAAAAAGTGGCCGGCAAGCCACAAGGCCTCGTCCTTGTGACAGGGCCGACCGGAAGCGGCAAATCAACTACTCTGGCTTCGATGGTTGATTTTATGAACAAGACGATGAGAAAACATGTTATTACGTTAGAGGATCCAATCGAGTACCTCCATAAACATGGCAACTGCATCATCGACCAGCGTGAAGTCGGCCTGGATACCAGCAATTTTGCCAATGGACTTCGGGCTGCATTGCGCCAGGATCCCGATGTGATCATGGTCGGGGAGATGAGGGATTTGGAAACGATACAAACGGCAATCACTGCGGCGGAAACCGGACATCTTGTCCTCGGTACTCTTCATACTTCGAGTGCACCTGCCACGATCAACCGGATTATCGATGTTTTCCCGCCTTCCCAGCAGGCACAGATCAGAATCCAGCTTGCCTCTGTTCTCGTCTCCATCGTTTCGCAGCGGTTATTTCCGCTGGCAGATAACAGAGGCAGGAAAGCGGCGACAGAAATATTAATTAATAATTCAGCCGTAGCAAACCTCATCCGCAATGAAAAAGTACACCAGATTACCAGTATCATGCAGACCTCAAAAGCTCATGGCATGCATACACTGGACACGAGCATCAAGGAACTTGTCCAGACAGGCCAGGTTTCGAAAGAGGCAGCAATGCCTTATCTTTTGGAAAAGGTGAATTGAAATGGCTCGGTATAAATACAGCGGCCGCGACTTAAAAGGGAAGAAGTCAGGGATTGTAACAGCTGCTTCAAAGAGGGAAGCGATGCTTCAGTTGAAAGAATCAGGTATCAGGATTCTCGATCTTAATGAAATACCTGAAACATTGCTGACTAAAGAGATATCAATCGGCAATCCGGTTAAGCTCCAGGACTTTGTCATTTATTTAAGACAATTCGCCACTTTACTTAGGGCAGGAGTCACGGTCGTGGATGCAACCGGCATACTCTCTCAGCAAACAGAAAGCAAGGCACTCAAAAAAGCGCTTGCTGCTGTCGAGCAGGATTTAAGAGAGGGGAATTCTTTATCTGATGCCGCTGCAAAGCACAAAAAGGTTTTCACCAGTATGTTTGTCAATATGATTAAAGCAGGCGAAGCAGGCGGAAACATGGATGATACCCTGGAGAGGCTGGCAGTTCATTATGAAAAGCAGCATTTTACAAAGCAGAAGATCATATCCGCCCTTGCCTATCCTATTGCAGTCGGCATTATAGCAGTTGCAGTTGTCATATTTCTGCTAGTAAGTGTTGTCCCGACGTTTGTGGAGATGTTCCAGGACTTTGGGGGAGAACTGCCGGCCATCACGCAATTCGTTCTCAATTCCAGCGAATTTATGCAGAAATACTGGTGGCTAGTCATACTAATGTTTGTGTGGGTCTTTATTGGGGTTTCGGTTATCAGGAATAACAAGAATACGAAATACTATTTTGATTATTTCCTGCTCAGGCTCCCTATCTTCGGCAAAATGCTCCAGAAGGCTGCATTGGCCAGGATGACCAGAACACTCAGTTCGCTTTTTGCAAGCTCGGTCCCTATCCTCCAGGCTTTGAGTATTGTTGAGAACATAGTCGAAAATGAAGTGGTGGCAAAGGTCCTTCAAAAATCCCGGACATCCCTGGAACAAGGGAAATCCCTTACAGAACCGATGCGCAAACATTGGGTCTTCCCGCCGCTGGTCTCACAGATGATCGCTATCGGTGAAGAATCCGGATCACTTGACGAAATGCTTTCAAAGGTTGCAGATTTCTATGAAAAAGAAGTAGAGAGCACCACCGACCGCCTAAAATCATTGATAGAACCGCTTATGATTGTTTTTTTAGCTGGTATTGTCGGAACAATTGTAACGTCCATCATGGTGCCGATGTTTGAAATATTCAACCATGTCGGCTGACAACAAAATTTTGCAAGAAATTAACATTTTCAACTTTTGTTATTTGCAGAATCTAGTATAATAGGATTAACCTACTAAAGTAATAGGCAAAAACTCATATGAGAGGGAGTATAAAATGTTTAAAAAAATGGCTCAAAAACTCAAAAATGAAAAAGGTTTGACACTGATCGAGTTATTGGCAGTTATTGTTATTTTGGGGATTATTGCGGCGATTGCGATTCCTAGTATTGGCGGTATTATCCAGAAGTCTAAGGAAGATGCAGTAAAGGCGGATGCAATAGCTGTATTGAATGCAGCTAAGGTATATGTGGCAGCAAATCCGTTGGATGATACAGGAAAATCTACTATTACAAAAGGACAATTAGATGAGTATGTAGAAAATGTAGGATTAACTAGTTATACAGTAACTTATGAAGATAAAAAGTATACATTGAAAGGTGAAGGGAAAGCAGGAAAGATCAATATCAGTTTTAATGGAGCTACAATCGACGAAATCAATAAAGCAGCAAAAGGTGCTGAGACAATCCCACCTGCTAAGCAGCCTTAATAGGGAGAGGCTGAGTTGTATTTTGTTATTATTCTTTTCTACGGACTCCTCCTAGGCTCCTTCTACAACGTAGTCGGCCTGAGGATTCCGTTGAAGCAGTCGATAGTCAAGCCAAGATCTCATTGTCCTTATTGCCAGCATACTTTAAGGCCGTTTGAGCTCATACCGGTTGTTTCTTATCTGCTGCAGGGAGGGAAATGCCGGCGCTGCAAGGCGCCGGTTTCTCCTCTATACCCTGCTGTTGAATTATCTACCGGATTATTATTTGTGCTCGCCCCGTTAATGATGGGCTGGACATTTGAACTGGCCATCGCATGGACGCTGATTTCTCTTTTGGTCATCGTGTTTGTGTCAGATATTAAATATATGATTATTCCCGACAAAGTCCTGCTTGTGTTTGCAGTGATTTTTTTATTGGAGCGGATATTTATCCCCTTATCTCCGTGGTGGGATTCTGCAGCCGGGGCTGCGGCAGGATTTTTCCTGCTTCTGTTCATAGCCGTGGTCAGCAAGGGTGGCATGGGAGGGGGAGACATCAAGCTGTTTGCAGTAATAGGTTTGGCTTTAGGCACAAAGTTAGTCTTGTTAACATTTTTCCTTGCAACTCTCTTCGGTGCTTTCTTTGGGATTGCCGGTTTGCTTGCTGGAAAAATTGAAAAGGGCAAGCCTATTCCATTTGGTCCATACATAGCTTTAGGCTGCCTGACTGCTTATTTTATGGGAGATAAGCTGCTAAACTGGTATCTTTATTCATTCATGTAAGGAGTTAAGTTATTTATGGCACCTCTTATATCGTTCGGCAAAAATCGAGTGATCAACATAACGGTCAAGGACCATGTTGTCCGGATGGCTGAATTAAAAAACAATAAAGAACCTCATGTCCTGCGGTCAGAAGAGCGATATTTGCCGAACGGTATAATAAGAGAAGGCAAAATTCAGGATGCGGAAACCTTGACAGCCATTTTGGAGGAATGTGTTTCAGAGTGGAAAATCAAGGGTAAGGAGATTGCATTTTTGGTGCCGGATCCTGTGATCATTATCAGAAAACTGAGCATCCCGCAAGATGTATCTGCCGAAGAAATCAAGGGCTATCTTTATATGGAGCTTGGAACATCCATACATCTGCCCTTTGAAGACCCGGTTTTTGATTACACAATATTAGAAACAGGCGAAAGTGGAATGAAAGAAATCCTGCTTTTTGCTGCTCCTGAAGAAATCGTTCATGAATATGTTTCTGTTTTCGAGGAAGCCAGGCTGAAGCCTGTTCTTGCGGATATATCATGCCTTGCGCTGTATCGACTTTATTATGAATTGGATCTGATAGGTTCAGAGGAAAACCTGATGATGGTTCAAGCAGACATCCAGCAGATTAATGTTAGTATCTTTGAAAATCATAAGCCGGTATTTATGCGGCATCTGCTGATGGATATTGACAGCGGCAAGTGGGAGCTGGAACCTGGGAATCAACTGGCATACCTTGGTGATAAAGAGGAAATTATCAGTCCCTTGGAGGATATTTATAAAGAGCTTGATCGGGTTATGAGCTTTTACCGGTACTCTCTTTATCAGGGGAACAGACAGATTACAAAAATATTGGTAGATGGTGATCATCCTTTGCTGGAGGAAATTCAATCCGCCCTGAACAGCCGGCTGGATGCACCGGTTGTATTATTATCCGAAACGGCTGAATTTAGGGAGAAACCATCTTATCTCCCTCAGTTCAACCTTAACGTCGGCCTAGGCTTAAAAGAGGTGTAGAACATGCTTGTCGATATTAACCTGCTCCCCAAAAAAGAAAAGAGAAGCCGGGCGGTCTACATCTATTCTGGAGCTCTGCTGCTTTTACTGGCAGTAACAGCTGCTGTACTTTTTCTCTATACAGGAAGCAAAAAAGATGAAATCAGTAAGGTAGAAAAGCAGATTGCCCAGACAAATGCCATTTTGGAAATCCAAAATGCAAAGCTGATTGAATTTGAAGCATCCAATGCTGCCGGACAGCTGACAGAGGCAATCACTTGGGCAGAAAAACAGCCCTTCAGTATGGTCTATGTCCTTCAGGAAATTACAAAAATACTTCCTGACAGAGGCTATATCGCTGAATTTGAGATGGATGAGGACAACTTAATCAAATTAGCTGTCCAGTTTGATACAAAGAGCCAGGCAGCCTATTATCTTAACTCTCTGCTGACATTAGGCTGGCTCGACGAAGCGGTCCTCAAGGAAGCCAAGACTGCTGAAGCCATCAATGAGGCAGTGGAAGGGGATTCTGAAGTGTCGGCCGTTGATCTTGGCTACCTTCCCAGGTATTATGCAGTCTATGAATTCAAAATCAATCCGGAACTGCTTAAGGCCGAATGGAAGGCAAAGGAAAAAGATAGTGAAGGAGGGACAGCACCTTGAACCTTCAATTATCAAAAAAAAACCTAATTATATTGACAGCTGGATTGCTTTTAGCTATAGGACTTACAGCTGGTAGTTATTATATATTTGTATTGCCGCTGCATGATCAGCTTTCGAGGAAGCAAAATGAGCTCCAAATGGCAAATCAGCAATTAACAATTGTGGAGAGTAATCTGACACAGACAAATGAAAAAACAATTTTAACTACTATGGAACTGCAAAAGCAAGTTCCTGTAAAGAGGCTGCTTGATCAGCTGCTGCTGGACATCGAAAAAGCTGAGGTGATCTCAGATTCCAATATACTGGAATTGAGACTGGACGGTACTGATGAAGACGAAGAGGTTGACCTGCTGGAAACAGCAGCGGCAGAAGAACCGGTAGGAGAAGGAGAAGAGGCAGAATCTCCAGAGGCTGTTGATGGCGAGGGACAGCTCCCTAATGGTATCCGGCAAATCACACTCTCCCTCGGCGGAGAAGCAGAAACATATTTTGAACTGGAGCGGTTTATTGAAAGTCTGGAATCTTTAAAAAGGATTGTTAAAGTAGAGGCGTTTAGCTTCACCGGCCTTAATGAAATCTACTCGGTAGAACAGGAAACTGAAAAAGTAGAATTTGAGTTATCTCTTGCAGCCTATTATTACCCTTCGCTTGAAGAACTGCAAAAAGAACTGCCGCCGCTTGATGTTCCGGCTGTATCCAATAAGCAAAATCCACTGAGCGGATTTTCCGACCAGGAGGAGATTGAAGGGGAAGAAGATACTCAGCCTTAATCTAGTATACAGAAACGGGGTCTAGTATGAAGAAGAGCTTTGCTAGACTAAATGAAAATGGATTGACATTAATAGAGTTGCTGGCTGTCATAGTGATATTAGGCATTGTTGCCGCAATCGCAACTGTCTCCATATTAAATGTAATCCAGAAATCAAGAGATAAAGCCTTTGTCGGCAATGCCTATGCGCTGAATGAAGCAGCGGGCTATTTTGTGAAGCGCGAAGTGACCAGTGGCAATACACTCGCTCAGCGGATTACTTTCAATATGGTTTCCGAAGCCGGCTTCATGGAAGCTTTTAAGGATCCCTATACCGGCAATTATGTTGAACCCTCAGACGCCAGCTTTGTAGAAATAGAGGGGGAGCATATCAGGACGGTATGCCTGTACGGCGAAAACCGCAATCTTTGCTCTTACCAGGGGGTTTCAGGCAAACCGATTCCGGTACATGAACTGTCAGTGGATATGATTGTGAAAGACAACTAAAAAATTTGACGAAAGCATCCTATAACAAGACGACAAAAGTCTTGTTATTTTTTTTAAACCCTGTGTTAGGATGAAGGCAAATCCAGCAATCGACACGGGGAGGACAAGCTGTGGAAAACCAAGGGAATGGACGGACCATTACGATCAAGCTGAATGGCAAGGATCGGGAAGCCGTGCATATGAAAGACAAAACGGCCCAAAAGGAAAGAGATCCTGCAGAAGAAGTCCAGCACTTAGAGAATGTGGAAGAAGAGTCTGCAGAGGGGAAGGTTCTATCAGCAAACGAGGACCTGGCTGAATTGGAGGCAGCTCCTGCCAGGGAAGCGGCAGATGATGAGTTTGACTGGATTCTCCCTGAAATCATGGAGGAGGATCCAGAACCGAAGGAATACAAGGTTGCCGCAAAGACAGAAAAAGGAAGCGGGAAGAAAAGCAGTATATTCAGCTCACCGGGGAAGCCTTCCAATCAGAAAGCGCTGGTCCGTTCAGTTGTCATTTCTGTATTCTTTGCTGTCCTGTTCGGGACAAGCCTTGGTTTTTTAATGCTGAAGATGGTAATACATGATGGAAGTGCTGAGGAGCCTGAAGGAGCTGTGCAGACAGCAGCAGGCAATGCCAGCGGCACCAATCAGGAAAGCTCAGCGGGAAACGGAACATTGGCCCTTGAGCCTCTTACAGTTTTTGTTGTTCAGGGCGGTGTCTTTTCAACGAAGGATGCGGCTGAAAAGATTCAAACCACGATTTTTGAAAAAGGAGCCCCGGCACAGCTGATGGAGATGGAAGGAAAATCTTATCTGTTCCTTGGAGCTGCAGGGTCGCTGGAAGATGCGAAACAGCTTGGAACAGATTATAAGAGCAAGGGCATTGATACATTTGCCAAGGAACTGGCTGCTGGTGGAAAAACTGTGGAGAAGCTGCAGGAGGAAGATGAAAAATTCCTGCAAGCGGCCCCGGGGATATATTCGGCAATGGCTGCAGGAATTGGGGCTGCTTCACCTGGAGCTGCGATTCCGGAAGAAGCATTAAAGCAGGCGGCCGATGTATCAGTACAGCTTGCAGGATTTGATGGAGCAAAGCTTTCTGCGGATCGTGTGGGGGTCATGCAGAAGGAGCTTTCAGAAGCAGCGGAACTGATCGCCAGCTATCAGAAAAACCCGGATGAAAAAGGCTATTACGCAATTCAGCAGCATCTGCTGTCATTCATTGCAGCGTACACTGCACTTTAATAAAAGGGTGAATATTTTCCAGGAAATATCGCACATTATAGGGGGCTGTCGGACTTCATTCGACAAGCTCCCATTTTTTTTGACAAAACTCTTTTAAAAATTGTTAGAACCTATAAATTTTGGTACGATTAGTTTGTATCTCCCAAAATGATACAAGTAAAGGATAGGGTGATTTTTTTGCAGAACCTCATATTAGCCTCTTCTTCTCCACGGCGAAAAGAACTTCTTGAAAATCTTCAGCTGAAATTTGAAGTCTCCAGCAGTGATGTGGACGAAACATTCGAACCGGGAATGCTTCCCGAAAATGTGGTCATGGAGCTTGCGGCCAGGAAAGCGGAGTCTGTCGCCCGGAAAAATCCAGCTGCGTTTGTCATTGGTTCGGACACGATTGTCTTTGCAGACGGTCTTATTCTAGGGAAGCCGGATGGGCGCAGAGATGCATACGATATGCTGACTCGTTTGTCCGGCAGAGTCCATTCGGTTTATACCGGAGTATCAATTATTACTCCGCAAAAAAGCAAAGTTAAATTTTACGAAAAAACGGATGTGGAATTTTGGGAGCTGACAGATGACGAAAAGTCGGCATATATCGAAAGCGGCGAGCCCTTCGACAAGGCCGGATCTTATGGAATCCAGGGTCTTGGTGCAACGCTTGTGAAGCGGATTGATGGTGATTATTTCGCAGTCGTCGGGCTTCCGCTTTCAAGAACAGCAAGAGAATTGAAAAAGGCGGGATTCACTCTGCCTTTTTAAATACTGTACGATCATCTGCCTCCCTTTCCCGCCGGCAAGGGAGGAACCATATTGAAAACTGAATCATTGATGATACGTGATTTTCCGCAGGATGAGAGGCCGCGCGAACGCTTTATCCAGAATGGCCCGGAAAGCCTGTCCAATCATGAGCTTCTTGCTCTTATGCTCAGGACCGGGACTAAAGAGGAGTCTGTGCTCCAGCTGTCAAACAGGCTTCTTACCCATTTTGAAGGCCTCCGCCTCCTGAAGGATGCGACGCTTGATGAGATGACCAGCATTAAAGGGATCGGCATGGCCAAGGCCATTCAGGTACTGGCCGCGGTCGAGATAGGGAGGCGAATTTCCAGCCTTTCCTATGATGACCGCTTTGTGATCCGTTCACCTGAGGACGGCGCCAAATATGTCATGAATGACATGCGCTTCCTTTCGCAGGAGCATTTTGTCTGCCTTTACTTGAACACAAAGAATCAGGTGCTCCATAAGCAGACGATTTTCATCGGCAGCCTGAATGCTTCAATCGTTCATCCCAGGGAGGTTTTCAAGGAGGCCTTCAGAAGGTCGGCTGCGTCTATCATCTGCATCCATAACCATCCTTCTGGCGACCCTGCTCCGAGCAGGGAGGATATCGAAGTCACGAAGAGGCTGGCGGAGTGCGGGAAAATCATCGGCATTGATGTGCTCGATCATTTGATCATCGGGGAAAACAAATATGTCAGCTTAAAGGAAAAAGGTTATTTATAACACTATGATTTTACCGATTGTTAGGATATAATATAATTTATGATTTTTTAGACTAGAATAAGTCTGCCAACTGCTAACCAGGCTGCTTTTTCAGCCTTCTTCGAATATAAAAATCACCTTAAAAAATTGCATTTCGTATCAGAAAGGGAGATACAGCTATGTTTGGAATCGGAACACGGGATCTTGGAATCGACTTGGGGACTGCCAATACACTCGTTTATGTAAAAGGAAAAGGAATCGCTGTAAGGGAGCCATCTGTGGTTGCCATGCAGACGGATACTAAAAGCATTGTCGCTGTCGGCAACGATGCGAAGAATATGATCGGCCGTACGCCGGGCAATGTAGTGGCGATGCGTCCTATGAAGGACGGCGTTATCGCTGATTATGAAACAACGGCTACCATGATGAAATATTATATAAGACAGGCTGTCAAAAAGGGCTTCTTTGCCGGCAAGCCGTATGTAATGGTATGTGTGCCTTCAGGCATCACCGCTGTAGAACAGCGTGCTGTCATTGATGCAACACGCCAGGCTGGTGCCCGCGATGCTTACCCGATTGAAGAGCCGTTTGCTGCTGCAATAGGTGCAAATCTTCCTGTTTGGGAGCCGACAGGCAGCATGGTTGTCGACATCGGCGGCGGGACGACTGAAGTGGCCATCATTTCACTTGGCGGCATTGTTACGAGCCAGTCAATCCGCATTGCGGGAGATGAAATGGATGATGCAATCATTAATTATATCCGCAAAACTTATAACCTGATGATCGGCGACCGGACAGCTGAAAGCATTAAAATGGAGATCGGCTCCGCCGGTGAGCCTGAAGGCATTGAAAATATGGAAATCCGTGGCCGCGATCTTTTGACAGGACTGCCAAAAACGATAGAAATTACAGCTGAGGAAATTGCCGCTGCCCTTCGTGATACTGTCTATAGCATTGTGGATGCCGTAAAGGTCACCCTGGAAAAAACGCCGCCTGAACTGGCTGCTGATATCATGGACCGGGGGATTGTGCTGACTGGCGGAGGAGCGCTTCTCCGCAATTTGGACAAGGTAATTGCAGAGGAAACAAAAATGCCTGTGCTGATCGCCGAAAATCCGCTTGACTGTGTGGCAATCGGAACAGGGAAGGCGCTCGACCATATTCACTTATTCAAAAACAAATCCAAAGATTCTTATTAATAACAAAAAGGGCGGCTCCGGGCATGAAGCAGTCATTCGCTTTTATCCTGGAGTCTCTTCTTTTTAAAGAAATAGAGGTGTGAACCATGCCACAGTTTTTCCTGAATAAACGCCTGATCATCCTGCTTGTCAGTATCATTATTCTGGTGGCATTAATCGGATTTTCCCTGAAAGAAAGGGAAAAGCTTTCATGGGCAGAGCAATTTGTGAAAGATACAGCGAGCTGGGCGCAGACCATCGTTTCCCGGCCGGCAAGCTATGTTGCCGGATTCTTCGAAAATGTGAAAGACTTGCAGAATACATATGAAGAAAACAAGGAATTGAAGGGCCGGCTTGATCAGCTTGCCATGCTTGAGGCCGATGTGCAGCGCCTGAAGGATGAAAATGAAAAGCTGCAGACAATACTTGATAAAAAAGGTGATTTAAGCAAATATGAGCCCATCCAGGCAACTGTGATTGCGAGGAATCCTGACCGCTGGGAAGAGACGCTGATTATCAATAAAGGTGAAAAAGATGGCTTGAAGAAAGATATGGCTGTTATAACAGCCGGCGGCTTAATCGGGAAAGTGAAAAATACGAGCAATCTTTCCGCCAGTGTTCAGCTCCTTAGCAGCACCGATCCAGCCAACCGGATTTCAGCCGTTATCAATGAAAAGATTTATGGGACTATTGAAGGCTATGATACAAAGAAAAAGCTTCTTTTGCTAAAGCGGATTCCATATGACGCAAAAATTAAAAAAGGGGAAATCGTCACAACCTCAGGACTTGGCGGCGTATTTCCATCCGGATTGCCTGTTGGGGTCGTGGAAGAGGTCGTTCCCGATGAGTTCGGCTTGAACCAGACTGCATATGTAAAGACTGGAGCAGACTTTTATGATATAGAGCATGTTATGGTCGCAAAGCTATCAATGGAGAAGCCAGACCTGGACAAGTTGGAAGAAGAGGAGGAATAGAGAATGAAACGGTTTCTTCTTCCTCTTCTCGTTTTATTTTTTTTCGTCCTGGACAGCGTTTTTGTCCAGCTGCTGTCTGCAGAATTGTATAACAGCAAACGGATCATGGTCCCGCATTTCCTGGCGGTCATTATCATTTTCCTGACCATCTACGGCAGTAAAAAACATGGAATTATCTATGGACTGATTTTCGGCCTGCTGTTTGATATTGTGTATACAGATATCATCGGCATCTATTTATTCATGCTGCCGCTGCTGGCCTATATTGCGTCCAAAATCATCCGGATCCTGCATACCAATCTTGCAGTGGTCGCCCTTATCACTCTGTTTGAACTGGCGCTTCTGGAACTGGGTGTGTACGAGATGAATTTCCTGATTCACCGCACAAACATGGAGTTTTCAGTGTTCCTGCAGCAGAGGCTGCTGCCGACGCTTGTGCTGAATCTCGCTTTCATTGTTGTGGTATCCTTTCCTTTTAAGAAGTTTTTCGAAAAGTTTGCACGCGAGCTTGATGAATACGGCCAGTGATATTGAAAAAGCTTGAGGGCAGCCGATAAAAATATTGTGGCAGCATGTAAAACTGCACAGGCGAAAAAAGGATTTTGTGAGCTTATGTCGAATTGTATTATGTGGAGCTGCAAAAAAGGCATACATTGATTCTATGTATGGTGTACGGCTCGTATCCTTTGCAGAGGCAGCACAGCTGTTCTGAAGGGTTGGAAAGCCGGTCAGCCGGCTGTAAGGACTTGGCAGATGCCAGGTTTTTCTTATCAGGATAAGAAAGTTTATATTTTTTTAATTTGATCACTGTCTAGCCACAGCGCCTGCCCCCTCGAGGTCAGAAGCCAATCCTTCCACAAAGGCAAAGAACGCCTTTCCGGGAGGATCGCCTTCTGCTTTTAGGGGGTGACCAAAGCGCTTGCGCTTTTCTTATTGAGGTGAACATCTTGCAATGAAGAAAACTCAGAATGTGACAATAAAAGGGACAAAGGACGGCCTGACTCTTCATCTGGACGACTCCTGTTCCTATGAGGAACTGAAAAAGGAGCTTGATAGAAAGCTCTCCGAAAGCGCGAGAACCAATGTAGACCTTCCGCTTATGTCTGTAAGGGTTCAGGCAGGAAACCGCTATCTTACCGCTGATCAGGAGGAAGAGCTGAAGGATTTGATCAGGTCAAAGAAGAACTTTGTTGTTGATTCTGTCAGCTCAAATGTTCTGACTAAGGAAGAGGCGGAGAGGGAAAAGAAAGAAAATGAGATTATGTCGGTGGCAAAAATCATCCGCTCAGGGCAGGTCCTTGAAGTTCCTGGCGACCTGCTCCTGATTGGGGATGTGAATCCCGGCGGCACTGTCATGGCGGGAGGAAGCATTTTTATCATGGGCAGCTTAAAGGGAATTGCCCATGCCGGCTGCTACGGAAACAAGCAGGCAGTCATAGCGGCAAGCATGATGAGGCCTTCCCAGCTAAGGATCAGCGACTGCATCAACCGGGCGCCTGATCACAGCAAGGATGAGGACATGAGGGAAATGGAATGTGCCTACATAGATGAAAATGAACAAATGATAGTTGATAGATTGCAGGTTTTAATGCATCTCAGACCAAACTTAACGAGATTGGAAGGGGGACACTAGTGTGGGAGAAGCTATTGTAATTACTTCAGGCAAAGGCGGTGTCGGCAAAACGACTACATCCGCCAACATCGGAACAGCTTTGGCTTTGCAGGGGAAGCGGGTCTGCCTTATCGATACAGATATCGGCCTGCGCAACCTGGACGTGGTGATGGGGCTTGAAAACCGCATCATCTATGATCTGGTGGATGTCATTGAAGGCCGCTGCAAGGTCCATCAGGCTCTTGTGAAGGACAAGCGCTTTGAAGATCTTCTTTATTTGCTTCCTGCTGCCCAGACAAGTGATAAAACCGCTGTAAATCCTGAACAGATGAAAAAGCTGGTAGAAGAGCTGAAGCAGGACTATGATTATATCATTATCGATTGTCCGGCAGGGATCGAACAAGGCTACAAGAATGCCGTTGCCGGAGCAGACAAGGCGATTGTCGTCACGACTCCCGAGGTCTCAGCCGTCCGTGATGCCGACAGGATCATCGGCCTGCTCGAAAAGGAAGAGAATGTCGAAGCGCCCAAACTTGTCATCAACAGGATCCGCAGCCATATGATGAAAAATGGCGATATGCTGGATGTCGATGAAATCACGGCCCATCTATCCATCGACCTGATCGGGATCGTGGCAGATGACGACGAAGTCATCAAAGCATCCAACCACGGCGAACCGATCGCACTCAACCCGAACAGCAAAGCATCCGTCGCCTACCGCAACATCGCCCGCCGCATCCTCGGCGAAGCCGTTCCGCTCCAGCAGCTCGAACAAGAAAACACAGGCATGTTCACCAAACTGAAAAGATTCTTTGGTGTAAAATAGGAGTATCAAAGTTATTAAGGGCTTTAAATTGAGAAATTCTATCTGCTTTGAGATCTTATGATTTAGCACGTATAAGTTTGAAAAACCTGTTGATTGGAGTGGAAGGCACGCAGACTCCTGCGGGAAATAGCGGCAGAGCTGAGACCCCACAGGAGCTCGCTCCGAGGAGGCTCAGCGCCGCCCCGCGGAAAGCGAAGTGCCTGGAACGCAAATCAACAGCCTCATACTTAAGCGCAACAAAAAATCTGTTTAATACGATTGGTCTTCAGTCAAAAAAGTCGGTAATCTCCGGCTTTTTTTGTTTGCTTTTTTAACTGTTCCCAATCGTTGATATTCTCCCAATCTCTCCGCCTCTTTCTCCCCCAAAATGTCATACTCCCCCCAAACCCCTCATAGACTTGTACAAATCAGTTTAGGGACAGGTGGGGAGATTATGCGTTCAAGAGCAGATGAAATACGCAAAAGAATCGAAAAGCGGAAAAAAGACCAGGAACGGATCAATAAACAGTTGCAGCACAGGCTTCCCTGGGCAGAAGAGGAAGAAAAGCACGGGTTTGGAAAGATGCCTGCCTATGAAGCTTCCTCTCCTGAAGGAGAGCATCCCCTTTTTAAAAAAGAAGTATTTTTCTTTAAGCTGCTGGCATCAGCATGCCTCGTTCTAGTCACAGCCATCCTTTTCAAAAATCCGTCAGCTGCCTTTGAGCCGGCCAAAAACTTTGTGGCCAAAACGATGGAGACTGACTTTCAGTTTGCCGCTGTGTCGGAATGGTATGAAGAGCAGTTCGGGGAGCCTTTGGCGCTGGTGCCTTTTACGGATTCAAAAAAGGAGAGGGATGAGTCAGCTCCCGCCCAGGAATATGCGCTCCCAGCCTCCGGCAAAATTCTTGAGGAGTTCGATGAGACAGGCCAGAGGGTGACGATTGAGGTCGCAATCGATGCAAATGTGGAATCAGTAGAAGAGGGGCTTGTTAAGTTTGCCAGCAATAAAGAAGGATTCGGGAAAACCGTCATTGTCCAGCATGCTGATAAAACTGAGACATGGTATGGAAATTTGAGCGAGATCAAGGTCAATCTTTATGATTATATCGGCAAAGGTGTCGCAGTGGGAACAGCAGCTGAAGTGCCGGAGAGCGGCAAAGGATCTTTTTATTTTGCGCTAAAGCAAGGCGATGATTTTATCGATCCGATCCAGGTGATGCAATTTGACTAAAATGCTCAGTCTATTCCGGTATATCCACATTCATCCCCTGCTGTGGGCTGTCATCGGGCTGGCAGTGGCAACGGCCCGTTTTCAGGAGGTGATGATGCTCCTCCTGATTGTCTTTGTGCACGAAATGGGTCATGCCTGGGCGGCAGCCCGCTTTTCATGGCGAATTAAAAGAATATCATTGCTTCCATTTGGCGGAGTAGCCGAAATGGATGAGCATGGAAACAGGCCGCTGAAGGAAGAAGCGGCCGTTATTTTGGCCGGGCCTCTCCAGCATGTCTGGCTGATTGCCCTTTCCTACATTCTTTATAGTATGTCAGTGCTGGACGGGGCACTGTTTGAGCTTTTTTTTCAATATAATATCATGATTCTGATTTTCAATCTTCTGCCTATCTGGCCGCTTGATGGGGGGAAACTGCTGTTTTTATACCTGTCCCAAAAGAAGGCGTTCCCAGATGCCCACAAACAGGCCTTAAGGATTTCACTTGGGGCAGCCCTTATTTTTGCTGCGGTTATGCTGCTGGCAGCGCCCCTTAATCCGAATGTCTGGATTGTGCTCGGCTTCCTGCTTTTTTCCCTGCATTTTGAATGGAAGCAGCGGCGGTTTATTTTTATGAGATTCCTGCTGGAGCGGTATTATGGAAACCGGAATGAGTTCAAAGTACTGAAGCCATTGATCGTCAAAGAGGATGAGATGGTTGTCGAAGTGCTTGAGCGTTTCCAGCGCGGCACCAAGCATCCGATTATTGTGGAAAAGGATGGAAAGGAGCATGCAGCACTTGATGAGAATGAGCTCCTTCATGCCTATTTTTCCGAAAAGCTTACCACAGCACGAATGGCTGATTTGCTTTATGCCTATTAAAGCTTGATAATAATAGACAAAGATTTTTAGATATATCAAAGCGGGGAATAAAGTTGAAAAAATTAGTCATCAATTACGCAACAAGGGAAAAACGTTATGCAGTTCTGAATGAATCGGGCAAGCCGGAAAAGCTGATCATTGACCAGCCGAAAAATCTATCCGCAGTAGGCAGCATTTATCTCGGGACGGTCGCAAAGGTGCTGCCTGGGATGAATGCTGCTTTCGTTGAGATTGGGGAAGAAAAGAGCGGGTTTCTGCACCGCGACAGGCTCGCATCATATGTGCGTTCAGCCGAAGACAAAGAGAAGAAAGACAAAAAATCAATCTCCTCTTTTGTTCGTGAAGGTGAAAAACTGCTTGTACAGGTTGAAAAAGATGCGGCGGGCACGAAAGGTCCCCGGCTTACCAATGTCATTGAATTCCAGGGCGAAAAGCTGATTTATATGCCCTTTGGCCGGTATGTGGCCGTTTCAAGGAAAATAGAGAATGACTCTGAAAGGGAAGAGCTGAGAACGCTCGGGATGAAACTGAAGGAAGAAGAAGAAGGGCTCATCTTCCGTACTTCTGCTGCAGGAGCATCTGAAGAAGAATTCCAAAAAGAACTGGAGGAGCTTCGTGCAGAACACCGTGAGCTTGCTAAAAAGGCTGCTTCGGTAAAGAAGCCTGCAAAGCTTGCTGAAAAAGAAACCTTCCTGGAGGAAGCGGCAGCTGAGATGGCCAGGCTTGGAGCCGGCGAGGTGGTGGTTGACGACCTTGCTGTAAAGCAGAAACTGGAAAAAGCAGCGGCAGAGTCTGTAGTCCGTTACTACAATAATAAGGAAAGCATTTTCTCTGCCTATAATCTTGACCAGGAAATCGATAGGGCGCTAAAAAAAATCGTCTGGCTTGATAACGGCGCCTATCTTATCTTTGACGAAGCAGAGGCTCTGACTGTCATCGATGTGAATACAGGAAAATACTCCGGCCGGGAAAATCTGCGCGACACGGTTCTCAGGACTAATGAATGGGCGGCGGCAGAGGCTGCAAGGCAGATCAGGCTCAGGGACATCGGCGGCATGATTCTGATTGATTTCATTGATATGAAAGAGGAAAGAGACCGGCAGCATATTTCAAGGGTGATGGAAAAAGAGCTCCGCAAAGATGAGCGGAGGACGAGGATCGTCGGGTTCACTCCGCTAGGCATATTGCAGATTACAAGGAAAAAGACGCGTGCTGCCCTTTCTGAATCGCTTACGGTCAAGTGTACTGCCTGTGAAGGGACTGGGCGGATGGTCAGTGCAGAGACAGCGGCCTTCCGGCTTGAGCGGGAAATTTGGGAATTGCGGGGAAGCGATTATGAAGCCGCCCTCATAAGGCTCTCTGCAGATGTTTTGGATGTTTTTTCGGGCGAGCAGGGCATTCACCGGAAAAGGCTGGAAGAAACATGCGGCCTCAGGCTCTTTTTTGCTGCAGAAGACTCCGGGATTCCTTTTTATGAAATCCGCCAGCTGGGAAGCCTGAAGGAAATTGAAGCGAAGCATAAAAAGCAATAAAGCTTCCTGATTTAAAACCGGGATAATGTATTGACACACTCTCTGAATATATGATAGTATTCTTATGTTATGTTTGTAGCGCACCAAGCTACAACCGCTCAGAGCAGGTATTCAAGTTTTTGCTTTTTGCAAAACGCCTGCAATTGGCGAGTCTTAGTCTATAAGGAGGTGCAGTTCATGTACGCTATTATCGAAACTGGTGGAAAGCAGATCAAAGTTGAAGAAGGCCAAGCTATCTTCATCGAAAAGCTGGACACTGTAGAAGGCGAAACAGTTACTTTTGACAAAGTTTTATTCGTAGGCGGCGACAATGTAAAGGTAGGAAGCCCTGTAGTTGAAGGCGCTACTGTAACGGCTAAAGTTGAAAAACAAGGCCGTGCAAAGAAGATCATTGTCTTCAAATACAAAGCGAAGAAAAACTATCGTAAAAAGCAAGGTCATCGTCAGCCGTTCACTAAAGTTGTGATCGAAAAGATCAACGCATAAGGTTTGGCTGTATGATCCATACGACGATTATTCGTACTGAAGCCGGCCGCGTCAGGTCTTTTTCATTGAGCGGGCATGCCCTTTTTGCCAACCATGGCAAAGATATCGTATGTGCAGGCGTTTCTGCAGTGTCCATCGGTGCCATCAACAGCATCATGGCGCTGACAGGAGTCGAGCCTGACATCGAACAGGGAGACAGCGGCTTTCTCCGATGCGACATTCCGCAGGATCTTCCTGAAGAGACGCAAGAGAAAGTCCAGCTTCTGCTGGAAGGCATGATTGTTTCATTGGAGACGATTGAGCGTGAGTATGGCAAGCACATAAAAATAACCTTCAAAAAATAGGAGGTGAAACAAATGCTAAGATTAGATCTTCAGTTTTTCGCTTCTAAAAAAGGAGTAGGTTCTACAAAGAACGGCCGTGACTCAATCTCTAAGCGCCTTGGCGCTAAGCGTGCAGACGGTCAATTCGTATCCGGCGGTTCTATCCTTTACCGTCAGCGCGGTACAAAGATCTACCCTGGAGTGAACGTTGGACGCGGAGGCGACGATACTCTTTTCGCGAAAGTGGACGGAGTTGTCAAGTTCGAGCGTGTAGGCCGTGACCGCAAGCAAGTGAGCGTTTATCCAGCTGCTCAAGAAGCTTAAGCTTACCACAGAAAACTCTAACCGACAGGTTAGAGTTTTCTTTTTTCCTTTAGATGCGATTCCAGCGATAGGGCTGATGATCAAGCGTGGACCGCGGAAAGGGCATGGATCCCCCATCGGGCTGCCGTGGCTTTTCCGCGGTTCGCCGGCTTGTGCCCGGCTGCCTTGAATTCTTAATTTTAACAGGAAATTGCTTACTCCCATCTTCTTTTTTGATATACTATCAGCAGGCAATCTTATGACACTAATAATTGTGTAGGAGTGCATTTATGGAAAAAGATTGGAGCACAGTTGAGGTTTTGCGGCATGCACGCCATGACTGGATGAATAAAATACAATTAATTAAAGGAAATCTTTCCCTAAGCAAATATGACAGAGCCAAGGAAATCATCGATGAAATCGTTGTAGAAGCCCAGAATGAAGCAAAGCTTTCCAACTTGAATATTCCCCAATTTGCCTCCCTGCTGTTTACCTACAATTGGGAAAACCATTCGTTCCAGATTGAGTATGAGGTGCTGGATGATGTCAAGTGCAGAAAACTGGATGACCAGTTCCTGGAGAGCTGGACAAGGTCCTTTTTTGCAAGGCTGGACGATTCGGTCAAACCCTTTCATGATAACCATTTATCGGTATTGATAGAGCCTCAGGAGGATGGAATCCGTTTGTTTTTTGATTTTAGCGGAATAATAACAGAGAGAGAATCGATCAGATCTTATCTGGGAGAGCAGCACCAGGCCATCAGGATGAAGATGGAGGAGCTGTCTGAGCAGGAGCTGGCCCTGGAAGTGTTTATGCCATTCAGCAGGGGATTGGAGTAGCTGGGTGCGCCCGGAAGGGGATTCGCTGAGCCTTGCTTAGGGCAAAGCAGATTTTTACTGCTGTAGCTTCGCATTTTTGTGTACATACAGCAGACAGGAGGAGTTTTTAATATGTTTGTCGATCAAACGAAGATATATGTGAAAGGCGGAGACGGAGGCAACGGGATGGTTGCTTTCCGCCGTGAAAAGTACGTGCCTAAGGGCGGCCCTGCAGGCGGGGACGGAGGCAAGGGTGCAGATGTTGTGTTTGAGGTGGAAGAAGGCCTGCGGACCCTGATGGATTTCCGATATAACCGCCATTTCAAAGCATCCCGCGGGGAACATGGAATGTCCAAAAATCAGCATGGCAGAAATTCAAAGGATATGATTATCAAGGTTCCGCCGGGAACGGTTGTGACCGATGCGGATACGAAAGAAGTTATAGCAGATCTGACTGAGCATGGGCAAAGGGCCATCATCGCAAAAGGTGGACGCGGAGGGCGGGGCAATACCAGATTCGCTACTCCTGCCAACCCTGCGCCGGAGCTGTCAGAGCATGGCGAGCCTGGCCAGGAGCGGGAAGTAGTCCTCGAACTGAAGCTTCTCGCTGATGTCGGGCTTGTCGGATTCCCAAGCGTCGGGAAATCTACCCTGCTTTCGGTTGTGTCTTCAGCAAGGCCAAAGATTGCCGAGTACCATTTTACAACAATCGCCCCGAATTTAGGGATGGTTGAAACAGAAGATGGAAGAAGCTTTGTAATGGCAGACCTGCCCGGGCTGATTGAAGGGGCGCACTCAGGCGTTGGACTGGGGCATCAGTTCCTCCGCCATATCGAAAGGACCCGTGTCATTGTCCATGTTATTGATATGGCAGCAGTGGAAGGCCGGGATCCGTATGAGGATTACCTGACAATCAATAAAGAGCTGAAAGAGTACAATCTTCGCCTGACAGAGCGTCCGCAGATCATTGTAGCCAATAAAATGGACATGCCGGAAGCTGAAGAAAATCTGAAGGAATTCAAGAGCAGGCTGACTGATGATCACCCGATTTTCCCGATCTCCGCTTTTACAAGGCAGGGCCTCAGGGATCTGCTGTTTGCTGTTGCAGATAAGATCGAGGAAACGCCTGAATTCCCTCTCATGGAAGATGAAGAAGAGGATAATGGCATTAACCGGGTTGTCTATAAGCATGAAAAGCCTCAGACTGAGTTTGTAATCACAAGGGATCCGGACGGAAGCTTCGTCCTTTCCGGCGATGCTGTCATCAAAGTGTTCAAGATGACCGATTTTTCACGGGAAGAATCGGTCCGCCGTTTCGCGCGCCAGCTGAGGGGCATGGGCGTGGACGAGGCACTGAGGGAACGCGGAGCCAAGGATGGCGACACGATCAAGCTGCTTGAGTTTGAATTTGAATTTGTTGAATAGCATATAAAGCCGCTGCGCCGGAACCGTGACGGGCCGGTGCAGGCTTCATGGCTTTTTCAAGGAAAAATTATACATACATAGACACTGCTTTACGCGAAGGGGTGAAAGGAATGAGACAGGATAAGTCAGATAGGAAATTTTATTTGGTCCGTGAAGATGTCCTTCCGGAAGCCATGAAAAAAACGCTTGAAGCGAAGGAAATGATTGATAGAGGGAAAGCGGAATCGGTGTGGGACGCTGTCCAGAAGGTCGACTTGAGCAGAAGTGCCTTCTATAAGTACCGGGATACGGTCTTCCCTTTTCATACCGTGATCAAAGAGCGGCTTATCACCCTGTTTTTCCATTTGGAGGACAGGTCAGGAACATTATCTCAGCTGCTTGGGATTGTTGCATCCTCAGGCTGCAATGTTTTAACGATTCATCAGACCATCCCTCTGCAAAGCAGGGCGAATGTCACCATGTCTCTCAATACGAGCGGGATGGGAATTGAAATCGATGAGCTTTTGGCCAGGCTGAGAAAATTGGAATTTGTTGAAAAAGTAGAGGTGCTGGGATCAGGTGCATAGCCATATTCCCGGCGCCTTTTTTTAAAACCGGGCGGCATCCCCTGCAGGTTTGTAGAGTTTTATCCATTCCCATCTTGAAAACTAAGGACATACACAGTGTAAAGTGTTAAAGTATATAAAAAGAACTGTGGATTTGTTTGGGAGGAGTATTGACTATGAAAGCAGGCTATCTTGGGCCAAAGGCTACATTCACTGACTTGGCAGTAAGGGCGATGTTTCCGGAGACGGAATCTATCCCTTACCGCACCATTCCAGGCTGCATGGACGCGGTCTTGAATGAAGAAATTGACTTTGCGGTTGTTCCGATTGAGAATGCGCTTGAAGGATCTGTCAATATTACGCTGGATTATTTGGTTCATGAAGTGGATTTGCCGATCTGCGGGGAGATAACGGCTCCAATCAGCCAGCATCTGATGGTGCATCCGGAGCATGCAGAAGAGTGGCAGGATACTGAAATCATTTACAGCCATTCACATGCAATCGCCCAATGCCATAAATTCCTGCACCAGGATTTGAGGGGCATCCCGTCAGAAAATATGACCTCGACGGCTGCTGCCGCTCAATTTGTGAAAGAGAATCCGGAAATGAAGGCAGCCGCCATTGCCAATGAACTCGCGGCAGAGGAATATGGATTGGTTATTGTAAAAAGGGATATTCATGATTTTCAATATAACCACACCCGCTTTGCTGTTATTTCGAAAAAGCCTGTCAAGCTTGATAGAACAAAGGCGCTGGGCTTTAAAACGACCGTTATGGCGACCTTGCCCTCAGACCGGGCAGGTGCGCTTCATCAGGTTTTATCTGCATTTGCCTGGAGAAAGCTGAATTTGACCAAGATTGAATCAAGGCCGATGAAAACGGGGCTTGGCAATTATTTTTTCATCATTGATATTGATATGGAAGCCGATGATATCCTGATACCGGGAGCGGTAGCAGAGCTGGAAGCGCTGGGATGCGGAGTGAAAATACTGGGAAGCTATCCGTATTACCAGATTGGCAGGAAAACGAGGGATAAGGCGTCCAATGCGCATTAATTACTAAAAGAAAGGCCGGGCTGCTGAAGCCCGGCCTTTTTGCGTATTAGGATGAACATCCGCTCTACGGAAGGTCAACGAGGAAAGCAGCTTCCGAAAGGGCCTGTTCTGCAGCATCCAGAATTGCCTCAGAAGGAGCAGTGATGGTATGGAGGTGAAAGCCTCCGGTAAGCTCTGAGAGGAAGGAAGCATTGGTTTTCCTGATTTTTTCCAAAAACTGTTTGACTTCCCGCCGGTTGGAAACCATGATGGATGCTGTGAGGTCCCCATATACAGGATGCTCAATCTTCACATCCTTAACAGTTGCCCCGTGGTCTACAAGCAGATTCAGCTCCTCTTCTGTCTTGTCTGGAGAGTGGGAGCAGGCGACCGTCCGTTCGAACAGCTGGGCGGGAGGAACCTGCTGAAGATAGAGGTATCCCTGGCTGGTGGCAATGATCGGCTCATTCTTTGCCTTAAGAAGAGTGATATCGCCGACGATGACCTGCCTGCTAACATTCGCTTTTCTGGCAAGCTCGCTCCCTGTGACTGGCTCCTGGCGGGATTTCAGGAGATCCAGCAGCATAGAGCGCCGTTCATCCCCCAGAACTTTTTTCTGTCCGTTCATACAAAACTCTCCTAACACCTTTTATAATGAACCATTTTAACACAGCATTTTCCTGAAAGCGATCATTCAGCGGCAGGCTTGTGCCGGCTGTAATCCCTGATGATGCCGGCAATTGTGCTGCCAAGTTCTCTGATTTCCTCAAAGGAAGAATCCCGCCCAAAGGAAATACGGATAAATTCCTTTGCTGCAGCATCTTCTATCCCCATCGCCTGCATGGTCTTGGAAGGATTCTGCATGCCTGTCTGGCAGGCGCTTCCTGTTGATATCGCAAATCCTCTCCGATTGCATTCAAGCATCACCCATTGTCCTTCAATCCCGCTGATCCCAAGCCCGACCGTAGAGGCAAGCTGCTCCCCGGAAAAGCCGGAACCATATACTGAAATAGGCAGGTCCGCCTCTTTCAGCACGCCAAGAAATTCTTTCCTCTGCCTGTCAGCAAGCGCCGAAAAGTCAGCCATGGTGCTGTATGCCTTGCCTGCGGCTTCTGTCATAGCCGCTATCCCTGGGACATTTACAGTGCCGGGCCTGAAACCATTCTCATGCGAACTGCCTGGATAATAAGGCTTCCAGGAAAGATCGGGTCTGATGTATACAGCTCCAGCTCCTTTCGGTCCGTAAAATTTGTGGGCAGAAATTGAAAGGCTGTCGACATGTCCAAGAATGCCGGCCAGCTCCATTTTTCCAAAAGAATGGACCATATCGCTGTGCAGCAGAATTCCATTATTCCGGCAAAGTGCGCTTATTTCCATCATTGGCTGGATGGTCCCGATCTCGGAATTGCTGTGCTGAATGACAGCCAGCACTGTATCTTCCCTTATAGCAGCTTCAAAGTCGGAAATTCTGATTCTTCCTTTTTCATCAAAAGGCAGGAGTGTTATATCACAGCCTTCTTCCTCAAGCCGCCTGAGTGTACTGTGGACAGAAGAATGCTCTGCCTTGCCTGCTATGATGTGCTTTCCTTTCTTTTCCGCAGCAGAAAGCAGTGCATGGATGGCAAGGAAATTTCCCTCGCTTCCCCCGCTTGTAAAAAAAATCCCTTCCTTCTCGGCACCGAGCATGAGGGACAGCTGGGAACGGCAGCTTTCGAGAAGGGAAGCTGCACGGCTGCCGGTGTCATGCAGGCTGCCTGTATTGCCGAAATATTCCCCGGCCGCTTTTACATATACATTTGCCGCATCCTGATCTAATGGAGACGTCGCAGCATAATCAAAATATTTCATCGTAAACCAGCTTCCAATCTATGAATATTAAAAATCACTTGTCATAAGTTTAATTCTATGTAAATATAGGTGTCAAGACACCTGTAAAACAGGAGGAAGAAAATATGGCAAATCGCACCGATGTGATTATCATTGGAAGCGGTGTGGCGGCTTTGCAAATGGCAAAGGAGCTCAGCCGTGATATGAATGTGATTATTTTCACAAAATCTAAAGCGACAGATAGCAATTCTTATATGGCCCAGGGCGGCATAGCGGCAGCTCTTGGCAGCAAGGACAGCCCTTCTCTTCACTTAAAAGATACATTGGAAGCGGGCCGCTGGCATAATGACGAGGACGCAGCAAGACGTATGACAGAAGCCGCTCCCGGATTGATCAATGAATTGCTTGCATCCGGCTGTTCATTCGACAGAAGTACAGCCGGGGAGCTTCTCCTGGGAATGGAAGGGGCACACCGGGAAAAAAGGATTGTCCATGGAGGCGGCGATGCAACAGGAAAAAAGCTGATAGGGTTTTTACTGGGACAAACAAATGAAAAAGCTTTGATCATTGAAGACTTTTTTGTCTATGATCTTCTGACAAATGATTCCGGCTGTTATGGGGTGAGGGGCATAGGGCAGGATGGGAAACAGGCTGAATTTTATGCAGATCACATTGTGCTTGCAACAGGGGGCTGCGGCCAGCTGTATAGTTATACCTCCAACGCCGCAACTGTCACGGGGGACGGAATCGCCTTGGCATACAGGGCTGGGGCAGAGGTTGCAGATATGGAGTTTATTCAATTTCATCCAACATTATTGTCAATCGGCGGAAAAGGCGCAGGCTTGATCTCTGAAGCTGTGAGGGGCGAAGGCGCAAGGCTTGTCACAGCTGATGGCCGCGCGATCATGGAGAACGTCCACCCTATGAAGGATCTGGCTCCGCGCCATATCGTGTCGCAAACCATTTTCGAGTATATAAATAGCGGAACTGACATTTTTCTTGATATTACCTCTATCGGGAATTTCGCTTCCCGGTTCCCGACAATAACGGAGATGTGCAGGGAAAACGGGATATCCCTTGAACGGGGGCTTTTGCCGGTCATTCCCGGCAGCCACTTCCTGATGGGCGGAATCAGGACCGATCTGGACGGCAGGACGTCAGTCAGCGGCCTTTATGCCATAGGAGAGGCTGCCTGTACAGGTGTCCATGGGGCGAACCGGCTGGCGAGCAATTCTTTGCTCGAAGGACTTTATTTTGGAAGGCAGCTTGCCCGGTATATCTTATCATGTCCGGTGCAGCCCAATGAGGCGGGATCCAGGAGCGTAGAGACAGAAGATTCCCGCCCTTTGCCATACCTGCCCAATATCGGGGAAATAAAAGAGCGAATGATGATGAATGCCGGGATTGTCCGGACCGCCTCCGGCCTTCTTGCACAAAGGGAATGGCTGCAGAGATTTGGAGCGGAAAAGTGGGTCAGCGCTTCGCTTGAAGGGTATCGCCGGGAGGATATGAAGGTTATCTTCATGCTGATTGCCTCATGGCTCATCACAGAAGCGGCCTTAAAAAGGACCGAAAGCCGAGGAGGGCATTTCCGAAGCGACTTTCCATTTGAGGATGACCAGAAATGGCTGAGAGTACAAATAATCCAGCAGAAAGATCAAAAAGAAGAGGATGGGGAAAATGAACAGATTAAAGCTGCGGCAGCTACTTGAACAATTTTTTCTTGAAGACATCGGGGACCGGGACGTGAGCAGTGAATTAATATTTGGGGAAGAAGAGCAGGGGGAGATTGTGTTTTTGGCCAAGGAAGATGGCGTTTTCTGCGGAGCTGATATCCTTTTGACAGGCTTCCCTTTACTGGACAGCAGCATTGATATTGATTTAATCGCCAGGGACGGCGGGCAGATAAGAGCCGGCCAGACTCTTGCAAGGGTGAACGGTCCGGTTCACAGCCTCCTGAAAGGGGAGCGTGTTATCCTGAATCTGCTGCAGCGGATGAGCGGGATTGCAACAAGGACAAATGAAGCCGTACAGTTAATGGCCGGAAGCCGCACGAGGATCACGGATACAAGAAAAACGACCCCGGGTTTGAGGATGCTGGAGAAATATGCAGTCCGTACAGGCGGAGGCTTTAACCACCGGTATGGATTGTATGATGCTGTCATGATCAAGGATAACCATATTTCCTTCGCAGGGAGTATTTCTAATGCTGTCGAAGCGGTGAGGTCGAGACTTGGCCACATGGTGAAAATAGAGGTTGAAACAGAAACGAAGGAACAGGTGCTTGAGGCGGTTAAAGTGAAGGCGGATGTCATCATGTTTGACAACCGGTCACCAAAAGAAATCCGGGAATGGCTGCCGCTCGTCCCGGAAGGAATCACAACAGAGGCATCAGGCGGGATTACGATGGAGACACTTGCCGCTTATGGGGAAACAGATGTTGATTATATCTCGCTCGGTTTTCTCACACATTCTGTCAAATCGCTGGATATCAGTGTGAAAGTCAAAATGCTTCAGGAGGTAAAAGGATGAATATTTTTGAGATAGCAGAGCAAGGGGCAGTGATGCTGCCGGAAAAATATAAAACAATGTCAGCAGAAGAGCTTGAGGAAAGGGTCCGGGCTGTAAAAAGCAGGCTTGGAAAGAAGCTCTTCATCCCCGGACATCATTATCAGAAAGATGAAGTCATCCAATTTGCCGATGCTACCGGAGATTCGCTGAAGCTTGCCCAGCTCTCTGCTGAGAATAAAGACGCAGAGCATATTGTCTTCTGCGGGGTCCATTTTATGGCTGAGACAGCGGATATCCTGACTACAGAAAGTCAGAAGGTCTACCTGCCTGATATGAGGGCTGGCTGTTCCA
The DNA here is from genome assembly GCF_031844465.1 of Bacillus sp. AG4(2022). NCBI lineage: Bacteria > Bacillati > Bacillota > Bacilli > Caryophanales > Bacillaceae > Bacillus > Bacillus sp. AG4(2022). The sequence goes on from NZ_JAUZVH010000005.1 coordinate 330,744, forward strand.
TGGCTGATATGGCCGATATCCGCCAGACTGAGAAAGCGTGGAGCCGGCTATCTGCCATGTTCGGCGATACGATGCTGCCTCTGACTTATGTAAATTCAACAGCTGCGATCAAAGCATTTGTAGGTGCACATGGAGGGGCCACCGTTACCTCGTCGAATGCAGAAGAAATGGTGGAGTGGGCGTTTACACAAAAAGAAAGGCTGCTTTTTCTGCCAGATCAGCATCTTGGGAGGAATACAGCCTTCAATCTAGCTATCCCGCTTGACAGAATGGCCGTCTGGAATCCCATCTCTGAAATTCTTGAATACGAAGGCAATCTGGAGGAAGTAAAGGTTATCCTTTGGAAAGGTCACTGCTCTGTCCACGAAAACTTTACAGTGGCAAACATCGAGCAGGTCAGGGCAGACTATCCTGGCATGAAAATCATCGTGCATCCTGAATGCCGGAGAGAGGTAGTCGAACGTTCTGACTTGGCCGGATCAACCAATTTCATCATCCAGGCAATCGAAAAATCAGCTCCGGGGACCCATTGGGCAATCGGGACTGAAATGAATCTTGTGAACAGGATCATTCAATCCCATCCGGACAAAAAGATCATCTCACTCAACCCGAATATGTGCCCCTGCCTGACCATGAACAGAATCGACCTTCCGCATTTGGCCTGGTCGCTTGAGATGGCGGCGGAAGGAAATGCTGTGAACAGGATCACAGTTTCGGAGCCTGTTGCTTCCAATGCAAGGCTTGCCCTTGAAAGGATGCTAGCACGGTCCTGACAAATAAATATCGGAGGTTTTCAGCAGTCCCTCTTCTTCCTTGTTATATGGCAAGCCTGCCATTCATATCATTGAAGACGAAGGGACTGTTTTATTTAGTTTTTCAATTGATGCATGGCACGGCTGCAAGGCTTGAGGCGCAAAGTTTATCCGGAACCGCATAAGTTTTTTTGATAATGATTAGCAATTTGCCCATTCCGTCATACAATGTATGGACTTATGCATAGGAGGGATATCAGAGTGAAGATCCATATCGTACAGAAAGGGGATACTCTTTGGAAGATCGCCAAGAAGTACGGCGTGAACTTTGAAGAGCTGAAGAAGATGAATTCGCAGCTCAGCAACCCTGATATGATTATGCCCGGGATGAAGATAAAAGTTCCTACAGCAGGGGGAAGTATAAAGAAAGAAGCCCCGATGGGAATGTCTCCTGAAGCAAAAATCAATATGGGCGCGAAGAAGGAAATGCCAACAACAGAGCATCCTTTTGCAAAAGAAAAGCCAATGCAGGCTGTGGAAGCGCCGCAGCCAAAGAAAGAAGCACCAAAGCCGCAGGTGACGGCTCCAAAGATGGAACAGCCGAAAGCACCTTTTGTTCCAAAAATGCCGCAGCCGATCATTCCGGATATTGATATCAACAATTACTATATGATGAACATGCCTGCCCCTAAACCGCAGCCAAAGCCAAAGGCCATGCCGAAACAGGAATACAAGCCGAAGCCTCTGGAAGAGCCGGCAGCCCAGATGCCGATCACCATGCCAAAGCAGCAGCCGCAGCTGCCGCCGAAGCCAATGAATATTCTTCCCGGCATTAAACCGGCTGGTGAAGAAAGCCCTGAGATGGAAAGTCCAGAAACAGCGCAGATGCCGCTGCAAGGAGGTTATAAACAGCCTATGTATCCTTATCAGCCAAACTATTATCAAGGATCTCCGGTGAACCCGGGGCATGGTTATCAGCAGCCTGGCCATTATCCACAGGTTCAGGGGGCTTCCATGCCATACCAGCAGCAGATGCCATACCAGCAGCAGATGCCATACGGCATGATGCCTGGAATGGAAGGTGCCGGCCAGATGCAGCACCATTATGAAGAATCTTCATCTTTTATGCCTATGGCAAACACGAATCCGATGTATGCCCAGCCTACAGGTGTAATGGGAATGTCAGATCAGCAGCAGCAGCTGCCATTATCTCCTATGTCCCAGCAGCAGCTTCCGCTCCAGCCGACGCAGACCATGCCTGCCATGCAGCAGCAATATCCATTTCCTCCGTACCCAGCCTGCCTTCACCCGGTTTCACCAGTAATGCCTGGCCCTGGCTATGGTGCCTGTGAACCGGGTATGCCATACGGATATCCTCAGCAGCCTATGGTACAGGGAGCGATGGAGGGATATGAGTCTCCTTCTATGGCCCAAATGCCATTAATGCCTTCGCAAAGCCAAATGCCGCTCATGCCTTCCGAAGCCCAGATGCCGCTCATGCCTCAGCAGGGCGTCCAGGGAATGTCTGATGACTGCGGATGCGGCTCAGGCATGCCGCAGATGATGCCGGGCATGCACCATGGTATGCAGCCAGGAATGCACCATATGGGGATGGGCATGCCGCAAATGGGCTATGGAGCCCCGTACCAGCCTCAGTATGGACAGCAGATGGGCTTCGGCCAATCGCCATACATGGGCCAGCCGCAGGGATATGGCCCGATGGGCGGCCAGGCATTCGGAATGCCGCGCTTTGACGATGAAAGCTATGAATTTAATGGTTAAAAGCTGGGGAGACGATTCTTATTGCAATCGTCTCCTCTCCTATTTACGCCAAATCCTCCCTTTTCCCGTTAAAGAACTCTCACCGGTCAGAAACAATGTCATGCTGATTGATACCGGGCAGGACATGTATGTGGTGAAAGGGTATTCCTCTTATCAGCGCCTTAAAATTCAGGAGGCTTTCACCTCTTCCCTCAAAAAAGAAGGTTTTGATTCTGCCTGCAGCTTTGAAACAGTGTCATCCGTCCAGCCGCTTTATGATGGGATGTATTACTATGGAGTCATGAAATACATTGTCCCGGGTGACTCTTTTTCTTATCATGATGAAGCTGACCGCAGTGCCGGACTTGAACTGTTATGCCGGTACCACCAAACAGCTGCGAAGGTGGCCGGTCGCTATGATCGTGTCCTGCCGCGTTTCAGCCAGATTGAAAAATGGCGAGAAAGGGCAGCGCTGTTTCTGAACAATCAGCCAGTGGTTAAATTTTTCGTCCAGAAAGAAATGATTGAAGAGCTGATGGGCTGGGCGGATTGGTCCCTGAAAGGCATGGAGCGGGAAAAAGCATTTTTTGAAGCTGAAAATGAAACAGTCCTTCACGGTGATGTGGCCCACCATAATTTTCTTAGGGATGAAAACGGTAAAGTCCATTTGATCGACTTTGATTTAATCAGCATCGGAGCAGTATGCATGGACTATCTTCAATATGCCAACCGGATCCTGCCGTTTATTGGCTGGTCTGCCGAAGCGCTGAGAGAGTATGATGTTTTGTCTCCGTATCTCAGCAAAAAGGGGTTTATTTTTGCTCTGGCGTTTCCCTCCGACATTTTCCGGGAATGGAACAGATTAGTCAGAGAAAGGACATACAACGATCCTTATAAAACAAGGCAGCTGCTCGATATGACTGCAGGGCAGTTTACCGAAAGGAAGGCTTTCATCAAAGAGCTGATGGACCTTGCGAATGACCTGCCTGATTAGCTGGACAAAACTTTCAGGATGAAATCAAACCTTCGCCGGAAAGCTATTAATGAGCACAGCTCAAAATTGGCGAAGGGGGTCACCCGCTTGAACCAGAAATTTCTGGCAGTACCATTTGCAGCATTATTAAGCCTTGGCCTTGCAGGCTGCGCTATGGGAGGAAACGGCGGAGATACAGCTTCTGAATCGGGTCATCGCACAGAGTCGCTTGGGGCAGGCATGGACCGGGATAAGAATCCGTCCAGTCCGCTTGCAGCCTATGATAAGAATTTCTACCAGCATGATAATCGCTTCAGCCACAGTGATGCCAACTACCACGGGCATCTTGATGATAATACAAGGGAAGCAAAAAGATCCTATTATACGGCTTACGAAGGGCAGCTTGCGGAAAAGATAGGCGATGAAACAGCAGCCGTCAGCAATGTGGAAGACGTCCGTTCTGTCGTTTACGGAAGCGATGTCCTGATTGCAGTCGATCTGGCCGACTACAGCAGGGAAGAGGAGACAAAGCAGGACATACAGCAGGCTGTGTCCCCTTATCTGCGGGGCAGATCCTGTACAGTGGTTGCGGACGAAGGCACCTTCAGCCGCATCCGCAATATAGACAATGACCTGCGGGATGGCGGGCCAAGAGAGCAGATTGACCTGGACATCAAGGATATGTTCCATTCGCTCAGGCACAGGCTCAATGGCAATGGCCGCTGATTTTTGAAAAAGCAGAGCTGCGGCTTTGCTTTTTCTTTACATAAAAAAATAAAGGGAGGACAAGGAGTTGAAAAAAGAAAATAAACAGGAAAAAATTCTGGTCGTCATATTATTTACCGTCGCTTTCCTTTTAATGTTATCCATGCTGAGGAGGCTGTTTTTCTAAAATTGAAGCTCCTATTATCCCTAAAAAAATTGGCATATTTAATGTGAAGCTGGAAACAATAAAAATAAAGTTTTGGAAACCAAACCAGGGGTGATCTGTTATGAGAACCAATCCAATCCGGCTGCTTGCCTCATTTCTCCTGATAGCTGTATGGTTTGCTGTAATTGCAGGTACAGAAACAGGAATCCTGGTGCGTGCATCTGAAAGCGGCCCGCTCGAGCTCTCAGTCATACTGGAGAGAGTGTATCTCGACGGGGAAATGAGCGAAGAAGAAATTCAGGAAACCGTGTGGTCCCTGGAGGATTTCTGGTCCAAGTATGACGAATGGCAGCTGGTTGAAATGGATGAAGGCCAAATGGTTTTCCGCCAGCAGGTGGACGACATTTCACCTTTATTAAAATCGAACGGGTATTTTGGATTGACGGATGAAGGCATTTTGACCATCTATAACGGCAGGCCGGACAAAAGCCGAATCATCCAGTCATTTTTTCAGATTGATATAGGGAAGCTTGAAAGCAAGAAAAGGGAACAGCTTGAAAAGGGCATCCCAATCATGACGAAGAACAGGTATGTGGAGGTGCTGGAGGCCTTCCAGTCTTATTCAAAAAGCGGAAGCGGCCAGTAGCATAAGCAGAGTGAAGATAGAAAAGCCCTGGTCCAATTGGCCAGGGCCGGCTTCATTACTTTTCATAGCCTGTTATTACATAATTTTCGTCTTGCATTTCCACTGTATAAGCTGCATTTTCGGCAGTTGTCACAGTGGCTTTGTCTGCATCGCCCTCAATCTTAACGTCTTCCTGTGTTGTGTCAAGGAAAGAAGGATTGAAGAACGGCTCAGTATTGACTATCATCTTGCCATCTTCAGATTTCTGGTCTGTAGCATAGTGCGCATACATTTCTTTTGCCAGATCTTCACTGTAGTATTTTGAAAGGAATGCGGATGCAGAGCTTTCATCTGCAAAGCTTGAGTTGATGACGATCGTTTCTTCGTCAGCAGCGGTTTCTTTGTTGAATACTTCGTTTACCTTCAGCTCCGCAATGCGGACGCTATTATAGATCTTTGATTTAGCAGCATCATTCAGTTCAGCTGTCTTTTCTTCAGCAGCTTTTTCTTCTTTGCCCTCATCTTCATTTGAAGAGCAGCCTGCAACGGCAAATAATAGTGTGAAAATTGCTAAAAGAGATAATAGTTTCTTCAATTCGGTGACCCCCAGTCATTTTTTAAAACCTCTCCCATTATATAGAAATAACCCTGAAAATTGCAACTTTTTTCTTCGGCAAATCTTTGTAGTATGATAGAATGAGGTACAGAAAATTTGGGGAGCGAGACATTTGTTTGAATATATAAAAGGCACGGTCGAATTTATCGGCCCTGAATATATAGTGGTCGAAAATAATGGATTAGGCTATCAGATTAGCACACCCAACCCATTCAGCTATTCAAATAAGCAGGGAGGGGAAATCCAGATTTTCACCTATCATTATGTAAGGGAAGATATTTTCGCTTTATACGGCTTCCATTCCCGTGAGGAAAAAATGCTGTTTACAAAGCTGCTGAACGTTTCCGGCATCGGGCCAAAAGGAGCCCTTGCGATCCTTGCATCCGGAGAGCCGGCTCAGGTCGTCCAGGCGATTGAGGACGAAGATGAAGCGTTCCTGGTCAAATTCCCGGGAGTGGGCAAAAAAACGGCGCGCCAGATGATACTTGATTTGAAAGGCAAGCTTCAGGAGGCGATTCCGGACTTCTTTCCCAATCTGTTCAATCCTGATGCAGCCAGGCCTGCTGCTACAGGAAGCGCTGCTCTTCTTGAGGAGGCCATCCTGGCACTCAGGGCTCTTGGCTATTCGGAAAAAGAGGTCAAGCGCATCAAACCGGCATTGGAAAAAGAGAAGCTTACAACAGATGAATATATTAAAAAAGGCTTGCAGCTGCTGCTTAAGTAGGACGGAAGTCTCCTTTTGCAGCGCCCGGCAGCCAAGGGGTGAATACAGCTTATGGAAGATCGGATCATTTCAGGTGAAGCGGACCTTCAGGATGTCTCCTTTGAGCAGAGCTTGAGGCCGCAGACTCTGAGGCAATATATCGGACAGGATAAAGTGAAGGAAAACCTGGAGGTCTTCATCCAGGCTGCCCGGATCCGCGGAGAGACTTTGGACCATGTCCTGCTATACGGCCCCCCGGGTCTTGGAAAAACGACGCTGGCCAGCATCATAGCCAATGAGATGGGGGTTAATCTCAGGACAACCGCCGGTCCCGCCATTGAAAGGCCGGGGGACCTTGCTGCCATACTGACTGCGCTTGAGCCGGGTGATGTTCTTTTCATCGATGAAATCCACCGGCTGCCGCGTTCGATAGAAGAGGTGCTGTATCCGGCGATGGAGGATTTCTGCCTTGATATCGTCATCGGGAAAGGCCCGAGTGCGCGGTCTGTGAGGCTCGATCTCCCTCCATTCACTCTCGTGGGGGCAACGACAAGGGCGGGTTCAGTATCAGCACCGCTCAGAGACAGATTTGGTGTTCTCTGCCGCCTTGAGTATTATAATGAGAGTCAGCTCAAAAATATTGTTTCAAGGACGGCCGATGTCCTTGAAACAGGCATTGACGATCTGGCGGCTTCTGAAATTGCCAGGAGATCCCGGGGAACCCCGCGGATCGCCAACCGCCTCCTGAGGCGGGTAAGGGACTTTGCCCAGGTCAAGGGCGACGGCAGTATTGATGCAGCCCTTGCCCATGATTCTCTCGAACTTCTGCAGGTCGACCGTTTAGGGCTGGATCATATTGACCATAAATTATTAAGAGGAATTATAGAGAAATTCCGCGGCGGTCCTGTCGGGCTTGAGACGATAGCCGCTACAATCGGGGAAGAATCCCATACAATCGAAGATGTATATGAACCGTACCTGCTTCAGATCGGCTTTTTACAAAGGACCCCAAGGGGAAGGATTGTGACGCACCTTGTCTACCATCACCTTAACCTTGAGCTGCCAGAGGCTTGAAGCTGTTACTGGAAAAATAAAATTGAGTTAAAAAAACAGATAGGGTGAAACACCATGAAAGTAGAAATGTTTGATTTTCATTTGCCAGAGGAGCTGATTGCCCAGACTCCTCTAGAAGATAGAACGAGCAGCCGGCTGATGGTGCTCGACAAGGAAGATGGGGCATTGCAGCATGAAACATTTAAAAATCTGCCCGAATATTTGAATCCGGGCGACTGCCTTGTGCTCAATGATACAAGAGTTCTGCCTGCCAGGCTGTTCGGCGCCAAGGAAGGGACCGGCGCCAAAATTGAGGTTCTGCTGCTGAAACAGCAGGAAGGCGATGTATGGGAAACGCTCATTAAACCGGCAAAAAGAGTCAAGGAAGGAACAAGGATCGAATTCGGGGACGGCCTACTGTCAGCAGTCTGCACTGGTACAGAAGAGCAGGGCGGAAGGCTGCTGAAATTCAACTATGAAGGCATTTTTTATGAAGTGCTGGAACAGCTTGGAGAGATGCCCCTGCCGCCTTATATCAAAGAGCAGCTTGATGACCGCGAACGGTACCAGACTGTGTATGCCAAAGAAAGGGGATCGGCTGCTGCCCCGACCGCCGGGCTTCATTTTACTGAAGAACTGCTGGATGAAATCAGGGAAAAGGGTGTGCATATCGCTTTTATTACCCTGCATGTAGGGCTTGGAACCTTTAGGCCAGTCAGTGTCGAGGATATCCATGAGCATAGTATGCATGCCGAGTACTATCAGGTCACGGAAGGAACTGCAAGGCTTTTGAATGAGGTCAGGGAAAATGGAGGCAGGATCATTACTGTCGGCACTACCTCAACACGTACACTAGAGACGATTGCAGACGCCAATGAAGGCAGGTTCGAGGCTGGAAGTGGATGGACAAGCATTTTCATCTACCCTGGCTATGAGTTCAAGGCAATTGACGGGATGATTACCAATTTCCATCTGCCTAAATCGACGCTGATCATGCTGATCAGTGCACTGGCAGGACGGGAAAATGTGCTTAACGCCTATAATGAAGCAGTGAAGGAAAGCTACCGCTTTTTCAGCTTTGGAGATGCCATGCTGATCATCTAGCATGGAAACGGAAGGAGAACGAATAACTTGACAGCAATACGGTATGAATTGATTAAAACATGCAAACAGACAGGGGCGCGGCTCGGCCGGGTTCACACCCCGCATGGTTCATTTGAAACGCCTGTCTTTATGCCAGTGGGAACACTGGCCACAATTAAGACAATGTCGCCGGAGGAAGTGGCAGGCATGGGTGCCGGGATCATCCTCAGCAACACTTATCACCTTTGGCTTCGCCCGGGGCATGATATTATCAAGGAAGCAGGCGGCCTCCATAAATTCATGAATTGGAATGGCAGCATCCTTACAGACAGCGGGGGCTTCCAGGTATTCAGCCTCAGCCAATTCAGGAAGATTGAAGAAGAAGGAGTCCACTTCAGGAACCATCTGAACGGAGATAAGCTGTTCCTTTCACCGGAAAAAGCGATGGAAATCCAGAACGCACTTGGCTCTGACATTATGATGGCTTTTGATGAATGCCCTCCTTATCCGGCTACATATGAGTATATGAAGAAATCAGTTGAGCGGACATCGCGCTGGGCTGAGCGCTGCCTGAATGCCCATGAACGCCCGAATGACCAGGGCCTCTTTGGGATTGTCCAGGGCGGAGAATACGAAGAATTAAGGAAGCAGAGTGCCCGTGACCTTGTATCTCTGGACTTCCCGGGCTATGCAGTGGGCGGACTCTCTGTCGGTGAGCCGAAGGATGTCATGAACAGGGCGCTGGAATTCACGACGCCGCTTCTTCCTGCTGATAAGCCGCGCTATCTGATGGGGGTTGGATCTCCGGATTCCCTGATTGATGGCTGCATCAGGGGCATCGACATGTTCGACTGTGTCCTTCCGACTCGGATTGCCCGCAACGGAACACTGATGACCAGCAACGGGCGCCTTGTCGTTAAAAATGCCAAATTTGCCCGCGACTTTGGCCCGATTGATGAAAATTGCGACTGCTATACATGCCGTAATTACAGCAGAGCCTATATACGCCACCTGATTAAATCTGACGAAACATTCGGCATACGACTTACAACTTACCATAACCTTTATTTTCTGGTAAACTTAATGGAACAGGTTAGACAAGCAATCCGCGAAGATCGCCTGGGTGATTTTAGAGAAGAATTTTTCGAACGTTACGGTTTCAATAAACCGGATGCGAAAAATTTCTGATACACGAAAGGGGTGAAAAAAAGGAATGGATATTTTAGGTACATTAGGACCATTATTACTGATGTTCATCTTATTTTATTTCCTTCTTATCCGTCCGCAGCAAAAGCGCCAGAAATCTGTGCAGCAGATGCAGTCGGATCTGAAAAAGGGAGATAAAATTGTGACGATCGGCGGCCTCCATGGCATTGTCGATGCCATCGATGAAGATAAGATCGTCATCAAATGCGGTGACGGCAGCAGACTTACATATGATCGCGCAGCGATCAGGGAAGTGCGGGCAGCAGCCGAAACAACATTGGCAAAATCATAATAAAAAAGAAGCAGACCTTGTTCTGCTTCTTTTTTTATGGCTTTAGAAAACCGTTGCGTTTCAGTTTAGGCATCTATGCTGCCCTTGACTTTGAAGACATGTTGACTCCCAGGATCCCGCCCATCATACAGACCAGCAGGAAACACGTATGATAAATGGTCTGCTCCGCGGAAAACAGGCTGTCATGCCCGAGATATTGGAACAGGAAAATGACCAGTGTATATATGGCGCCAGTCAGCCCCCCCAGCAGCCATCCTTTCTGCTTTCCTTTTCCCCCGGAAATGAAGCCGCCGGCAAACAGTGAAATGAAAGCCAGGATTTCAGCGGGAAGCTTTATGGATGACTCATCCATTGAAGTGAACTTCAAGAGCAGCGAGAACACCAGGCTGCTGGCAATCGCAATGATAAAGATGCTCCCTATCCCGTATAGCACCGCACTCCCCATATGTTTGGATTCTTCCATTGATTTCCTCTCCCTTCAAACGATAAATCCTAGTACAAGCATATTCGCAGCAGCTGCTTTTTAGAATTAAATATTTAGCATAATAGCGGGCTTTTTCCTCCTGAATGGAGGGGCTAAGCATCAGTGCCAAATGGAAAAAGCTTTCTTAATGACAGTCCTGGACGTGAAGCATACTAATGTTGGAATGTGATGAAAGAGGAGGAGGCAGTTTTGGCGGAATATATGATAATCATTGCGAGGACACTTTTTTTATATGGGGTCATCCTCCTGATCTTTCGGCTGATGGGCAAAAGGGAAATAGGCGAACTGAGCGTGCTGGATTTAGTGGTATATATCATGATTGCCGAAATGGCAGTGGTGGCGATTGAAAATCCTGACGGCAGCCTGGTGAAGAACATACTTCCGATGATGCTCCTCATGGTTATACAAATCGTTCTGGCCATCCTATCACTCAAAAGCAAAAAATTCAGGGATATCGTGGACGGCAAGCCCTCTATTATCATCAATCAGGGGAAAATCGATGAAAATACGATGAGGCAGCAGCGATATAATTTCGATGATCTTCTCACCCAGCTGCGGGACAAAGATATTAAAAATATAGCAGACGTCGAATTTGCGATCCTGGAGCCTTCAGGCAAGCTTTCTGTGTTTCAAAAGGACAATATGAAAGGCAGCGACATAGACCATCCTCTGATCATAGACGGAAACCTTCAGGAAGCCAATCTTGCTTCAGTCCATAAATCGCGCCAGTGGCTGGCAGAACAGCTGAAGAAAAAAGGCTATGATGAAATACAGCAGATATCTTTTTGCAGCTACTCTAACGGAAACCTTTATATTGATCCCATCGATGAAAAATAAGATGGTCAAAAAAATGGCGTTCAGGACGCCATTTTTATTTTTTTATTTGAAGGCTAGCCTTGAAAGAGGCTGGCCGATGACCGGGATCCGCCGCAGATCTTCTTTTGTAATCAGCCTGAAGATGAGCAGGAAAATCAGATACAGTATGCCCATGATCAGCGTGGATATCATAACCTTGAAGGCCAGAAGCATCTCCTCCGGCATCATGCTGAATGAAGCATGGCCACCCCAGCCAGCAAGGCCCATGACAGCAAAGGTTTTCACATAATCCATGATATAAAAAGTGAATGAAATGGTCTTCAGTACGGTTGCGAAATGAAGCAGTGTGACAAGAACAAAGCCGACCAGGATGCCGAGAGCCACCCCATTGATGCCGAATGCCGGCTGGCTGGCTAGGAGAAAAATGACGGCGATTTTTACGATTGACCCGATCAGGCTGTTGATCATGGCGGCCCTTGCGAGGTTGAGTGCCTGCAAGGTGGCTTGAAGCGGTCCCTGGTAATAGTAAAACAGAAAGAAAGGAGCCATCAGTTTGATGAACTGGTCTCCGCTTGAACTTCCATACATAACCTCCATCAAAGGGCTGGCAAGAACGTAGAGAAGCACGACTGCCATTCCCCCTGTAATAAAAGAGAACCGGAGTGCCTGCTGGAGCCTGTGTTCAATCAGCTTCATATCCTTTCTCGAGTTGGCCTCGCTGATTGCAGGCACAAGCGAGGTAGAAAGGGAGTGGGTGACGAAAGACGGCAGCAGCAGCAGCGGCATGGCAAAGCCTGTCAGAGCCCCGTATTGCTTTGTGGCGGCGATGGCGGCTACTCCCGCAAGCGCAAGACTGTGCGAGACAACAATAGGCTCAAAAAACCAGGCAATCGATCCGATCATCCTGCTGCCCGTAGTCGGCAGAGCAATCTTCATCAAATCGCTGAAGGTGCTTTTACCGGACTGGACATAGCCGAAGAAATTTTTTCTCAGCCTGAACCTTTTCTTCAGTTTGAAAGCTGCCACAAGATAAACCAGTGAAACCAGTTCCCCGATTACAGATGCAAACATTGCCGCTGCAGCGGCATACTCGATGCCATAAGGCAGGAAAGCCTTCGTCAGCAAGGCGATAAGCCCGATTCGCACGATCTGCTCAAGAACCTGTGAATATGCTGCGGGCTTCATCTGCTGCCTTCCCTGGAAATATCCCCTTATGACAGAAGAAACAGCTACAATCGGCACGATGGGGGCGATTGCCAGCAAGGGCAGATGTGTCCTTGGGTCAGTGAAAAGAGTTTCAGACAATATAGGAGCGAGCAGAAACAAGGCCGGCGTGAAAATGGCAGATAGAGAAATGGTCACAGCAAGAGATACAGCCAGTATTTTTTTGATTTTTGCCGTATCGCCCCTGGCTTCTGCCTCCGCTACATTTTTGGAGATGGCAACTGGCAGGCCAAGCTGTGTAATTGTAATGACGAGGATCAGAGTGGGAAATGCCATCATATATAAGCCGACACCCTCTTCACCGATGAAGCGGGCAATCACAATACGGTTTATGAATCCGAGAACCCTTGTCACCAGGCCGGCAGCCAGTAAAATAATCGTTCCTTTTAAAAACTTAGACATCCTGTTCCCTGCCTTCTCAAAATAGGTATAATCATATACAATTAACTATATGCCGCGATTAGGACAAAGCATGACAAGTTCTTGATTTTTCTATTTTTGATAGAACTGCGGGAGAGGAGCCCTAGTGATGAAAGGCCATGTATATGAAAAGTTTCGCCGGCAGGTTCAGCCTGCACTGCAAAGCAAGCTCGAGGAATTCCGGCTGCTGAATTATGGAGCTGTTGCAGAAGATGAGCTTTGGAGGTATCTGACTGAAAAAAAATGGCGGAAACCGCATGAAGATGCCAGACTATTCGAAATAGTGGGCGGTATCCTGGAAGTGAAAGCGGCTGACTATTTCAGCTATGCGACAGTCGAGGCATTTAAAGGAAAAGGCCTTGGCGAGCTGAGTGAGGAAGACAGAAGGAAGCTGCTTGAGTGAGGATAGGATTGTAAGCGGCTGTTGCGGTATGTACAATTCATTTTTTTAATGTAAGAGCCAGTTTATTATGAAGGGACAAATTGACAGCCATTCCATTCTATTTCATAATGGATATGTTGGTTTTTTCGGTCTATTTATAGAAAAAGACTGCCCGCAGTAAAGCGGAGCAGGCTTAAAGATTGCAAGCAGCACCCGGCGCTGCAGCATGCTCTGAAAGAGGGCATGCCTGCAGGGGCCGGAAGTTTAAGGGGGATATAACAGCACAATGGTAAAGCGCAGCAGGATTGTCGCCTTCTTCCTGATTGTCATTCTGATCGGCAGTCTGATGGGAGGCACAACCAAAAACATACTGAATAATATCAAGCTCGGCCTGGATCTGCAGGGCGGCTTTGAGGTACTTTACGATGTAAAGACCAAGGATGGAAAGAAAGCCACAAAAGAGGTGCTAAACAGCACAGCTGAGGCCCTCGACCGCCGGGTCAATGCCCTTGGTGTAAATGAGCCTATCATCCAGATTGAGGGCGACAACAGGGTCCGCGTCCAGCTGGCCGGTGTAAAAGACCAAAACCAGGCACGTGAGATGCTTTCCACAGAAGCCAATCTGTCATTCAGGGATGTCAATGACCGTGAAATGATGAATGGGTCTGACCTTGTAGAAGGCGGAGCTAAACAGACTTTCGATGAAAACGGCAAGCCAAGCGTTTCCTTGACGCTGAAGAGTGCCGAGAAGTTCAAGGAAGTCACACAGGAAATTGTCAATATGGGAGCGCCAAATAACCTGCTGGTCATCTGGCTCGACTATGAAGAAGGCGATTCTTTCAAAGAAGAGTCACAGAAAGAAGATCCAAAATACCTTTCTGCACCACAGGTCAGCCAGGTATTCAACCAGGATACAGTTTCAATCGTCGGAAATTTTTCTCTTGAAGAAGCAAAAACACTCTCTTCCCTGCTGAAGGCGGGGGCGCTTCCAGTTGAGCTGACGGAGGAATATTCCACCAGTGTCGGTGCCAAGTTCGGTGAAGATGCCATGCAGAAGACCATTACAGGCGGTATCATCGGCATTTTGGTCATCTTCCTGTTCATGATTGCGTTTTACCGATTCCCAGGTTTTATTGCAACTATAACATTGTCAATTTACATCTATCTGATTCTGCTTGTCTTTGATTGGATGAATGGTGTACTGACTCTCCCGGGAATTGCAGCACTGATTCTTGGGGTCGGAATGGCCGTTGATGCCAATATCATCACCTATGAGAGGATCAAGGAAGAGCTGAAGGTTGGTAAGTCAGTCAAGTCCGCCTTCCAGGCAGGAAACAAAAACTCCCTGTCCACAATCCTTGATGCCAACATCACAACCATTCTTGCCGCTGTCGTGCTTTTCCTCTATGGGACAAGCTCGGTTAAAGGATTTGCGACCATGCTCATCCTGAGCATTCTGGCCAGTTTCATCACAGCTGTCTATGGTTCACGTCTGCTGCTTGGCTTATGGGTAAACAGCAGGATCTTTACGAAAAAGCCTACTTGGTTTGGAGTCAAAAAGAGTGAAATCAAAGATATTGCTGAAAACTATGATACGCTTGACCTGCCTACAAAATATGACCGTTTCGATTTTGTAAAGCATCGCAGGAAGTTCTTTATTTTCTCGATTGCCATGGCTGTTGCCGGCATCATCGCCTTATCCGTATTCAGGCTTAATCTCGGCATCGATTTCGTAGCGGGTACGCGGGTTGAAATCACAGCGGGGCAATCAGTGAATAAGAGTGAAATTCAGGAAGAACTCAGTAAAGTCGGACTTGAAACAGATGATATCATCATTTCAGGAGATGACCAGAATATAGGCGTAGCGCGATTCACCGATCCGCTGGGCAAGGATAAGATTGCTGAGCTGAAGACTCATATGAATGATGTGTACGGCCAGGAGCCGAATGTCAGCACCGTCTCTCCTACCGTTGGTAAAGAGCTTGCGAAGAATGCTTTCAAAGCTTTGCTGATTGCGTCTGTCGGCATCATCATTTATGTAACAATCAGGTTTGAGATTTACATGGCGCTTGCAGCTGTCATAGCTCTGCTCCATGATGCATTCTTCATCATCGCCCTGTTCAGCATCATCCGCTTTGAAGTGGACATAACATTCATTGCGGCAATCCTGACAATTGTGGGTTACTCAATCAATGATACGATCGTAACGTTCGATAGAATGCGCGAAAACATGCAGAAGAAGAAGAGGCTTAAAACCTTCGATGATATCGCTGATGTTGTCAACCAGAGCTTAAGGCAAACACTCGGACGATCAGTTAGCACCGTCATTACGGTTGTCATCGCGGTTGTCGGTCTGCTCATCTTCGGCAGCGAATCGATCCGCAGCTTTTCATTCGCCCTGCTTATCGGCCTTGTAGCCGGAACATATTCCTCACTCTTCATTGCATCCCAGCTATGGCTGGTATGGAAAAATAAAGAGCTGAAGAAAAAAGGCGTAATCAAAACAGAAAAAGTAAAACGCAAAGCATCAGACGAGCCGCAGGTCTGATCCGCTTAAGAAAAAACACAGGAAAACCTTTCCTGTGTTTTTTCCTGTTTTAGCCCTTAAGTGCTTTTTGATTGCCGATTTTCGGATACACTATAAGTATAAAAATGCGGGGAAGGAAGTTGAGACTTGGATACTAACAAAGATCGTTTTAAACAGGCTGAATTTGCGGCTATGATCGGGATTGTGGGAAATATTGTGCTGGCAATCCTCAAGTATGGAGTGGGGGTTTATGCCAACAGCCGTGCACTGATCGCGGATGCGGTCCATTCTGCTTCAGACATTGCGGGGTCATTTGCCGTTTATATTGGGCTCAGGGCTGCCAAGCAGCCGCCTGATGAAGACCATCCTTATGGACATGGAAAAGCTGAATCGATTGCAGCCATCATCGTTGCTGTCCTGCTGATGCTTGTGGGGTTTGAAATCGGCAAATCTTCCTTTGAGGCTTTTTTCCATCCAATCGAGCCGCCCAAGGCTATTGCTATTGCCGCGGTCCTTATTTCCATTGTTGTAAAAGAGGCAATGTTTCGTTATAAGTATAAATTGGGAAAAAAGCTTAATAGCGATGCATTAATCATCAATGCATATGAGCATCGTTCTGATGTTTATTCCTCCATTGCCGCCCTGGCGGGGATAGGGGCAGCTGTCATCGGGGGAAAAGCCGGGATCGGATGGCTGGAATACGGAGATCCTGTTGCAGGGCTGCTGGTCTCGCTGCTTGTCATAAAAATGGCATGGTCACTCGGCAAAGAATCGATTCATAATACTTTGGACCATGTGCTTCATGATGAGGATACGGAAGAGCTGCGGAAAGCAGTTCTGTCTGTTCCGGCAGTGAAAGAGATCAACCAGCTTCATGCAAGGGAGCATGGCCATTATGTCATCATAGACCTGAAGATTGCCGTAGACCCCCATATGACAGTCGAAGAGGGGCACCGGGTAGGAAAGGAAGTAAAAGAGAAGCTGATGCAGGAGAAAAATGTGCATAATGTCTTTGTGCATATCAACCCTTACAATCCCGGCAATCCAGATTAAAGATGGGAGAGATGTGGAGTGAAAGTTCAGTGGGCCTTGATATTCGGGATTCTATTTGCACTTATTGTCGCGGTATTTGCTGTTATTAATGTGGATCCTGTTACAGTCAACTATGTTTTTGGGGAAAGTGAATGGCCGCTTATACTGGTCATCCTCGGTTCAGTGCTGATGGGCGGCCTCATCGTCGGGCTAGTAGGTGTATTCAGGGTATTTGCCCTTCAGCGGAAGGTCAGATCCCTTGAGAAAGAGAACGCCGCTCTTAAGGCTGGCGCCGATAAGGAAAGCGCCGAAGCTGCAGCAGACAGTGACGAAGATTATTTAAAAAGGGATATTCATTAGAAGGAAGCAGCCTTGCTGCTTCCTTTATTTTCTGCTGATTGTACACCCCAGGAATTCATTGAATCCCGGTACGCCCTCTTGTATAATAGAAAAGCTGAGGGGTGAACGTATGTTAAAGTCAAAAACAAGATGGATTGTTCGTCAATCGGATAAAGATAAAGCTGACACACTGATCAGCGAATTGAAAATCAGTCCAATTGTGGCATCATTATTAGTGAATCGGGGGCTCGATACTCCTGAATCGGCACAGGATTTCCTGTACGGAAATAATGGGGAGTTCCACGACCCTTTTCTCCTGGCCGGGATGGATGCTGCAGTCTCACGAATAAATAAAGCGATAAACGAAAATGAACCGATTTTAATATATGGGGATTATGATGCAGACGGAGTCACAAGCACCTCTGTTATGATGATAACGCTCCGCAGCCTGGGTGCCAATGTAGATTTCTACATACCTAACCGGTTTACGGAGGGATACGGCCCGAATGAGGGAGCATTCAGGCATGCGGCCGAAATTGGCACCAAGCTGCTCATTACGGTGGATACCGGCATATCAGCAGTCCATGAGGCGTCAATTGCCAAAGAGCTGGGCATGGACCTGATCATTACGGACCACCATGAACCCGGTCCGGTTCTCCCGGAGGCCCTGGCTATCATCCATCCCAAGCTTGAGGGAAGCCTTTATCCTTTCCGTGAGCTTGCCGGAGTGGGCGTGGCCTTTAAGGTAGCTCACGCCCTATTGGGAAATATCCCCGAGGAGCTTCTGGAAATTGCTGCTATAGGAACCGTGGCCGACCTGGTATCTCTGAAGGGAGAGAACAGGCTCCTTGTCCAGAGAGGGATCAAGAAGCTGAAGGTGACTAAAAGGGCCGGCCTGCTCGCGCTGTTCAAGCTGGCAAATGTGGAGCAGGCTGCAGTAGATGAAGAAACCATAGGGTTCATGCTTGCTCCAAGGTTGAATGCTGCCGGCAGGCTGGACAGCGCAGATCCGGCCGTCCATCTGCTGCTGACAGATGACCGGGAAGAAGCAGCTATGATTGCTGAAGAAATTGACAGCATGAACAAAGAGAGGCAGTCCATTGTCAGCCAGATTGCCGAAGAGGCAATCAAAGAAGTCGAGGAAAAGTACCCGGCAGGGGAAAATGCTGTTCTCGTTATCGGGAAGGAAGGCTGGAATGCCGGTGTGATCGGCATTGTAGCGTCAAGGCTTGTCGATAAATTCTACAGGCCGGCCATCGTCCTCAGCTTTGATAAAGAAAAGGGGACGGCAAAAGGGTCTGCCAGAAGCATTGCCGGATTTGATTTGTATAAAAATCTGTCAGCCTGCAGGGACATCCTGCCCCATTTTGGTGGCCATCCGATGGCTGCTGGGATGACGCTTGGGCTTGGCGACGTGGGGGAGCTGCGGGAAAGGCTCAACGGCCTCGCGAAAGAGCAGCTCAGTGACGAGGATTTCATACCGGTCGCAAGCCTCGATGCCGAGGTAAGCCTTGAAGATGTCAGCCTGCCTGCGATAGAACAAATGCAGCTTCTTTCCCCCTTTGGAATGGACAATCCTAAACCGCGCGTCCTGATCAAGGATGCCCCCATTGCCAGCATGCGAAAGATAGGCTCCGGCCAGAATCATCTTAAAATGGCACTTGGCGAGGGTTCATCCGCATTGGACGGAATCGGATTCGGCCTTGGGGAGCTGTTCCATCATATCTCGGCAGATTCCCGGATATCCGTAATTGGTGAATTATCTATAAATGAATGGAATAATATAAGAAAACCGCAAATTTTTCTGCACGATTTATCTGTCGCCGAATGGCAGCTTTTTGATCTGAGAGGAATCAAGAGATTTGAACAGCTAAAGGAACTCCTTCCTGAATCAAGTACCAAGTGGATATGCTTTGACAGCCAAAGCCGGGAAAAGATTCCTTCATTGCCGGAAGATGCAACTTTCTTCATAAGCTCTGAAACGGAAGCGGAAGCTCTGGTGATTGAAGAAGAGCATATAGTTCTGGCAGATCTGCCTCCTTCAAAACAGATGCTGGAAAAGCTCCTTCAGGGCAAAGCCCCTGCCAGGATCTATGCCCACTTCTATAAGGAAGAAAGCGAGTATTTCAGCACGATCCCAAACAGGGACCATTTTAAGTGGTTTTATTCATTCCTGGCCAAAAGAGGCCAATTCGACATAAGAAAATTCGGGGACCAGCTTGCCAAGCATAAAGGATGGAGCAGGGAAACAATTGATTTTATGTCAAAGGTGTTTTTTGAGCTGGACTTTGCTAAAATGGAAAATGGGCTCTTGGCCCTTAATAAAGAGGCAAACAAGCGGGACCTGACAGAATCCCCGACATATCAAAGGAAGCATGCACAATACACCCTTGAAAACGATTTGCTGTATTCTTCATACCAGGAGCTGAAAAGCTGGTTCGATGCAGTCCTTCAAGGGGCGGTTCATACTGAGGAGGCAATGGAAGAATGGATTTGAAACAATATATAACAATAGTGGAAGACTGGCCGAAGCCCGGGATTAGATTCAAAGATATCACAACGCTTATGGATAATGGCGATGCTTATAAATATGCGACTGACCAGATCGTTGAATATGCGAAAGAAAAGCAAATTGACCTTGTAGTCGGGCCTGAAGCACGCGGCTTTATCATCGGCTGCCCTGTTGCTTATTCACTTGGCGTAGGCTTTGCACCTGTCAGGAAAGAAGGGAAGCTTCCGCGCGAGACGGTCAAAGTCAATTATGGCCTGGAATATGGAAAAGATGTACTGACGATCCATAAAGATGCCATCAAACCAGGACAGCGCGTCCTGATCACAGATGACCTGCTGGCAACAGGAGGCACTAGTGACGCAACAATCAAGCTTGTCGAAGAGCTTGGAGGCGTTGTCGCCGGGATTGCTTTCCTGATCGAATTAACCTACCTTGACGGCCGTAGCAAGCTTGACGGATATGACATCCTTACATTAATGAACTACTGAGGCATAGTCTTTGAAAAAATTGTTTAAAAAAAGCGGGGCACTATCAACATAGTGCGCCGCTTTTCCTTTTCTGCAAAGTTTACAATAAAACATAAGAAGAATCCGGCAAAAAAAGAGCTTTTTCGACAAAAATCTTCAATTCCATATAAAAATAACTTCCAATCCCTTTACATCCACGGTTTTTTTTTCGATAATAGTAACAATCATTCTTTTTTCAGTTCTATCATTAATTGAATGGTTGTAAACGGAGATTTTAGGGAGAATCCGGGCAAGCTTGGATTCTTATTAAACTTTATATAGATAAAGGTGATTCTATGGCGAACGACCAGGTTTTGACCGCCGATCAAGTCATCGAGAGGACAAAAGAATATTTAAATGAGGAGCATGCCGGAGTCGTACGGAAGGCCTATGAATTTGCGAAACATGCCCATCGTGAACAATATAGGAAATCCGGGGAGCCATACATCATCCATCCAATCCAGGTGGCAGGGATCCTGGCCGATCTTGAAATGGATCCATCGACAGTTGCTGCCGGTTTTCTTCATGATGTTGTAGAGGATACGGAAGTCACATTGGCTGATATCTCAGAGGCATTCAATCCGGAAGTTGCGATGCTAGTCGATGGCGTGACAAAACTGGGGAAAATCAAATACAAATCACAGGAAGAGCAGCAGGCCGAAAACCATCGGAAAATGTTTGTTGCCATGGCCCAGGATATTAGGGTCATCCTGATTAAGCTTGCAGACAGGCTCCATAATATGAGGACGCTTAAGCATCTTCCTGCTGAAAAGCAGCGCAGGATATCGAATGAGACGCTTGAAATCTTTGCGCCGCTTGCCCACCGCCTAGGTATCTCGAAAATCAAGTGGGAGCTTGAGGATACGGCGCTCCGCTATCTCAATCCGCAGCAGTATTACCGGATTGTCAACTTGATGAAGAAAAAGCGTGCCGAGCGCGAGCTCTATCTGGAGGAAGTCATCGGCGAAATGAAAGGCAAGATGGATGAAGTGTCCATCAGAGCCGATCTTTCCGGCCGGCCGAAGCATATATACAGCATCTACAGGAAAATGGCGCTTCAGAATAAGCAGTTCAATGAAATCTATGATCTGCTTGCGGTCCGCATTGTGGTCAACAGCATTAAAGACTGCTATGCTGTCCTGGGCATCATCCATACATGCTGGAAGCCTATGCCCGGGCGGTTCAAGGATTATATCGCCATGCCGAAGGCGAATATGTACCAGTCTCTGCATACAACGGTCATCGGCCCAAAGGGCGACCCGCTTGAGGTGCAGATCCGCACAACCGAAATGCATCAAATCGCAGAGTTCGGGATTGCGGCCCACTGGGCATATAAAGAAGGCAAAACTGTCAATGAAGGCTCTTCTTTCGAAGAAAAGCTGACATGGTTCAGGGAAATCCTCGAGTTTCAGGATGATAGCGTGAATGCAGAAGAATTCATGGAATCGCTGAAAATTGACCTTTTTTCTGATATGGTGTTTGTATTTACGCCAAAGGGAGATGTCATCGAGCTGCCTTCAGGGTCTGTCCCGATTGATTTTGCCTATCGGATTCACTCCGAAATCGGCAATAAAACAATTGGTGCAAAGGTTAACGGAAAAATGGTCACTCTGGATTATAAATTGAAGACCGGTGATATCCTTGAGATTCTCACGTCCAAACATTCCTATGGGCCGAGCAAGGATTGGCTGAAGCTTGCCCAGACGACTCAGGCGAAAAATAAAATCCGCCAATTTTTCAAAAAGCAGCAGAAGGACGAAAACTTCGAAAAAGGCAAAGAGATGGTTGAAAAAGAAATCCGCAATATGGATTTTGACATCAAAGAAATCCTGACTGCCGAGAATGTCCGGAGAGTGTCTGAAAAATTCAATTTTGCCAGTGAAGAGGATATGTATGCCGCCGTCGGCTATAATGGCGTCACGGCTCTGCAGGTCGCAAACCGTCTGACCGAAAAATGGCGGAAAAAGCGTGATATGGAGCAGGTTACCGATATCTCCAATGCCGTTTCGGAATTGAAATCCTTCCCTTCTGTCAAGAAAAGGGAATCTGGCGTAAGGGTTTCAGGGATTGATAATCTCCTGATCCGACTTTCCCGCTGCTGCAATCCAGTGCCGGGAGATGAAATTGTCGGCTTTATCACTAAAGGCAGGGGGGTGTCTGTCCACCGTTCAGACTGTACCAATATTGATACTGCCGATGCCAAAGCAAGGCTCATCCCGGTTGAATGGGAAACAGGCCTCAATGATAAAAAAGAATATAATGTCGAGATTGAAATCAACGGCTATGACCGCCGCGGCCTTCTGAACGAAGTGCTGCAGGCCGTCAATGAAACCAAAACAAATATATCTGCAGTGTCTGGCAAATCGGACCGCAATAAAATGGCTACCATCAATATGTCGATCAGCATCACAAATGTAAGCCATCTGCAGAAAGTTGTGGACCGCATCAAGCAGATTCCTGACATCTATTCTGTCAGACGTATCATGAACTAAGGGGTATACAAAATGCGAGTAGTTGTTCAGCGAAGCAAAGAAGCGAGTGTGACTGTAGAAGGAAAGGCTGTAGGCAGCATTTCCCGCGGATTTGTTTTGCTAGTGGGCGTCACCCATGAGGATGGGGTGAAAGATGCTGAATATCTGGCTGATAAAATTGCCAATCTCCGCGTATTTGAAGATGAAGAGGGCAAGATGAACAGATCTTTGCTGGATGTTGGGGGAGAAATTCTTTCTGTGTCCCAGTTCACTCTATACGGCGACTGCCGTAAAGGAAGAAGGCCAAACTTCATGGAAGCGGCCAGGCCTGACCATGCCCTTCAAATCTATGAGGCGTTCAATGGGCTTCTCCGGGAAAAGGGCATTAAAACAGAAACAGGGCAGTTTGGCAGCATGATGGACGTCAGCCTGGTGAATGACGGACCGGTCACACTGATAATAGAAAGCAAATGACAGTCTGAGAAGGCTGTTTTTTTTTTTTGAAAAAATAGAGAGACCTTCAATTTGAAGGATCTCTCTATCGCATTAATATCTTTTAAAATACCGGGCAAGGCCCTGATAAATGCCGGCTGCAGCTGCCTCCTGATACTGAGGGGAGGTAACGAGCATTTCTTCTGCCGGGTTGCTCAGATAGCCTAATTCAAGGAGAATGGCATTTTTATTATTTTCTCTGATGACAAAATAATCGCCGGCCCGCACACCGCGGTCCTTCAGCTTCGTCTGGGCGGCCAGGGAGCTGTGGACGCTCTCGGCGAGAGGCTTTTGGAATCCATGATAATAGTAAACCGTCATGCCGCGGACACTTTTGTCATTTATGCTGTCATAATGCAGGCTGATGAAAGCATCGGCATTATGGTATGATGCGGAGCCGACCCTCGAGCTGAGCGGGATATAGGTGTCAGTGGATCTTGTTAAGATTACATTGGCGCCCGCAGCTTTCAGCTTGCTGTACAGAAGCTGGGCTGTTTGAATGGTAACAGTTTTCTCCTGGGTTCCCCGCGCTCCGGTTGTGCCATTGTCGCGGCCGCCGTGGCCGGGATCAAGGACGATGGTTTTCCCCTGCAGGTGAAGCTCTGCGCCCGGCTTTTCGATCTGGGGCGAGCTTCCGCTCAAGGAAACGATCCATCCGGCTACATAGCCTGCCTTCCCGTCCAAGCTGATTTTGTACCAGTCTTTCTCACGGCCCAGCACCTCGAACGATTCCCCTGAGTTGGCCAATTGCAGCACAGAGCTTCCTGTGCTGGCATCTTTCCTGATATTTGTTCCGTTATGTAGTATGGTGATGGTGCTGCCTTTTGCCGGTTTGCTGCCGTTTGCAGGGGAAACCTCTGACTTATCGAGATACCATGCTGCTATCCAGCCATATGAACCGGGCTTGTACTCAATTTTTGCCCAATTGTTCTTTTCTTCAATAATTGAATAGGTTTCGCCTTTTGAAACCGATCCGAGAACTTTCCCATTCAAGGAGCTTGTATCCCTGAGATTTAAGGTCTGGGCAGTAACTGTTCCCGTCAGTCTTCCTGATGGCTTCGCGCTGCTGCCGGCACTTGGGTTCTGGCTTAAGCTTTTGGAAGAAGAAATGAACTCGCTGCTCACCCATGCATGATTGCCGCGGAAGATAATTTCTGTCCAGCTCCCGTTATCGGATACAATGCTGACCCTGTCACCGCTTTGAAGCTTCCCGAGGACCGTGCCCTGTGTTCCGGGAGCGCTCCTGACGTTCAATGAATCACCTGTGACTGTTCCTTCAGCAGCCGAAGCTGCTTCGGCTTTGCTGCTTCCCTCTGTGATAAAATCTGCGGAGACCCAGCCATTTCCGAATGAGCCGGTAATCCTGACCCAATTTCCCTCTTTTTCAATAATGCCGGCCTTTTGCCCTTTATTCAGGACAGCTATGACCGAGGCATCTGTACCGGGATTTGACCTGACCCGCAATCCATCAGCTGTGACAGTCCCGCCTGAAGATACAGAGGCGGATTCTTTCTTTCCAGCTTCCTTCACTGCCAGCCAGCCCGCAACCCATCCTGTCGATCCGCCGCCAAGGTTGAGCTGCAGCCAGTCCCCGCTTTCCTTCAGGATCGGATACCGGTCCCCTTTGGCTGCCTGTTTGACAATCGAATAGCTGAGCCCCGGGCCGCCGCGGATATTCACTCCGCTGTCTGCGATCAGTGCTGTTCCGCCGGATGCGGCAGTGCTTTCGGATGGCCTCCATACTCCCCCTGCTAAAAGGATGAAGCATAGAAATAGTAATATGTTGCTGCTTTTTAACAAAAAGTCCCCTCCTTTTGCAAAATCATGGAGTGTATAAATATAAGTTCTATTTTAGAACATAAAACCCCTGCTGTTAATATCGGAATTTTGCTGTCCAATTTTAGCCATTAGCTGAAAAGGCAATTTAATTGGCTGCCAAGGGAATGTTTAAGAGGCTTTCAAGACATACTGAAAGAATAAAAAACTTTTCGGGTAGGGTGGTCTGATGAGATTTGGAGAAAAGGGCATGCATGCCCATGAGAACGGAAATCAGCTGTTTGGAGTGGACTTCCACGATTTCATCCAGAAGGAGCAGGGTTCCGGCATGTACGAACTTGCTTCGGAATTCGGCCTCAGCATCGGGGATGTCAGGAAGCTGAAGAGGAAGCTTGAGCGTTCCTAGAGAGGTGCAGCCGCACAGGGGAAAGAGCCTTCCGGAAATACTGTCACCGTCTCTTTTACCCCTTGACAATGGCTGAAATGGTCTTTATGATTAGATAAATAAAATCACTATTCATATTGAACACTGATGATGGAGAACAGTAGTTGAGAAATGTGTGAAAAGAGAGGAAATGCCCTGGGCTGAAAGCATTTCTGCATGGCAGCTTGATGAATGAACACTCCGTAGGATTCTCCCTGAAAAAGCGGACCGTTTTAGTAGGGGCTGAACGTTGACAGGCGTTAACTGTAAAAGTGGAAGTGCATGATGGTTATGCCTTCAATTAGGGTGGCACCACGGGATCTAACTCCCGTCCCTTGTATGGGAATACAAGGGACGGGAGTTTTTTGCATTTAAAAAGCGCAGCATGTCCCCGGTGTGCCCTGTTAGTATACATAGGAATGCTAGGAGGAAACAGGAAATGGCAATGAATATACCGAGGGGTACCCAGGATATCCTTCCTGGAGAATCGGAAAAGTGGCAGTATATTGAAGGAAAAGCGAGAGAGCTGTGCAGCAGGTTTCAGTACCAGGAAATCCGGACGCCAATTTTCGAGCATACCGAACTCTTCCTGAGAGGGGTCGGAGATACAACGGACATCGTCCAAAAAGAAATGTATACCTTCGAGGACCGCGGCGGGCGCAGCCTGACACTGAGGCCTGAAGGCACTGCACCGACTGTACGGTCATTTGTCGAAAATAAGATGCATGGCAATGCCAATCAGCCTGTAAAGCTTTATTACACAGGCCCGATGTTCCGTTATGAACGCCCTCAGGCAGGCCGCTTCAGGCAATTTGTACAATTCGGGGTAGAGGCGTTGGGGAGCTCGGATCCAGCCATTGACGCAGAAGTGATTGCCCTGGCTATGAGCATCTACACAGAACTGGGACTGAAGAAGCTCAAGCTGGTCATCAACAGCCTGGGCGATAAAGAAAGCAGGAACAGCCACCGCGAGGCGCTGATTGCCCATTTCAAGCCGAGGATCGGAGAGTTCTGTTCTGACTGTCAAAACAGGCTGGAAAAAAATCCGATGAGGATTCTGGACTGCAAAAAGGACAGAGAGCACGAATTGATGCAGACTGCCCCTTCCATTCTCGATTTTCTCAATGAAGATTCAAAGAAGTACTTTGAGAAAGTGCAGCAGTACCTGGCGGATGTATCCATCGACTTTACGGTCGATCCAAATCTCGTGCGCGGCCTGGATTATTATAACCATACTGCCTTCGAAATTATGAGTGATGCTGAAGGCTTCGGAGCGATCACGACTCTTTGCGGCGGAGGGCGCTATAATGGCCTGACTGAGGAAATCGGCGGACCGGAAGCACCGGGCATCGGCTTTGCATTCAGCATTGAACGCTTTCTGTCAGCTTTGGAGGCAGAAGGTATCAAGCTTCCTGTTAATGAAGGAATTGACTGCTATCTCGTGGCTCTTGGGGAAGAGGCGAAGGATTATTCTGTCGGCCTCCTGCATAAGCTGCGCATGGCAGGTATTTCCGCAGAAAGAGATTATCTGGACAGAAAGATCAAAACACAATTCAAGGCAGCTGACCGCATGAACGCAAAATATGTAGCCGTCCTTGGGGAAGATGAATTGAAAGCAGGCAAGATCAATGTGAAGTCCATGGAAACCGGTGATCAGACCGAAGTCAGCCTGGATTCATTCATAGACCAATTAAAAGAGCTTATAGGGGGTTAATGTATGTTTGGGAGAACATATTTCTGCGGAGAAGTAACAGAAAAAAGCATAGGTGAAAAAGTTACACTCAAAGGCTGGGTTCAGAAACGCCGTGATTTGGGCGGATTGATTTTCATTGATTTAAGGGACCGCACGGGACTGGTACAGGTAGTGTTCAATCCTGAAACTTCCCCTGAGGCTCTCGCTGCAGCTGAAAAAATCAGGAATGAATATGTACTGAGTGTGGAAGGAAAGGTTGTTGCAAGGGAACCTGGCACAATTAACGAAAACCTGCCTACAGGCAAGATTGAAGTCAGTGCAGAAGCAGTAACAATCATCAATGAAGCGAAGACACCGCCGTTCGTGATCGCTGACCAGACAGATGTATCGGAAGATGTGCGACTGAAATACCGCTATCTTGACTTCAGGCGCCCCGTTATGTTCGAAACCTTCAAGATGCGCCACCAGGTGACAAAGTCAATCCGGGATTACCTGGACAGCGAGGGCTTCCTTGATATTGAAACGCCTATCCTGACGAAGAGTACACCTGAAGGAGCCCGCGATTATCTCGTTCCAAGCAGGGTCCATCCTGGCGAGTTTTATGCTTTGCCGCAGTCTCCTCAAATCTTTAAGCAGCTTTTAATGGTGGGCGGAATTGAAAGATACTATCAGATTGCCCGCTGTTTCCGTGATGAGGATCTCCGTGCAGACCGACAGCCGGAATTCACGCAAATCGATATTGAAACAAGCTTTATGAGCCAGGAAGACATCATTTCTATGACAGAGCAGATGATGACGAAGGTGATGAAAGAGGTTAAGGGCATTGATATCACACTGCCCATCCAGCGCATGACCTATCAGGAAGCGATGGACCGCTACGGCTCTGATAAGCCGGACACCCGTTTTGCAATGGAGCTGGTCAACCTCTCTGAAACACTGAGCAATTCAGGCTTCAAAGTATTTGCAGGTGCGATTTCTTCCGGCGGGGAAGTCAAGGCAATCAATGTGAAAGACGCTGCCTCCAAATACAGCCGCAAGGACATTGATGCGCTGACAGAATTTGCTTCAAGATATGGTGCTAAGGGTCTGGCTTGGCTGAAAGCAGAAGAAGAAGGCTTAAAAGGGCCGATTGCAAAATTTGTTGCAGAGGAAGAGCAGGCAGCTATTAAAGAACTGCTGGGAGTCGAGACAGGAGACCTGCTCCTATTTGTGGCCGATAAGAAAAGCGTCGTCGCTGACGCACTTGGGGCCCTGCGCCTGAAGCTTGGCAAAGAGCTTGGACTTATCGACCAGTCCCTCTTCAATTTCCTTTGGGTGACAGAATGGCCGCTGCTTGAATTTGATGAAGAAGAAGGCCGCTACTATGCTGCCCACCATCCATTTACAATGCCAAACCGCGAAGACCTGGAATACCTTGATACTGATCCTTCAAAGGTAAAGGCCCAGGCTTATGACCTTGTGCTGAATGGATATGAGCTCGGCGGAGGCTCACTGCGTATCTTTGAACGCGAGATCCAGGAAAAAATGTTCTCTGTTCTTGGCTTCAGCAAGGAGGAGGCAAGGGAGCAATTCGGATTCCTGCTCGAAGCGTTTGAATACGGTACTCCTCCGCACGGCGGCATTGCGCTTGGCCTTGATCGCCTTGTGATGCTGCTGGCCGGAAGCTCGAACCTGAGGGATACGATCGCTTTCCCGAAAACGGCAAGTGCAAGCTGTCTCCTGACCAATGCACCCGGCGAAGTAAGCGAGGCACAGCTGAACGACCTTCACCTGCAGCTTAACCTGAAAAAAAGTGAGTAATTACCTATCCCTTATTCCTTGATACTGGCAGGCGGGATATGATACTATACTATCAATAACAGAAGAGTCCTAATGTGTTCGTTGTTTCACCTGACATTTTGACCTAACATTATTCCTTCGGGAGCCCGGATTTCCTTGCGGCGTAAACGCCTCTGGCTAGGGGACTTACAAAAGCGGGAATAGGGCACCCACCTGCTGAGTGCGGGTTCAAAACGAAGGCATCCAAGGCGACGGCACAATTGGGACTCTTCTTACATACGAATGCTAAACCATGCTTACAGGCGTGGTTTTTTTATTGTTCACTGCCCTTAATTCCCATAGAAATACTTGTTTTTATAATGAAGTATGATATATTCATTATCGGGTAATAGATACATAAGAGATAAAGGGGCCGTATGAGCAAAAATGCCCCTGATACAGGCATATTTATTCAAAAAATGATAATGGAGTTGAGATATATGCTGCACCAATTTTCACGAAACGAACTTGCGATAGGCCAGGAAGGCCTTGAAACAATGAAAAACAGTACAGTGGCAGTCCTTGGAATTGGAGGAGTGGGCTCATTTGCTGCAGAAGCATTGGCGCGTTCAGGAGTCGGGAAGCTCATTTTAATTGATAAGGATGATGTTGATATTACCAATGTCAACCGCCAGATCATTGCTTTGGTTTCGACTGTCGGGAAACCGAAGGCAGATTTAATGAAGGAACGCATCAAGGACATCAATCCTGACTGTGAAGTGATTGCTTTAAAAATGTTTTATACAGAAGAAACATATGAGGAGATTTTTGCTTACGGGCTGGATTATGTAGTAGATGCCAGTGATACGATTTCTTATAAAATTCACCTGATCAAGGAGTGCCTGAAGAGGGACATCCCGATGATTTCGAGCATGGGCGCAGCCAATAAAATGGATCCGACCAGGTTCCAGATTGCTGATATTTTTAAGACGCATACCGATCCGATTGCCAAGGTGATCCGCACCCGTCTGCGCAAAGAAGGAATCCGCAAGGGGATTCCGGTTGTGTTTTCAGATGAAAGCCCGATTGTGATCCGTGAGGAGGTAAGGAAGGAAGTAGGCAAGGACGATGCCAAAATCCGCAAAGCGAAAATGCCTCCTTCTTCGAACGCATTTGTTCCTTCTGTAGCCGGACTGGTCATGGCAAGCTATGTGGTGAGGGATCTGCTGAAGGATATTAAGATTGTTAGGGTTAATGATAAATAAGGAAGCCTTGTTGAAGAGCACTGCAGTTACTGTGGTGCTCTTTTATATGAGTTCAAGACGAAATTTTCCACTTGGAAGGGGGCTGTTGATTTGCGTTCCAGGCACTTCGCTTTCCGCGGGGCGGAGTTGAGCCTCCTCGGAGCAAGCTCCTGTGGGGTCTCAACTCTTCCGCTATTTCCCGCAGGAGTCTACGTGCCTTGCACTCCAATCAACAGGGTTTTTAACTTTATTCGGCAGTGCTAAGATCCTAAATTAAAATCTTTTAGTGCTTACAAATAAGGCATGATCTCAGTCTTTTGGTTCTTCGGTTGGAGGCATTAGCAAATGAAGTATAATGTTGAGAGAGCATTTGAGAATAAATTCTCCTTTTTAGAGGGGGGCTGTTGATTTGCGTTCCAGGCATTTCGCTTTCCGCGGGGCGGAGTTGAGCCTCCTCGGAGCAAGCTCCTGCGGGATCTCAACTCTTCCGCTATCTCCCGCAGGAGTCTTCGTGCCTTGCACTCCAATCAACAGGGTTTGATAACTTTATTCGGTAATGAAAAGATCTGCAATCTATTCCAATTGGTTACTATAAATTAGACAATATTTTAATGAACCACTTTAACCCCAATTCCAGCTTCCTCGGCCATGATCCCCGCTTCTTTCAGTATCCCGAACATTTCCTCATATTTCTGAAGGTATTCCTGAAGTTTTGAATGTTTGTCTTCTAATTCCTTTTCCAGGAGCTTGTTTCTTTCTGCGAGTTTGGCCGACTCCTCCTGCA
This sequence comes from Bacillus sp. AG4(2022), assembly GCF_031844465.1. Lineage (NCBI taxonomy): Bacteria > Bacillati > Bacillota > Bacilli > Caryophanales > Bacillaceae > Bacillus > Bacillus sp. AG4(2022). The sequence continues at coordinate 361,563 of NZ_JAUZVH010000005.1, forward strand.
GTGCTTGTTGTTCATTTACGAGCGGAATTAAGGACTGCAGCTTTTGAAGGAATGCTAATCCATTGCTGAGGTCCAGGATATCTCCAGGAGCAGGATCTTCACAATCATCCTGCTTCACAGAAGGAGCGTCCTGATATTTCAGCAGACTGTTATACCTTGCCCTGCAGGCAGTAGCCGTTCTTGAAAGCTTTTGGGCGGCATCTTCATAGCAGGCCTGTTTCGTGCGTCCCTGGTTTGTTCCTTCTTCGATTGCTTCCATGAGGAGCCGGTCCTCTTCGGCAGTCCATTTTTTATTTTTGGCTGTCATGCTCCGCCCTCCTTTTCCTTTATTTCTTATCGTCACCTGCACAAATGATCTTATTCAACAAAAGGGGCTGTCCCTGTGTGTGGACAGCCCCTTTGTAAGTTGAGATTCTTCATCTGCTTTTGTTAAGTTTTTCATATATAGCGGCGAGGGCCTGTTCGAATTTACCGGTTGTTTTAGGCTCATAATAGATTTTGTTCTTTATTTTATCAGGCAGGTACTGCTGCTTCACCCAGCCTCCGGGAAAATCATGGGGATATTTATAATCAATCCCTCTGCCAAGCTCCTTGGCGCCTTTGTAATGGGCGTCCTTCAGGTGCTGGGGCACTTCGCCGCTTTTGCCGGCCCGGATATCGGCGATTGCTGCATCAAGGGCAGAATAAGCTGAGTTTGATTTGGGAGATAAGCATAATTCAATCACTGCATTTGCCAGCGGGATGCGAGCCTCCGGAAACCCGATTCTTTCAGCGGTTTCAATGGCTGCGAGGGTGCGGGCACCAGCCTGCGGGCTTGCAAGCCCGATATCTTCGTAAGCAATGACAAGCAGTCTCCTGCTGATGCTCACAAGATCTCCGGCTTCTATCAGTCTTCCCAGATAATGAAGGGCGGCGTTTACATCGCTGCCGCGGATGCTTTTCTGGAATCCAGACAGTACATCATAGTGTGCATCACCGTCCTTATCATGGACAAAGCTTTTTCGCTGCAGGCATTCTTCGGCAGTACCGAGAGAAATGCTGATCACTCCATTTTCATCTTTTTCTGTTGAGAGGACTGCCAGCTCAAGGGCATTAAGGGAGCTGCGCACATCCCCGTTGGAGGAAGAAGCCAAATGGGACAGTGCATCCTCATCTATTTCAACTTTTTCATTCCCAAAGCCGTTTTCTTTGTCCTGCAGGGCTCTGAGCAGGCTTTTCTTTATATCCTCTTCAGAAAGCGGCTTAAGCTCAAAGATTTGGCAGCGGCTCCGTATTGCGGGATTGATTGCATGGTAGGGATTGCTTGTTGTGGCGCCGATCAGCACGATCATCCCATTCTCCAGGTAAGGAAGGAGAAAATCCTGCTTGGCCTTATCCAGGCGGTGAACCTCATCAAGGAGGAGTATGACTTTTCCGGACATCTTGGCTTCAGCAGCCACAACTTCCATATCCTTCTTATTATTTGTAACAGCATTCAATGTCCGGAAGGCAAATTGTGTGCTGCCGGCAATGGCGCTGGCTATCGAAGTCTTTCCGATCCCCGGCGGCCCGTAAAGGATCATGGAAGAAAGCTGCCTTGCCTTCACCATTCTGTATATGATTTTCCCTTCGCCGACCAGATGTTCCTGGCCGATGATATCTTCAATTGATTTAGGCCTCATGCGGAAGGCAAGCGGCTTGGTATTCATTATGCATCTCTCCAGCCAATGTAGTTGATAGCGGATGAGCGGTTTCCCGATCCGATTCTTATCATTAGTGTACCGCAAATGGGTTTCTAAAGGAAAAAGGAAGGCTCCTGCCGGCAGCAGAAGGGCGGGGGCCTTCTGCATAAAGACACGAAAATATGCTATAATGTCAAAAGTCTATATAATTACTAAGCATTTTGGTAAAATTTAATATAAAAGCCATTCTGGCACAGGGAGCAGAAGAAACCAATGATAAGAAAAAGAAAGGGGCAGACAGGGCCCCGTTTTGCAGTGTTTTTTTCAGGCCTTCTCATTATGGCCCTTGGCATCGTGCTCCTTATAAAGGCCGAGCTTGGGGCAACACCCTGGGATGTCCTCCATGTCGGCCTTTTTTATCAGGCAGGCCTGACGATCGGAAGCTGGTCAATCATTGTAGGGCTCGTCATTCTGACGGCCGCTGCCTTGCTTTCAGGGGAGATCCCCCAAGTCGGGGCATTTCTGAATATGCTTTTAATCGGAGTGTTCATTGATTTTTACATGATGCTGCCTTTCATGCAGACTCCAGGCAGTCTGGGTGGAAAAATAATTATGCTTGTCGCTGGCATCATTATTAATGCTTATGGAATGGGGCTTTATATCTCCGCCCAATTCGGGGCAGGGCCCCGTGACAGTTTGATGATTGCCCTGGCAGCCAAGACAGGCCGGAAGATCCGCGATGTCCGCGGTGCTATGGAGCTGCTGGTCCTGGCTGCAGGCTGGCTGCTCGGCGGACCGATTTTCTGGGCGACAATTCTTTATACGCTTGTCATCGGGCCGCTGGTGGGGCTTGCCCTGCCGCAATGCCAGACATTGACAGATAAATGGCTTGAAAAGCTGCGCAGCAAAAAGGGAGGCATAAGTGCTCCTTCATTAAAAGAACAAGATCGAGGTGCAAGTTCATGAAGATTTCCACTAAAGGCCGCTATGGCTTGACTATTATGATTGAATTGGCTAAAAAACATGGAGAAGGGCCGATCTCCTTGAAATCTATCGCCCAGACAAATGATCTTTCCGAGCACTATCTCGAGCAGCTGATTGCTCCGCTCCGCAACGCCGGACTTGTCAGAAGCATTCGCGGTGCCTATGGCGGATATGTGCTTGGCCATGAGCCTGCCGATATCACTTCAGGCGATATCATCAGGGTGCTTGAAGGGCCGATCAGCCCTGTCGAAGGCATTGAAGACGAAGAGCCTGCGAAAAGAGAGCTTTGGATGAGGATCAGGGATGCTGTCAAGGAAGTGCTGGACAGCACGACGCTGGAGGATCTGGCAAACCATACAGACAGCGGCGAATCTGATGCTTATATGTTTTATATTTAGTCCCGGCACCGGCTTTTTGCGAACGGGCTGGATTTTAAAAAACACACAGCTGGGCATAGCTGTATAAAAGGAATTCAATTAGAAGGTGAATGGATTGGATAGAATTTATATTGATCATGCTGCAACCTCCCCCATGCATCCCCGCGTCATTGAGCGGATGCTTGAAGTAATGCAGTCAGATTTCGGGAACCCGTCGAGCATCCATTTTTATGGAAGAAGTGCACGGAATATTGTCGATGAAGCAAGGGAATCCCTTGCCAGGAGCATCGGTGCGCATGCAACTGATATCATCTTCACGAGCGGGGGCACAGAGGCTGATAACCTGGCGATCCTAGGAACAGCTGCAGGCCGCCCGGACGGAGGGCATATCATAACAACTGAGATTGAACACCATGCGGTCCTCCATACCTGCAGGCAGCTTGAACAGCAGGGCTTTGAAGTCACTTATCTCCCTGTAGATGAATCCGGGATTGTAAAAGTGGAAGATGTCCGGAAAGCGCTGAGGGATGACACGATTCTCGTGACAATCATGTACGGCAATAACGAGGTCGGGACCATCCAGCCGATCAGGGAAATTGGTGCAATCATGAAGGATCATCCTGCCTATTTCCATACTGATGCTGTCCAGGCATACGGGCTGGAAAAACTGGATGTGAATGAACTGAATGTGGATTTCCTTTCAGTATCGGCCCACAAAATCAATGGGCCAAAAGGGATCGGCTTCCTGTATAAAAACAAGGCTGCAAAGCTGTTTTCCCCGAGGATGTATGGCGGGGAACAGGAAAGGAAGCGCCGTGCAGGCACGGAAAATGTTGCTTCTATAGCCGGTTTTCAGGTAGCTGTCAGCATTGCCTCCGAAAACAGGGAGGAAAGCGTCCGGAAATACCGTGAATTCAAGCGGGTCTTCATGTCAAAGCTTGAGGAAGCCGGTGTGGAATTCTGCCCGAACGGATTACTTGATAACACGCTCCCCCATGTTTTAAACTTAAGCTTTCCCGGAACTAACGTCGAAAGCATGCTCGTCAATCTCGATCTGGCAGGGATTGCCGCATCAAGCGGCTCTGCCTGCACAGCAGGATCGATCGATCCGTCGCATGTCCTAGTCGCCATGTTTGGAAAGAATTCCGGACGGCTGGCCAATTCGATCCGCTTCAGCTTCGGATTTACAAATTCCGTGGAGCAGATTGCAATAGCCGGGGAAGAAACGGCAAAAATCATCCAGAGGCTTAGGAAATAAGCTCTCTGTCATATTGGCAGCAGCCAAAGGGGAGAAGGAAACATTTCTGCCCTTTACGATAAAAGCCGAAACACAAGAGAGGTGAGGAAGATGGCAAAATCCCCTAAAGATACCCGGGTGGTCGTCGGAATGTCAGGAGGTGTCGATTCATCTGTGGCCGCACTGCTTCTTAAAGAGCAGGGCTATGATGTTATCGGCATTTTTATGAAAAACTGGGACGATACAGACGAGAACGGCGTCTGTACCGCAACAGAAGACTATGAAGATGTCATCAGGGTCTGCAACCAGATTGGCATCCCTTATTATGCTGTTAATTTTGAAAAACAGTATTGGGATAAAGTATTTACGTATTTTCTTGATGAATATAAAGCAGGCCGCACGCCAAATCCTGATGTGATGTGCAATAAGGAAATTAAATTCAAAGCGTTTCTTGAGCACGCGATGAGCCTTGGTGCAGATTACCTCGCGACAGGGCATTATGCGAGAGTGGAGCATGGGGAAAATGGCGTGAAGATGCTGCGCGGACTTGATGAAAATAAAGACCAGACTTACTTCTTGAACCAGCTCACTGAAGAGCAGCTTTCCAAGGTCATGTTCCCGATCGGCAGCATAGAGAAATCCGAGGTAAGGGAAATTGCCAAGAAGGCCGGTCTTGCCACAGCTGCGAAAAAGGACAGTACAGGAATCTGCTTTATTGGCGAACGCAATTTCAAAGAGTTCCTTGGCAACTATCTGCCTGCACAGCCCGGCAGCATGGAAACAATGGAAGGCGAAACGGTAGGGAGACATGACGGCTTGATGTACTATACAATCGGCCAGCGCCATGGACTTGGCATCGGCGGTGCAGGCGATCCCTGGTTTGTCATCGGGAAGGACCTGAAGCGCAATGTTTTATACGTTGGCCAGGGCTTCGACAATGAAAAGCTCTATTCTGATTCCATCATTGCTGACAAGGTCAGCTGGGTTTCAAAAGCGCCAGGCGAAACTTTCGAGTGCACAGCAAAATTCAGATACCGCCAGCCGGATAATTCAGTAACAGTCACACTGCTTGAGAATGGACAGGCAAAGGTAACCTTCCATTCGCCTATCAGAGCTGTTACACCTGGCCAGGCTGTCGTGTTTTATGATGGCGAAGTCTGCCTTGGAGGCGGAACAATCGACCGCGTATTCAACAATGAACAAATGCTGACATATGTCGGCTGAGCAAAGCCCCGGTCCAGCAGGAATCGGGGCTTTTTTCTGGAATGAAGTATCGGCTTACGCCAAGCAGAAATCGGCCGCGTCTTTATGATATAATTTCTGCAGACGCCCTTATGGTGCAATATTGCTTTTTAAGGAAACAGGGTGGGACGCATCTGCGCGTGCTTCCTTGCATTACATAGATGGAGAGTGGTTTATATGGATAAAAACCAGCATGGAATTGAGCTTATGAGAGAAGGGAAATGGGAGGAAGCTGCCAAGGTCTTCATGGAGGCCATCAGTGAAAATGGCACTGACCCTGTTTCATATATAAATTTGGGCAATGTTCTTGCCGCGGCTGGGGAAAACGAACAAGCCCTTAAATTTTATCAAAAGGCCATTGAAATTGATGAAAATGCCGCTGCTGCCTATTACAGTGCAGGCAATCTTTATTTCGAAGCAGACCAGCTGGATTCGGCCAAAAATATGTTTGAACAGGCAATGAGAAAGGGGCTCGAATCAGCCGATAATTATTTCATGCTCGGACTCACACTGATGCAGCTGGATCAGGCCAGGCTGGCTCTGCCTTACCTGCAGCGAAGCACTGAACTGAATGGGGAGGATGCTGAAGCCCATTTCCAGTACGGACTCTGCCTTGCCCAGCAGGAATTGATTGACGAAGCAATCGTCCAGTTCAGCCGCTGTGTGGAAATTGACCCTGATCATGCCGATGGCTACTACAATCTTGGTGTAGCATATGGATTCAAGGAAGAAGCTGAAAAGGCGCTTGCAATGTTCGATAAAGCACTGGAAATCCAGCCGGATCACATGCTTGCTGGATATGGCAAGAAATTGATTGAAAAAAGCTGACAAACCAAAAAATCAGCCTGCTTTTAGGAAGGGGGAATAATGATGGAGAAGCAGGATTCTCTGGATCTTTTTGCCGAACAGGGCAAATTCATCAAAGGGAAGCATCTTGTGACTATTTTTCATAATGAATCAAATCTATATACAGTGCTCCGGATCCGGGTGGAAGAGACGAATCATGAATATGACGACAAGGAAGCTGTCATCACAGGCTATTTCCCGAAGGTGCATGACCATGAATCGTATATTTTCTATGGGGAATTCAAGGAGCACCCGAAATTCGGCCTTCAATTCCTGGCGAATCATTTCCGAAAGGATATCCCCCAGACCAAGCAGGGCGTAGTAGGCTATCTTTCCGGCGAGCTTTTTAAAGGCATCGGGAAAAAGACGGCAGAATCTATCGTAGATAAACTTGGGGAGAATGCGATTTCCAGAATCCTCAACCAGCCCTCCCTCCTGGACGAGATCCCGAAACTTCCTTCTGAAAAAGCAAAGCTCCTTTACGACACACTTATGGAGCATCAGGGTCTGGAACAGGCAATGATTGCACTGAATCAGTATGGCTTCGGCCCCCAGCTGAGCATGAAGATTTATCAGATGTACAAGGATGAGACGGTCCAGCTTCTCCAGACCAATCCATACAAGCTGGTTGAGGATATTGAAGGCATCGGCTTCGGCAGGGCGGATGAGCTTGGCTACCAGCTTGGCATTTCAGGAAGCCATCCTGACCGCATCAAGGCGGCATGCCTGTATATCCTGGAAACAGAAAGCATGCAGAACGGAAATGTTTATGTGCATGCCCGCACCCTCCTGGAAAAAGCCAGGTCGCTTCTTGAGGAAAATAAAAGAGATCAGATAGAATACAGCTCCATCTCCCAGGAAGTTATCAAGCTCGAAGAAGAAGGCAAGATCATGGCAGAAGATAAGCGGATTTATCTGCCCTCACTTTATTTTGCTGAGAAGGGGCTTGTAACGAGCATCAAGCGGCTGCTGCAGCAGACCGAGTATGATGAACAATTCCCTGAGTCGGAGTTCCTGCTTGCCCTTGGCAGCCTTGAGGAAAGGATAGGTGTGCAGTACGCCCCTTCGCAAAAAGAAGCAATCCAGACCGCTCTGATGAGTCCCATGCTTATCCTGACGGGGGGACCGGGAACGGGAAAGACAACAGTCATCAAAGGTATAGTCGAACTGTACGCTGAGCTGCATGGCTGCTCACTGGAACCGAAGGATTATAAAAAGGAAGAGCCTTTCCCGTTCCTCCTGGCCGCCCCGACAGGAAGGGCCGCCAAGCGGATGTCCGAATCGACCGGCCTTCCTGCTGTAACGATCCACAGGCTGCTCGGCTGGAATGGAACGGAAGGCTTTGACCACCATGAAGACAATCCGCTGGAAGGGAAAATCCTGATAGTCGATGAAACCTCCATGGTAGACATCTGGCTGGCGAACAAGCTGTTCAAGGCTTTGCCGGAAAACATCCAGGTCATCCTGGTAGGAGATGAAGACCAGTTGCCTTCAGTCGGACCCGGCCAGGTGCTGAAGGATCTGCTTCTTTCAGAAAAAGTGCCCACTGTCAGGCTGACAGATATTTACCGGCAGGCAGAAGGCTCATCCATCATTGAGCTGGCGCACGAAATCAAAAAAGGCGGTCTTCCTGATGATATCGCGGTCCAGCAGGCCGACAGATCATTCCTTAAGTGCAGCCCTGCCCAGATTGCCGATGTGGTTGAAAAGGTAGTCCTGAATGCCAGGAAAAAAGGCTACAGGTCCAGGGATATTCAGGTTCTCGCTCCCATGTACAGGGGGCCGGCAGGAATTGATAATCTGAATAAGATCCTTCAGGAAATTTTAAACCCCAATCCTGATGGCACCAGGAAGGAGCTATCTTTCGGTGATGTGAAATACAGGGTGGGCGATAAGGTCCTTCAGCTGGTCAACCAGCCGGAAAATAACGTATTTAACGGCGATATGGGCGAAATTGTATCTGTCTTCTATGCAAAGGAAAATACCGAAAAGCAGGATATGATCGTTGTTTCTTTTGATGGTAACGAAGCAACCTATACAAGGCAGGACCTCAGCCAGATCACGCTTGCCTACTGCTGCTCTGTCCATAAATCACAGGGAAGCGAGTTTCCGATTGTCATTATGCCGATCGTCCGGAGCTATTACCGCATGCTCAGAAGGAACCTGATTTATACAGCCATTACGAGAAGCAGACAGTTTCTCATCCTTTGCGGTGAAGAATCAGCGCTGAGATCCGGGGTGCAGAGGGCGGATGAGCAGGCAAGGCTGACTTCCCTGACAAAACGGCTTCAGGATGCTCTTGGGGAAGCTCCAGAGCAGACAGGCCAGGAAGAAGCAGGCGAAGAAGCCGAAGAGGTTCCATACGAAGTAAAGCTCATGAATGCAGATCCCATGATAGGCATGGGATCCATCACTCCTTATGACTTTTTGGAAGAGAAAGCATAATCAGGCAGATTCCTGAACAGACTGAAGAATATCACTATTTCAGTCATAGAGGTGCTGGCAAATGAGAAAATGGAATCAGGAAAGCGCTCCGAACAATAATCTCCCCGCAGCAGAAATTAAATCATCAGAGCTGATCGGAAACGGAGAAGAACTCCAATTTTCTGAAGAGCTTTCAGATGGCGGAGAAAGAAATGAAATCATTGAAAGAGCTGAAAAAGAATGAGAATGAACCTGTCCGGCGCAGTCGCCTGGCAGGTTTTTTCTGTTAAAGATTTTACAATTTGAAAGACTTGTGGAAAATTTCCAACTCTTGATCCACGTCAAGCAGCTGCGCCGAGGTCACAAGGCAAACCTCCCAAAAAGGCAAAGAACGCCTTTCCGGGAGGTTTGCCTTGAGGCCCCCAGGAAGCTGGTCATGCAGACGTTGCCACAGGACGTGGCGTTCTTAGTCTGCGTTCCTTAAGGTGATCAAGGCGCTTACGCTTTTGTTCCTGTTAGTTAAGGTAAATTTTTAGCCTCATAATTCAAGGGCGGGGGCAGACAATAATAATGTTCGGGAAGGTGGGACGATCTTTGCGGACTTTTTCCTTGCTGAAAGGGATGCCTGTCTTTGACATGGAGAACGGGACTTCAGTCGGTGAAGTGCATGATATATGCATTTCAGAGGAAGGAAGCATCACCGGTCTTCTCCTCCGCAAAGGCGCATTTCTGAAGAAAAATTTTCTGATTCCCTTTGCATCCATTGCAAGCTTTGGCAGCGGCGGAGTGATGATTAAAACAGCTTCCGGGCTTTCTCCGGTAAAACGTCTTTCCGGCTATACCTTTGAAAATCAGCATCGGATCTGCGGTAAGATGCTGATTTCCCGTGAGGGGGAGCAGCTCGGCCTTCTGGAGGATGTATATTTTCTGGAAGAATTGGGCACGATTGTAGGGTATGAGTTATCAGATGGCTTCTTTTCGGATATAACCGAAGGAAAAAAGGTAGTCAATTCAGATGAACCGCCTGCATTTGGAAAAGATGCCATCATTGTTAACGCTAAGAATTAGCCGTTTGCTCTTTCTGAACAGGCTGGCTTGCCAAACAATGCGAGGTGTCCACCATATGTTAAAATGCCCTAACTGCCAAAGCAAAGATATTGGAAAAATCGGGATAAACCAATATTATTGCTGGAGCTGCTTCATTGAGCTGTCCTTGTCAAAAGGAGTCATCAGCACCCATCAGGTAGAGGAAGACGGGACCCTGAGCTCCCTGGATGACCTGTTTGATGAAGATGACCGCCGCTATATACTATGAATAGAAGAGGTGACAGCATGAACAGACTAATGACAACAGCTCTTCTCATCGGCGCCGGCATGGCAGCCCAAAATTATATACAAAAAAATGACATCATGTCTTCAAGGCAGATGAAGAAACTTCAAAACAGGATTGTTCGTTCATTTTCATGATTCTATCCCCCATTCCGGGGGATTTTTGCATATTTTAAGCTTCCTGCTTCACACTACAAATGAGGTGGGAAAAATGGATATCCGGTTGAAATGGTTTTACAGGCTTGGTTTCCTTCTGCTGCTTTTCATTGTCTTATTTACATTTTTAAAGCTTCAGCCGTTGTGGCTCCCGGTCATCAGGACGCTTTTTATTATTATCTTTCCATTTGCAGCTGCAGCGTTTATTACATATCTTCTTCATCCGGTAGTTGAGCGTCTCCATGAAGCAGGCCTCCATCGCGGCCTGGCCGTCATCATCATCTATACCCTTTTCTTTGGGGGAGCAGGCTATGCGCTTTACAAGGGGCTTCCGGCCATTATAGTCCAGATCAGGGACCTGGCTGAGCACGCTCCGCAGCTGGCCGACCAGTACCGGGAGTGGCTTCTTCTTCTCCAGTCGAAGACGTCCCAATGGCCTGAGCCTGTCCAGCTCAGGATCGATGAAGGAATCCAGTCGCTAGAAGCCTCTCTTGACAGGCTTCTCTCAAGGGCGATGGCATTTGCAGGGGCTATTCTGAACTTTGCTTTGATTCTGATCATTATTCCGTTTATATCCTTTTATATGCTGAAGGACTTCCTGCTGATGAAAAAAGCAGTCTGGTATCTCACGCCAAAAAAATGGAGGGAAAGCGGAAGCCTGTTCCTTCGGGATGCTGATAAATCATTGGGAAGCTATATACGGGGGCAGCTGCTTGTATGTGCAGTCATCGGTGCGTTGAGTTCCCTGTTCTTCTGGATTGCTGGCATAAAGTATCCGCTTCTTTTAGGGGCAATCATCGGGGCAACGAATGTTATACCTTATTTTGGCCCGATCATCGGGGCGGTGCCGGCTGTACTGATTGCTTCTACCATGTCAGTGAAAATGATCATTTTTGCGGCAGTCATCGTCATGGTTCTTCAATTCCTGGAAGGAAACATCCTGTCTCCGCTGATTGTAGGCAAGAGCCTGCATATGCATCCGCTCCTTATTATGTTTTCCCTGCTGGCAGGCGGGGAAATCGCCGGTGTTGCCGGCCTTATATTGGCAGTTCCAGTGCTGGCCGTCCTTAAAGTAGGCGCCATCCATGCGAGAAGGCACTTTACAGCAAAACCGGCAGCCGAATAGCGGATGTCAGGAGTAAAAATGAAACCGCCTGAAAAGAACAGATTGACAAATCAATTTTCATATCAGTATAATGCGACTATACGATAATTGAAGATAAGAACAACATGAAGAAGGATCGAGTATGTTATAGACCATCCTGGCATCTCTTTTATAAGTGGTGCACCAGAGAGGAATTCCGCGGCTGAAAGGATTCCGGATGAAGAATAACAGAACGCTAATCCTGAGTGCAGCTAATCCCTGCCGTTCTCCGCGTTAAGGAGCTTGAGAGACGAAAGTTTACTTTCGTAATCAGGGTGGTACCGCGAGCAAGCTCTCGTCCCTGTCCAGGGATGAGGGCTTTTTGTGTTGTTTTTAAAGAATTCTTCGCTGCCCTGCACTTGAAGCAATGGCGGCAAAATAAGATCAGGAGGAAATTCTAATGAGAAATCTTACAGGTTCAGAAATACGCCGGCTGTTTTTAGAATTTTTCAAGGAAAAAGGCCATTCTGTAGAACCGAGTGCGCCACTTGTGCCCAACGATGATCCTTCATTGCTATGGATCAACAGCGGTGTGGCAACATTGAAGAAGTATTTTGATGGCAGGGTGATACCGGAAAACCCAAGGATTACCAACGCCCAAAAATCAATCCGCACAAATGATATCGAGAATGTCGGCAAAACGGCGCGCCACCACACTTTCTTTGAAATGCTGGGGAACTTCTCGATCGGCGACTATTTTAAGGAAGAAGCAATCGACTGGGCATGGGAGTTTCTGACGGATGAGCGCTGGATTGGATTTGACAAAGAAAAGCTGTCAGTCACCATCCACCCGGAAGATGAAGAAGCCTTCAGCATCTGGACGAATAAAATCGGAGTGCCTGAAGAAAGGATTATCCGCCTTGAGGGCAACTTCTGGGATATCGGGGAAGGCCCGAGCGGACCGAACACCGAGATTTTCTATGACAGGGGACCAGAGTATGGGGATGACCAAAATGATCCTGAGCTTTATCCAGGCGGCGAAAATGAGCGTTACCTCGAGGTTTGGAACCTGGTATTCTCCGAGTTCAACCATAACCCGGATGGCACTTATACACCGCTCCCAAAGAAGAACATTGATACAGGCATGGGTCTTGAACGCATGGCATCTGTTGTCCAGAACGTGGCAACAAACTTTGATACAGACCTGTTCATGCCGATCATCCATGCAGTGGAGAAGATTTCAGGAAGCAAATATGGGGAAAGCAATGAACAGGACACAGCGTTCAAGGTTATAGCTGACCATATAAGGACAGTTGCATTCGCAATCGGGGACGGTGCCCTTCCTTCAAATGAAGGCAGAGGGTATGTACTGCGCAGACTCCTTCGCAGGGCAGTCCGCTATGCAAAGCAGATCAATATTAACCGCCCATTCATGTTTGAGCTGGTAGATGTTGTCGGGGAAATCATGGCAGATTTCTACCCGCAGGTAACGGAAAAGGCCGAATTCATCAAAAAGGTCATCAAGAATGAAGAGGAGCGTTTCCACGAGACTTTGAATGACGGCCTTTCCATCCTTTCATCTGTCATTAAGAAGGAAAAAGAAAAGGGCAGCAATATTATTCCGGGCTCGGACGTATTCCGCCTGTATGACACTTACGGTTTCCCTGTTGAATTGACAGAGGAATATGCCCAAGAAGAAGGCATGAAGATCGACCAGGACGGCTTTGAAGCTGAAATGGAAGGCCAGCGTGAACGCGCGCGTACAGCACGCCAGGACGTCGGCTCTATGAAGGTCCAGGAAGGTGTGCTTGGCGACATCAAGACTGAAAGCCGGTTCGTCGGCTATGAGGGACTTGAAGCGAAATCTGTCGTCGCTGTCATCATCAAGGACGGGCAAGTGGCCGAAGCAGCCGGGGCAGGCGAAGAAGTGCAGCTGATTCTTGACCAGACTCCATTCTATGCAGAAAGCGGCGGGCAGATTGCCGATAAAGGCGTTCTTGAGGGCGAAGGGGTTAAGGTCATCATTAAAGATGTCCAAAAAGCGCCGAACGGCCAGAACCTGCATAGTGCAGTAGTGGAAAGCGGCATTCTGGAAACTGAAGCCGGCGTCACGGCGAAAGTCGATCCGGATTCCCGGAACAAAGTGATTAAGAACCATACAGCTACCCATCTATTGCACCAGGCTCTCAAGGATGTGCTTGGCACGCATGTAAACCAGGCAGGCTCACTTGTTGGTCCGGACCGCCTTCGCTTTGACTTCTCCCATTTCGGGCAAGTGAAGGAAGATGAACTGGAAAAAATCGAAGAAATCGTCAATGAAAAGATCTGGAGCAGCCTGAATGTCGTCATAGAAAACAAAGGAATCGATGAAGCGAAGGCAATGGGGGCAATGGCATTATTCGGAGAGAAATACGGAGATGTTGTCAGAGTGGTCCAAGTGGGCGATTACAGCCTTGAGCTCTGCGGCGGTTGCCATGTCCGCAATACGTCGGCCATTGGTTTGTTCAAGATTATCTCTGAAAGCGGAATAGGCGCAGGAACAAGAAGGATTGAAGCAGCGACTGGCGAAGCAGCTTACAAGCTTCTTAAGGAACAGGTCAATATCCTGACCGAAGCCGCAGCTTCACTGAAGTCGAGCCCGCGGGATGTGGCTTCCAGGGTGGATGCACTTCTCGGCGAAATGAGGCAGCTTCAGCGCGAAAATGAATCCCTTTCAGCCAAATTGGGCAATATTGAAGCTGGAAGCCTTGTTTCAAAAGCCAAGGAAGAGAATGGGATCACTTATCTGGCTGCAAAGGTTCAGGCAGCAGATATGAACAACCTCCGCAATATGGCGGATGATCTGAAGCAGAAGCTCGGTTCGGCAGTTGTCGTGCTTGGCAGTGTGAATGAAGGGAAAGTGAATCTCATCGCAGCTGTGACAAAGGACTATATCGAAAAAGGCTATCATGCCGGAAAAGTCATCAAAGAGGTGGCAGCACGCTGCGGCGGAGGAGGCGGCGGCCGTCCGGATATGGCACAGGCAGGCGGAAAAGATCCTGAAAAACTGGAAAGTGCGCTTCAATTTGTGGAAGAATGGGTAAAATCCGTTTGATATCGTTTGAAAGTAGTGTAGAATGTAGGTAACTATTAACATTTGCTGTGCGGGGCCGAAAAGCCGGTACAAGCTTCATGAGCTGTGCCGGTTCCGGCCGCAATGCAGAAAAGCGAGGTGTAATGTGATGAGCTCATTTGATAAGACAATGAGATTCAATTTTCCTGAGGAGCCATTTGAACATGATGTAAATGATGTTCTTCTGCAAGTCTATGAAGCACTTCAAGAAAAAGGGTACAACCCCATTAACCAGATTGTCGGGTACCTTCTTTCAGGAGATCCTGCATACATCCCGCGCCATAAAGATGCACGAAATATCATCCGGAAACTTGAACGGGACGAGATAATTGAAGAATTGGTCAAATCGTATTTAAAGCAGCAGCGAGAGGGATAGACTATTATGAGAAGCATGGGGCTGGATGTGGGTTCCAAGACTGTAGGCGTAGCGCTGAGCGATGAGCTTGGCTGGACTGCGCAGGGATTGGAGACCATCCGCATTAATGAAGAAGAAAAAGAGTTTGGTTTTGATCAATTAGGTAAAATAATTAAAGAGTACGATGTCAGCACCATTGTGGTAGGCCTCCCTAAGAACATGAACGGGACGATTGGTCCCCGGGGAGAAGCAAGCCAGTTTTTTGCCGGCGAGCTAGAAAGGCTCTTCGGGCTTCCTGTCGTCCTTTGGGATGAACGCCTGACTACAATGGCAGCAGAACGCGTTCTGCTTGAAGCTGATGTAAGCAGGAAAAAAAGGAAAAAAGTAATCGATAAAATGGCTGCCAGCATGATCCTTCAAGGATATCTGGACAGCCGGAAATGATGAGGTGGCATAATGGAACACGGAGAAAAGAACATTACAATCGTAGATGAAGACGGCAACGAACAATTATGTGAGGTGCTATTCACATTCGACTCTGAGGAATTTGGCAAGTCTTACGTATTATACTATCCTGTAGGAGCAGATGAAGATGATCAGGATGACATCGAGATCCATGCTTCTGCATATGTGCCTGGGGAAAGTGAAGAAGGCGACCTGCTGCCGGTTGAAACAGATGAAGAGTGGGATATGATTGAGGAAATGCTCAATACCTTCCTTGATGAAGAAGAAGGCGAAGAATAAGAGCTGAACCGGTCCTTTAGAGGGACCGGTTTTTCTTTTCTGTTCTAATTTAATCACTGTCTAGCAGCTGGGCCTGCCCCCTCGAGGTCACAAGACAATCCTCCCAAAAAGAACGCCTTTCCGGGGGGGGGTCTTAAGGCCCCCGGGGATGGGTGTCATGCAGGCGTTGCCACAGGACGTGGCGTTATTAGCCTGGGTTCCTTAAGGGTGAGCAAGGCGCTTACGCTTTTCTCAAGGAAAAGAGTGGAAAATTTTTGGTTTTTCGCTAAATTTCGCACGCTGATTTTGAAAGTATAGTATAATAATGCGAGATTATATAAAGGAACAGGCCAAACAGCCTTAGAATCCTGTACACTGAGGGGGATTAGATGTCTGCTGAAGAAAAGAATTCTAAAAAAGACCTGATTCGGCAAAAGATGCTGGAGCGTCAGAGTGAGGCAAAGGTAGTCCGCAAGATTGTGCTGATCATTGCGGCAGTCCTTGTGCTTACAGTCGGCCTGGTTGCCGGAGGAGGCTACTTTTACATAAAGTCGGCTCTTGAGCCAACTGATCCGGGCAATAAGAAGAAAATTCCCGTTGAAGTGCCGATCGGGTCTTCCGTTGGCGAGATCTCACGCCTGCTGGAGGATAAAGGGCTCATCAAGGATGCCCGCGTCTTCAAGTATTATGTTAAGCTTAAAAACGAATCCGGATTCATGGCAGGGGATTATCCTCTGAATCCGTCAATGACGATCCCTGAAATTATTGAAAGCTTGAAGACTGGAAAGGTCGTGCAGGAAGCCGTGTTTAAGCTGGCTATTCCTGAAGGCAATCAGCTTGATCAGATATCCGGTATTATTGCCGATAAAACCGGGCAGAAGCAAGAGGATGTTTTTGCCAAGCTTAATGATAAGGAATTCATCAGCACATTGATGGAACAATATCCAGAGGTGCTGACAGAAGAAATACTGAATGAAAATATCAAATATCCGCTGGAAGGATATCTCTTCCCTGCAACATACCCATTTTATAAAGAAGATCCAACTATGGAAGAGATTGTGAAAGTTATGCTCGATAAGACACGAGAGGTGCTTGCAGAGTACAGCCCTCAGGCAGAAGAGCAGAATATGACTCCGCACCAGCTTTTGACCATGGCTTCCCTCATCGAGGAAGAGGCTACCCAGCAGGTGGACCGGAATAAAATTGCCAGCGTATTCTACAACAGGATTGAAACGGGCATGCCGCTTCAGACTGACCCGACAGTCCTTTATGCAAAGGGAGAACACAAGTCGAGAGTCCTTTATAAGGACCTTGAAGTGGACTCACCGTACAATACGTACAAAAACACGGGATTGACCCCTGGTCCGATCGCCAACGCAGGCACCATGTCAATTGAAGCGGCCCTTAACCCGGAGGACACGGATTTCCTGTACTTCCTTGCCACCCCGGAGGGAGAAGTCCTATTCTCCAACACACTTGATGAGCATAATGAGAAGAAAGCAGAACACATAACAAATAATTAGAAATGACTCAGGGCTCCCGGCACGTGCTGCAATTGCTTCAGAAGCGTTTCGGGAGGCCAGAAAAAGGGAATGCGGAAACACTCGCATTCCCTTTTTGTTTATGGTAAAATAGTTCAAGTGTTTTATACAGACTGTTTAATTGGCGGATTCTTTCTGCCCGGCACGCTGCAGCGGAACTGCCGGCAGATGCCTATATAGCGATTATTATCTTTCTGCACAGTAAGCCTGTGCATCCTTCATACGCATGTGTGATAGCGTGAACCACAGACAAGCATGGATTGGCTTCACTTAAGCCCTTTTCTGTACGGCCTTCCTTAAGGCTTTGCGAAACATCCGCTCTGTTGTGCGCTATTTTTTCATGCCTGAAACGGAGGGCTGCAGGCGGTAAAAGGATGGAGGGGAAGACTGCTTGCTGACAGATAAAGTACATGGATATATAGAGGGACTGATTCCTGAACGGCCGGGACTTTTCCTTGAGATGGAGGAGTATGCAAAAGATAATGGTGTACCCATCATGGAGCTGCCGGGGATAGAAGCGCTTCTCCAGCTGCTCAGGATTCAAAAGCCGAAGCAAATACTTGAAGTTGGTGCAGCAATAGGATACTCTGCTCTCCGGATGTCGTTCGCGATCCCTGATGCACATATTGTGACAATTGAAAGGGATGAAGAGCGGATTGAATCGGCCCGCGGATATATCAGGGCTGCAGACCGGGAAGACCAGATCACCCTGCTTGAGGGTGACGCCCTTGAGCTCGAGGGAGAAACATCAAAATATGGTCCTTACGATGCGGTATTCATCGATGCGGCAAAAGGCCAGTATAAAAAATTCTTTGAGATCTATGCGCGTCAGCTATCAGATGGCGGCTTGATCATAACGGACAATGTCCTGTTTAAAGGGCTAGTCTGTGAAAGTGAGATCGAGAATAAGCGCATTCGCAGTCTTGTGAAGAAAATCAGCGAGTTCAACGCATGGCTGATGAACCATCCGGATTATGATACTGTCATTCTTCCGGTCGGCGACGGCGTTGCAATCAGTAAAAAGAGGTGACCATAATGAAAAAACCTGAATTGCTTGTTACTCCAACAGGTACAGAAGATATCATCCCGCTTGCGGAAGCTGGGGCAGACGCTTTTGTAGTTGGCGAGCAGAGATACGGCCTGAGGCTGGCCGGCGAATTCAGCAGGGAACAAGTAGCAGAAGCAATCACATTGGCCCATTCAAAAGGCAAAAAAGTGTATGTGGCTATGAACGCCATTTTCCATAATGAAACAGTGGACGAGCTTGGCGATTATATCCGTTTTGTGCAGGAATCAGGGGCAGACGCGGTTATTTTCGGCGATCCGGCTGTATTGATGGCAGCACGTGAGGCAGCACCTGACATGAAGCTGCACTGGAATACAGAAACAACAGCCACAAACTGGTATACATGCAACTACTGGGGAAGAAAAGGTGCCAAGCGCTCTGTGCTTGCCCGTGAAATCAATATGGATTCGATTATTGAAATCAAGGAAAACGCAGAAGTTGAAATCGAGGTCCAGGTTCACGGCATGACTGCCATGTTCCAATCTAAGCGCTCCCTTCTCGGGAACTATTATGAATACCAGGGAAAAGCGATGAAGGTCGAAAACCGGGCGAAAGAGCAGAATATGTTCCTTCATGATAAAGAACGGGAGAATAAATATCCGATTTTTGAAGACGCAAACGGGACCCATATCATGAGCCCTAATGATATCTGCATTATTGATGAGCTCCAGGAAATGGTCGAGGCCGGTGTGGATTCATTCAAGATTGACGGTATCTTAAAATCTGCAGATTATATCCTGGAAATCACAAAGCTCTACCGCAAAGCAATCGATTTGTGCACAGAAAGTCCTGAAGAATACGAAGAAGTGAAAGATGATCTGCTGAACGCGGCGGAAGAAATCCAGCCTGACAGCAGGCCGCTGGATACAGGCTTCTTCTTTAAAGAAACCGTATATTAATTCAAAACTATTAAGCCTATTTTGACTTATAATCAGGAGGTTTTATCGTGAACGCAATTAAAGATAATATCTCGCAAATAGTGGACGGCAAAAGGGTAATCGTCAAAAAGCCTGAGCTTCTTGCTCCGGCCGGAAACCTGGAAAAGCTGAAAATTGCCGTCCACTATGGCGCAGATGCCGTTTTCATCGGCGGCCAGGAGTATGGGCTCCGGTCAAATGCCGGCAATTTTACATTTGAGGAAATGAAGGAAGGCGTAGAGTTCGCAAAGAGCTATGGTGCAAAAATTTACGTGACGACCAATATCTTTGCCCATAACGAAAATATTGACGGGCTTGAGGACTATCTTCTCGGCCTCAAGGAAGCGGGAGTGGCTGGAATTATCGTAGCTGATCCCCTTATCATTGAAACCTGCCGCAGGGTTGCCCCTGAAATCGAGGTTCACCTGAGCACCCAGCAGTCACTTTCAAATTGGAAGGCCGTTCAGTTCTGGAAGGAAGAAGGGCTTGAGCGGGTTGTGCTTGCAAGGGAAACTAGTGCCGAAGAAATCCGTGAAATGAAGGAAAAAGTGGATATTGAAATTGAAACATTCATCCATGGCGCAATGTGCATCGCCTATTCAGGCCGCTGTACGCTGAGCAACCACATGACAGCAAGGGACTCCAACCGTGGAGGCTGCTGCCAGTCGTGCCGCTGGGATTATGATTTATACAAGCTGGAAGGCTCTGAGGAAGTGCCGTTATTCCAGGAACAGGATGCACCTTTTGCCATGAGCCCTAAGGATCTGAAGCTGATAGAATCGATACCGCGCATGATTGAATTGGGCATCGACAGCCTCAAGATTGAAGGCCGCATGAAGTCGATCCATTATGTGGCTACAGTTGTCAGTGTTTATCGCAAGGTCATTGATGCTTATTGTGCGGATCCCGATAATTTTGTGATCAGGCAGGAATGGCTGGAGGAATTGGACAAGTGTGCGAACAGGGAAACGGCGCCTGCCTTCTTTGAAGGGGTTCCAGGGTATAAAGAGCAGATGTTTGGAAATCATAGCAAAAAGACGACCAATGATTTTGCCGGCCTGGTCCTTGGATATGATGAAGAAACGCAAATCGTCACACTTCAGCAGCGCAATAAATTTGCACCGGGGCAGGAAGTGGAATTTTTCGGCCCGGAAATCGAGAACTTTACACAGGTGGTCGATAAAATCTGGGATGAAAAAGGCAACGAGCTTGACGCTGCCCGCCATCCGCTGCAAATCGTCCAGTTTAAACTGGACAAGCCGGTATACCCTAACAACATGATGCGGAAGGAGTTTTAACATAATGAATCGCAAACCTGTTGTTATTGGTGTTGCCGGCGGATCCGGCTCTGGAAAGACAAGTGTCACAAAAGCGATTTATGAAAGCTTTAAGGGTCATTCGATCTTAATGCTTGAGCAGGATTATTATTATAAAGATCAGACCCATCTTCCCTTTGAAGAAAGGCTGAAAACAAATTATGATCATCCGCTTGCATTTGATAACGACCTTCTGATTGAGCATATCGAAAAGCTGCAGAGCTATGAACCCATTGAGAAGCCTGTCTATGATTATGCCATGCATACAAGGTCCACTGACGTCATCCATGTGGAGCCAAAGGATGTCATCATCCTAGAAGGCATACTTGTACTGGAGGATGAAAGGCTCCGCAGCCTTATGGATATGAAGCTTTTTGTGGATACCGATGCAGATTTGCGCATCATCAGGCGCCTTTTCAGGGATATTAAGGAACGGGGCAGATCAATGGATTCAGTCATTGAGCAATACGTCAATGTTGTACGCCCGATGCACAACCAATTCATCGAGCCGACGAAGAGATACGCAGATATCATCATCCCGGAGGGCGGCCATAACCACGTGGCCATTGACCTGATGGTAACAAAAATTCATACAATTCTTGAACAAAAGTCATTTTTATGAAACAATAGCATAGAAAAAATGTTAAGATAAGTCTAATGAACAGAAAGCATGCGCGCCCTTTGTCAAAAGGACGCGCTCCTGTGCATTTGCGAATAAAGCAGATGCTTACATACTTACCAATGCACAATCTAAATGGGGGTTGTGATTCTAGAAGGAGTGAAGGATATTGGCTACAGAAAAAGTATTCCCAATGACACAGGCTGGAAAAGAAAAGCTTGAGCAGGAACTGGAGCATTTAAAAACAGTAAAGCGTAAAGATGTTGTAGAGCGTATCAAAATCGCTCGCAGCTTCGGCGATCTTTCCGAGAACTCTGAATATGATTCAGCGAAAGAAGAGCAGGCATTTGTAGAAGGGCGCATCACTACCCTTGAAAATATGATCCGCAATGCAAAGATCATCGAAGAGGATGAGGCAAGCGGCGATACAGTGACACTAGGACGCTCTGTTACATTTGTTGAACTTCCGGATGGAGAAGAAGAATCTTACACAATCGTCGGAAGTGCAGAGGCAGATCCGTTTGAAGGAAAGATTTCCAATGATTCTCCAATCGCAAAAAGCCTGATGGGCAAAAGGGTCGGGGATGAAGTGACAGTTCAGACACCGGGCGGGGATATGAGCGTCCGCATTACAAGCATTAAATAAGGAACCAGTCTTTTTCATAAATATGGTTTGAAATGGGCACACCTCGTCAACACTTTTGACGAGGTGTTTTTTATGTGGAAAAAAAGGGCCATCATTGTCATAAGTATATTCATGCTGGGGATTGTTCTGCTGATCGGGCGGCTCATCCAGATCCAGCTTGTTTCAGCAGAACACTTTTCTGCTCATAATATCAATCTTCTGGATGCCAGCGTCAGGCAGCGTTCCCAGGAGATGGTGATCGACAGCGGGAGAGGCTCTTTCCTGGACAGGAATGGCGAGCCCCTGACCCATCAGGAAATACCTGTACTGGTTTTATTTCCATTTTTAAAAAATATGGATTGGGATTCGCAAAAGGTAGCCTCCATCACAGGCATATCGGAAACTGCCCTTTTATATAGCATCAAAGGAGCAAAAGAGCCGTTTGCCTATGGCAAGCCGAAGCCTCTTGAATTGACCGATGTACAAGCTGAACAAATCAATTCACTTAAGATACCTGGTGTATTTGCTGTTGAAAAAAAATACAGCCTAGCCAATAATCTGGCAGAACAGCTGATCGGCATCACCGGACAGAATAAAGAAGCGGTGCAAAAGCGCTATCCCGGCAAAAACCTTCCTGAAGATACCGTGATCGGCGTTTCCGGTCTTGAAGAAAGCTTTGATGAGTTTCTGATGCCCGATGGCGAATCCAAACTTGTCTACCATGTGGATGCGGCAGGAGGCCCGCTGTTTGGGATAAACGTCAAATATGTCGAGCCTGCAAATCCTTTTTATCCTGTCAACATCAAAACCACTCTGGATGCGACCCTTCAGGAGGAAGCAGAACGGCTGGCAGATGTGCATGGAATCCGGAATGGGGGGATGGTTTTGTTGGATATAGAGAATAATACAGTCCTTGCCATGGTGTCCAGGCCGCAGATCAATAAGACGGCCCCTTATAAAGACGGGGGCCTGGTGAATGCAATGACCAAACAGCAGATTATCGGATCCGTTTTTAAAACGGTGGTGGCAGCTGCAGCCATTGATTATAACCTGAACAGCCCGGAAAGGCAGTTTGACTGCAGCCGGAAAATCAATGGCCAGCCGGACACGATTTACCAGCATGGAATGCTAAATTTTACAGACAGCTTTGCCAGGAGCTGCAATAATACATTTGCAACCATTGCCAAGGAACTGAAAGAGATAGATCCTGCCATACTGGAGGACTATGCCGGAAAGCTGTCTCTTACAGGAAAGTCAGGCTGGGAAGGGGATATCTATCACTTCACTGATTTCCATCAGCTCGCGCGGGAGGATGAAGGCCGGGTATTTTACTCAGAGGATGCCAAGAAGGACAGCAATTTTG
Source organism: Bacillus sp. AG4(2022) (assembly GCF_031844465.1). Classification (NCBI taxonomy): domain Bacteria; kingdom Bacillati; phylum Bacillota; class Bacilli; order Caryophanales; family Bacillaceae; genus Bacillus; species Bacillus sp. AG4(2022). Next base: position 384,540 of record NZ_JAUZVH010000005.1, read on the forward strand.
TCGCCTTGACCGGCATCGGACAGCATGAAGTGAGGGCCACTCCGCTTGGGGTGGCGAATATGATGGCCACCATTGCCAAAGGCGGAAAAAAAGAAAGCATCCGTGTTGCCTCTGAAATTGAATATAAAAATGAAACCTCGCTGCTGAAATTTCCGTCCAAAGATTTAGGGGGCGGCAAAATATCCCCTTATACGGCTATGAAACTGCAGAAGCTTTTGAGAGAAGTTGTTGTCAATGAAGAAGGAACCGGAAGATGGTTCAAAGAGCTTCCATATTCAGTGGCCGGCAAATCAGGAACTGCGGAGACAGGACAGTTCGATGATGGAGAGCAGCTGCATAATAAATGGTTTGCGGGATACTTCCCTTACGAAAAACCCAAATACGCCCTTGTCGCAGTCAATCTTGGAGTCAAAGAGAACGAAGGGGGAGTCAATCCGCTTTTTGCGGATATGGTTAAAGCTGTCCATGGGTTTGATGAAGAAATGGAATAGAAGAAGCCCGCAGCCGGCAAGTTTTTCTAACATCAAATTCCTTCATGTTTTGCCGGCACTCATGGTAGAATGTTGACAACCATATATATGGGGAGGAGAAAAACACGTGAATGGCAATTTCGAAGAATCAAACGGGTCATCCCGCTCAGGGAAAAGGGCTAAAAGAAGAAAAACCAATATTATTCTAAATACGCTGATCGGGGTTGTGCTCTTATTGATCATTATTGTATCTGCCGCGATATTCCTGGGCGGCAATGATGATGAAGCAGCCGAGCAGGCACCGGCGTCTGAAAAAGCCGATCCAGAAAATAATGATAAGAATAATGATAATAATACATCTGATGAAACAGCAGGCCAGGAAGAAGAAGCAGACCAGGCTGAAGATTCCGCCCAGGATGGCGGAGATGCTGAAAATGCAGATGAGGATAATGGAGAAGAAGCGGAAGAAGACCAGGATATTGAGGAAGATGCAGAGGTCACCGACGGCGGCAGTGCTCCTGATGTCGAAAAGACCATTGTTAATCCTTCATGGCAGCCGGTCGGCACTTCCCAGACAGGCGAGCACACAGCAGTCTATGAAGGCGTGGACTGGAATGAGATGGTCCAGGCCATCACCTATGCCACTGGAATACCTGAGAGCAATATGACCATCTGGTTCTTAGGAAATAACGGCCCCAATCAATCGGTCGGTACCGTCTCCACCAAAGACCAGCAGGAAAAATACCGTGTCTATATTGAATGGGTGGACGGACAAGGATGGAAGCCTGTTAAAATGGAAGAGCTGAACAGCATCCAATAAAGTAAGGCTCTTTTCTTAAACTTTGTTGTTTTCCATTAATGCTTACCATGAAATATCATGATAAGAAAAGAGCTGCTCTCTTTACAAAGAGAAAGTCTTTTTCCGAAAGCAGCAATCTAACGAAAAAAGCCTAAAGGAAAAACCGGCCCGCCGGGTGATCTGTATAAACAGATTGCCGGGGGGCCGGTTTTTATTTATGTTTAGATTTAAAGAGAACGACGGCAGAAAAGTAAGTCCTTCCGTTCTCATCCACATGCATTTGATGGGAGACATGGTGGACAGTCAGCAGGATCGCTTTGTTTACTTCAATCTGATCGTTTATTTTCTTCTCCAGGTCCTTTAATTTCTCCGCCTCAAAAAATTCAACCTTATCTTCAATCATATCAAATTGAAAGTTCATGAGAATCTTCCCTTCTTGCTTTGTCACCCTTATTTTACAGGAAGTTCCGCAGATTTTGTACAGGCCGGCCCAGATTTGGGACAGGATTGTGCAGAAAGTTCCTGGATGATTTCTGTTGAATAAAAAAATAGTCTGTGATAAATTGAGAACAAGTCACTTTTTAATTCATAGTATACTTATAGGATTTATGAGTATACAAAAACAGGAGTGAAAAAAATGGGGAAAGAATTTATTGAGCTGTTTGAGCAATGGGCGGATTCATACGATGACAGTGTGACCGGACATGATCTTGAATATAAAGAGGTTTTCAGAAATTATGAAGGGATCCTGGATGCAGTAGCCGGCCGCGCATCGGGTCATGTACTGGAGTTCGGCCCGGGGACTGGCAACCTGACGGCAAAGCTCCTGGAAAAAGGGCTCCGGGTAACTGGTGCTGAGCCTTCTCCTGCCATGAGGAAGATTGCGAGGGAAAAGCTTGGGGAGCAGGCGTCTATCTTAGAGGGAGATTTTCTATCCTATCCTGATCAGGATCCGGTCAATACGATTGTGTCTACTTATGCTTTCCACCATTTGACCGATGCAGAAAAGAACGAAGCGGTTGCATCATATAGCCACCTGCTTGCGATAGGTGGTAAAATAGTTTTTGCGGATACAATGTATGAGTCTGAAGAAGCCTATAAGAAAGCGATATCAGATGCAGAAGAACAAGGCTTCCACAATCTTGCAGAGGATCTGCAGCGTGAATATTACACAACCATCCCGGTCCTTAGAGGGATATTGGAACAGAATGGTTTTAAGGCAAGTTTTGCCCGCTGCAATGACTTTGTCTGGCTGATGGAAGGTGAAAAAATTTAAGAAAGAGGTTCTATCATGAAAATAGCAATCATTGGAGCAATGGAAGAAGAAGTGACTCTATTAAGGGAAAATATTTCAGAGGCAGCAGCAGAAACGATTGCCGGCTGTGAATTCACTTCAGGAAAAATGGATGGAGCCGAGGTTATCCTCCTTCGCTCCGGGATCGGCAAAGTAAATGCGGCAATGTCCAGTGCCATTCTTCTCGAACGCTTCAAGCCCGACTATATTATCAATACAGGATCAGCCGGCGGCTTCAATCCTGATCTTAATGTCGGAGATGTGGTCATTTCCACGGAAGTCCGCCACCATGATGTCGATGTTACGGCGTTCGGCTACGAATACGGACAGGTGCCCCAGCTGCCTGCAGCATTCGAGGCAGATCAGGATCTTATCAGGATTGCCGAGGACTGTGCCAGGGAAATCAGCGATATACAAACTGTAAGGGGCCTGATTGCAACTGGCGATTCCTTCATGAGTGATCATGAGCGTGTCGAGGCAATAAGGACAAAATTTACGGATCTGCAGGCTGTAGAAATGGAGGCCGCAGCAATCGCACAGGTCTCATACCAATTTGGAACTCCATTTGTGGTCATCCGGTCTTTATCAGATATAGCGGGGAAAGAATCTGATGTTTCATTCGACCAGTTCCTGGAGAAAGCGGCCCTGCATTCAGCAAATCTCGTTATGAAAATCGTTTCTTCGCTTAAAGAGAAAGCATAAGGAAGGCGAAAAAAGGGAGAGAGCCTCTTTGAAAGTTTTTAAAAGTGTCCATGAGCTTATTGGAAATACACCGATCATAGAGCTTCAGCATTTCGAAGTGCCTGAAGGAGTCAGGCTGTTTGCCAAGCTGGAGTTCATGAATCCCGGAGGCAGTGTGAAGGACCGTCTCGGGATGGAGCTTCTGAATGAAGCGTTTGAAAGCGGCAAGCTGAAAAAAGGCGGTACGGTAGTTGAGCCTACAGCAGGAAATACCGGGATTGGCCTTGCTCTGGCAGCCCTGAATAAAGGCATTAGCGTGAAAGTAATCGTACCTGAGAAATTCAGCCTGGAAAAGCAGGACTTGATGCGGGCTTTGGGAGCGGAGGTTATCAATACTCCGACTGAGCTTGGAATGAAAGGCGCAATCGCAAAGGCTGATGAACTATTGAAGGAAATTCCGGGCTCCTACTGTCCAAGGCAGTTCGGCAATCCGGCCAACCCTGAAACCTACTATAAGACGCTTGGCCCCGAAATTTGGGAGCAGATGGCCGGAAACGTTGATGTGTTTGTGGCAGGAGCAGGCACTGGCGGAACTTTCATGGGAACGGCAAGATACTTAAGGGAACAAAATCCTGATATCAAAACCGTCATTGTGGAGCCCGAGGGATCTATTTTGAATGGCGGAGAATCAGGGCCGCATAAAACGGAGGGCATCGGCATGGAATTTTTGCCGGATTATATGGATGAAGCCTATTTCAGCAGCATCCATACTGTCCTTGATGCAGATGCGTTCAGGCTTGTGAAGGAGGCTGCAGAAAAAGAAGGTCTCCTGGTCGGGAGCTCTTCAGGCGCCGCCCTCCATGCAGCGCTGGCTGAAGCGAAGGAAGCAGCACCGGGGACGAATATCATCATGATATTCCCTGACAGCAGTGAACGCTATTTGAGCAAGAAGATTTACGAAGGAGGCATTTAATATGAAAAGAAAAACAAAACTCATACACGGCGGGATTGCAGGAGACCCGCATACTGGGGCCGTCAATATTCCAATATATCAGGTCAGCACATATAAGCAGGAAGGTGTCGGGGGACATAAGGGCTTTGAATATTCCAGGACAGGAAACCCGACAAGGCATGCGCTTGAAGAGCTGATCAAGGACCTTGAAGGAGGCGAGGCAGGATTTGCCTTCGGTTCCGGCATGGCAGCCATTACAGCCGTTATGATGCTGTTCGACAGCGGTGACCATGTCATCATGACAGATGACGTATACGGAGGCACCTACCGCGTTATGTCCAAAGTACTTAACCGTTTTGGGATAGAGTCATCATTTGTAGATACAAGCAATCTTGACAACATTGAAGCTGAAATTAAGCCCAATACAAAGGCTGTGTATCTTGAGACGCCGACAAACCCTCTTCTTAAAATCACAGACATTGAAGGGGCTGCAGCAGCTGCAAAGAAGCATGGCCTGCTGACTATCGTCGATAATACATTCTCAACTCCATACTGGCAGACACCGATCAGTCTTGGGGCGGATATTGTCCTTCACAGCGCCACCAAATATATCGGAGGCCACAGTGACGTAGTAGCCGGCCTCGTAGTCGTGAACAGCAGCAAGCTGGCAGAGGATCTTCATTTTGTCCAGAACTCCACAGGAGGGGTGCTTGGCCCGCAGGACAGCTGGCTGCTGATGCGCGGAATCAAGACACTTGGGGTGCGCATGGAAGAAACAGAAGAAAACACAAAAGCAATTGTTGAATTCCTGCAGAACCACCCTGCTGTAAGCAAGGTTTACTATCCTGGCATTGAATCGCATCCAAACCATGAAGTGGCCAAAAAACAGGCACAGGGCTTTGGCGGAATGGTCTCATTTGATGTCGGCAGCGAGGAGAATGCCGACAGGCTCCTCAGCAAGGTAAAGTACTTCACCCTGGCAGAGAGCCTTGGAGCAGTTGAAAGCCTGATCTCAGTGCCGGCCAGGATGACGCATGCATCCATCCCAGCGGAGCGCCGTGCTGAACTCGGCATAACAGACGGGCTTGTACGTATTTCTGTCGGACTTGAAGATAGTGAAGACCTGATTGAAGACTTGAAAAACGCACTGGAAAAGTAAAACAGCGGAGAGCCTGAATAGGGCTCTCCTTTTTTATCAGAAAGTAATTTAACAGATATTTACATCGAATAGCTGCCATAATTATGTTATGGTAGATGCATAGCTTAGAAAAGTAGGTGAACGCATTGAAGACACATGCAAAACAGCTTTATCAGAAAATGGTAGATTATAAGAGGTTTGCAATTGCTTTACTGGCAGTCGGCGCGTTTTTCTATTTGGGTGTGATCATTCCGCAGGAAGCGAAGGAAGCTTCCAGCCTTAATATCATGGCTGCTGCTTCAATGGTGTTTCTGCTTGGTTCTATATATTTCTTCTCAGTTTCCAGAAAGCTGCGGAGCAAGCTCAGCGAGATGGATGAAGGCGAAGAATTTCTGATGAAAAAATAAAGATTTATAGATAGCAGGGTTCGGGGTGATATACTCCGAGCCCTTTTACTTTTTATAAAGCTTATCCTGATACTTCCCAATGCTATTCTCCTTGCTTTTTTACAGCTGCCTGATAAGAAAAAAATAAAAATTAAAAAAAAGGCAGATTTTAGGTTTACAAAAGGATTAAAAGTGGATATACTTACCAATGTAAGCGAATATTTCTAGATAAGGAGGCTGAACGAAATGATCAATGTAATGGTGATGAAGTCAAAAACAACTAAATTTAACACGTATTCAGCCTTAAAGGAATGGAACGCTTAATTTCAATGCATAGCATAAATTAGCATATCCGTGCCGCAGGGTGAATCGTGCCCTGCGGCTTTTTATGTCTATTTGAAGGCCGCAGGGGATAATCCTCTGCGGCCTTTTTGCGTGCCCGCAGGATATGACAAGGGAGGTGAGACATTATGACACTTAATATTCTATTTTTATCCATTACGATCAGAAAGCGAACGATGACTGCAGAAGAAATTATGATGCAGGAGCAAGCGAAAAAGATCCATGACCAAAACAAAGACCGCCAATATTCAATGTACCGTCCATTTTAATCTTTAATGAAAAAATACTTCGCGAAAGGTGGAATTTTAGATGATTTATTTAATGCAGGGCCGTCAAGCAATCTTTTGGGTGGAGAAGGACTCCACCTAACTGTTCGGTTGGGAGGAATGAATGATGCTATTGAACGTATTGCTGCTGACATTGCATTTTCGGAAAAAGGCCGCTAAAAAACAAGGTTAACAAAACTTTCACAACAAGGGCGCTGTCATGATGCTTCCATATGGTAAATTCAAGTCAGGAAATAACAAACCAAGGGAGTGCTGACCATGTTCATGATTGTAATGGGATTGGTAGTCTGCTGTGCAGCCGGCCTGATCATATCAGCCGAGGTAGGGGCGGAGTGACAGAAAAGAAGCACAAGCGGGACTGGGGGGATAACCCAGGGACCTGCTTGTGCTTTTTTTTGAGCAGCGAATTGGGAATTGTGAGCCGGGATCACAATTTTGCTTTATTCCGGAAATAGCGGTTCCAGCGGAGTGAGGTAGGACCACTATTCTGCTTCATCCGGGAAAAATCCCCGCTTAAGCTTATTTCTCTCTCTCCGGACGCTTCCACAGATAAAACGTCAAGCCGGCAGTCGCTGCCAGCAGGAAGAGCCCCCTTGCCGAAATCCCTTCAAAGATAAACTCCGCTGCGGTTGATAATAAGACTATAATAAGAACCAATAAAATGATTAATTTTTGCGGTGACATAACTTAACCTCTTTCATATCATGTCTTTATATTTTATAGAGAATAAGCTGTTTTGTCTAATGCTGTACAGCTGGCCGGGCAGCACTGCCCGGCAAGATTGTTTGGAAAAATATATGTGGGACAGACAAAACATGGCTTACGCTTTCATAGGAATTAGTTATAGGCAATAGTCCTAGAAAGCGGGGGTGCATTTATGTCAGGAATTGCAACAGCACTTGGCTATTTGGTAAAGGAGATTGTTTTCCTTGTCTCTTATGTAAAAAACAATGCTTTTCCTCAGCCGCTCTCAGCTGCCGACGAGAGGAAGTATCTGCGGCTCATGGCGGAAGGCGATGCCCATGCACGCAATATGCTGATTGAACATAATCTGCGGCTTGTGGCGCATATTGTGAAAAAATTTGAAAACACGGGAGAGGATTCAGAAGATCTCATTTCTATAGGCACCATCGGTCTGATCAAGGCGATCGAAAGCTATTCGGAAGGGAAAGGCACAAAGCTTGCAACCTATGCCGCACGCTGTATCGAAAATGAAATCCTCATGCATCTCAGGGCCCTTAAGAAAACTAAGAAGGATGTTTCTCTCCATGATCCGATCGGCCAGGATAAAGAAGGAAATGAAATCTCCCTGATTGATGTGCTGAAGTCTGAGTCCGAGGATGTTATTAACACGATTCAGCTGAATATGGAACTGGAGAAGGTTAAGGAGTATATTGATGTGCTGGATGACCGGGAGAAAGAAGTCATCATCGGCAGATTCGGGCTTGATTTAAAGAAAGAAAAGACCCAGAGGGAAATTGCCAAGGAGCTCGGGATATCGAGGAGCTATGTATCCAGGATTGAGAAGCGGGCGCTCATGAAAATGTTCCACGAATTTTACCGGGCAGAAAAAGAGAAAAGAAAAAGCGGGGATAAATAATCCCTGCTTAACAGGAAGGGCACTGGAGATAGTGCTCTTCTTTATTTAATTCTTCCGTTCTTCAGCAGCTGGTTCCAATGTTCTCCGGAATCAGCAGATTCGTATATATCATATAAATAGGTGGAAAACGAGATGGTGCCGGCTTTCTTATAATTGGCAGCAATATAAGTAATCGGGTTGTCATAACTCAGAAAAGGGATATCAAGCCCCTCAGTTTCCAAACTGGCAAGGTCAAGGCTTTTTAAAAGGATTTTTTCATTTTCTACTGAAGAATAGATCAGACGGTCCTCCGTAAATGCCAGTGCAGTTGTCATGACAGGATCTGAGACTCTTTGGACCGTCTTTCCGAAATCATTGGACAGGAAGATCCCTGAGCGGGTAGACATGGCCATCATGCCTTCCTTTGAAGGGTGGACAGCTATCATTCCTAGAGTATCAGACTCCATTCCTTCCAATTCCACCGGCTCCCAGTTCTCTCCTTTATCAGTGGAACGGAAAACACCGGCACCAAGCTCTGATTCAGGCTCCTGGCTTATGATATACAGGGTCTCTCCGCTGAAGCCTGCGGCCACGAAGTAAAACTGGTCTTTGCCGTAAAACTTGATTTGTGACAGGGTAGCTCCTTTATCATCGCTCTTGATAATGCCGAGCGGGCTTCTTAGTCCAGCTCCTTCTGCAGGCTTTCCGCTTGAGATAAATCCGTTATCGACTGCCTGGAAGCCCGTATACATATGCTTGTTTTTATTTTGCTCAAACCATTGTCCGTCTTTATAGAACTTCAGGCCATCTTCTTCTGCTGTATAAAGCGCGTCATCATTACCAGGATAGCCAAGGCCATAAATATTGCTGATTTGCTGTTTTTCTGCCTTTTTAATGTCATAAGCTTCCTCTGTCACTTCCTGCTCCTTCTCCTGGCTGCTGTTTTGCTCCTCTTTTTCAGGGGTGCATCCAGTCAGCATGATGAGAATGGTGAAGGAAAACAGGAGAATTAATGCTATTCTCAGCTTCATTGTATCCACTCCAGCTATGTATAGTCAGCGCACAGGCTTCCCAATAAGCCTGTGCGCTGACAATATTATATCAGAAAAGACATAAAAGAGCCTAAAGATGCCATATGCTTGTCCATTTGAAAATCTGTACTTCTATAGGAAGGAAAAACTTTATGAGTGCCCAGTGCTTTTTTGCCGATCTGAGATGGTGATTTTTATTTTTCCGCATCCTCCGCAAAGAGAGCAGGTTTTCTTGAACAGCCTGCAAGCTGAAGACCGGCCTGTTCCTTTGCATCTCCGGCAGATGGAAATGATCTTCATGGAATACCCCCCGTTCCAGTGAGCTATAATGCAGGGTATTCACCCGGCCATGAATTGCTACAAATTTGTGCTCTTTTTAGCGGAAACCGGCATGTTTGCCCAAACAGGGGCATTTGTACAGCATAAAATACATCAGAAAGTCTGAATATTTTCATCTGGAAGCTTAGTCTGAAGGGAGGTAAGGGAGCAGTGTATTATCCATATCCGTACTATCCGCCGCCTCCGCCAGTGCCTTATTACAGGGCAGGTGGCGCATGGTATGCGCTGATTGTCGTACTCCTGATCCTGCTGATCGTGTTCGGGGGATGGACCTATTATGGCAACTGCTAGCAGCGATGGGGAAGGTGGACCGGCCTTCCCTTATAATCATGCATATTGATAGAAATTTCGGAAAAATAAACCTATAATAGACTAGAATACATAAGGGGGGACTTGCAATGGCAACAGCTTTATATTCAGAAGTTTGGGATTTGGATGTTTTTTTCGAAGGGGGAAGCTCCTCCGGGGATTTTGCCGTACATATAGATCAGACAAAACAGCTGATCGATGAATTTATCGCATTGACAGAAGGCTGGCAGCCATCATCGGCAGAGCAGGATCAGCAGACGCTGCTGAATCTGATCGGGAAATTTGAAGGCACCACCAAGAAACTGCGCCAGGCAGGAGCCTTTGTAAGCTGCCTTGAAGCACAGAATATGGCTGACAGCAAAGCCAATGAGCTCCGTGCTGCAGTCACAGTACTAAGTGCAGGATTTCAAAATGCGCTGACTGATTTTGACGAGAAGCTGGCCGGTTTTTCTGACGAGGACTGGAAGCAGCTCCTGCAGGCGGATGGATTGTCAGAGCTCGAGTTCGTCCTGACAGAGCGCCGGGAAAGGGCAGCCGAAAAGCTGTCCAAGCAGGAGGAATCCCTCATCAATGCACTCGGTATCGACGGGTATCACAGCTGGGGGCAGATGTATGATGTAATCGTCGGAAAAATCAGGATTCCTTTCAGTGATAAAGGGCAGGAACAGCTTTTGTCTGTCGGCCAGGCAGCCAATAAATTTTCAAGCCCGGAAAGAAGTGTCCGGAAGAATGTATTTAAAGAATGGGAAAATGCCTGGGACAAAGAACAGGATTATCTGGCAAAGACACTAAATCATCTTGCCGGCTTCAGGCTGAATGTTTACAAAATGCGCGGCTGGGACGATGTTCTGAAAGAGCCGCTTGAAATCAACAGGATGAAAAAAGAAACACTGGATGCAATGTGGGGAGTTATCTCCAAAAACAAACAGCCGCTGGTAAAATTCCTGAACCGCAAGGCAAGCCTGCTTGGGCTTGAAAAACTCAGCTGGTATGATCTTGATGCTCCGCTTGGTTCTACAGAGACTAAGGTGCCTTATCAGGAGGGAGCGGAATTCATTCTGGATCATTTCTCTAAATTTGGCGGGGAAATGACCTCATTCTCAAAAATGGCATTCGAAAATAAGTGGATCGAGGCTGAGGACCGTCCCGGCAAGCGTCCAGGAGGTTTCCATACTTTCTTCCCTGAAAGCAGCCAGTCCAGAATTTTCATGACCTATTCCGGGACTCCTTCAAACGTGTCCACGCTTGCGCATGAACTGGGCCACGGCTTCCATACTTATGCCATGAAAGATCTGCATCCGCTTAACAGGAATTACAGCATGAATGTCGCGGAGACGGCTTCTACCTTTGCTGAAATGATCGTGGCTGACGCAGCGGTTAAAAATGCGGCAACAGAAGAGGAAAAGCTGGCCCTGCTGGAGGACAAAATTCAGCGTTCTGTGGCACTCCTGATGAATATCCATGCCCGTTTCCTTTTCGAAACAAGCTTTTACAATGAGCGCAAAAATGGCATGGTAAGCGGCAGGCGCCTTAATGAACTGATGCTCAATGCCCAAAAAGAAGCCTACGCCAATGCTCTGGATGAGTATCATCCGTCATTCTGGTCATCTAAGCTTCACTTCTATATTACCGGGGTTCCGTTTTATAATTTCCCTTATACATTCGGATATCTTTTCTCCCTTGGCATTTATGCTAATGCACTGGAAGAAGGCAAAGGGTATGAAGAAAAATATATCAGCCTGCTTAAAGATACAGCTTCCATGACAGTCGAGGATCTGGCGATGAAGCATTTGAATGCAGATTTGACTAAGCCTGATTTCTGGGAAAAAGCTGTAAAGCTGTGTATGGACGATGTAGAAGAATTCCTGAATCTGACTGAAAAGTGATAACAAAGAAAACCGCACATATTCTGTGCGGTTTTTTAAATACAATTTAGCTTTTACATTTTCCTCAGCCTGAATGGGCTGATCATCAGAAGGGAAAGGAGCATCATGAGGTATAAATAAAAATGCTGCGGAAAGTATGGGACAGCAAGAAAACTGAGTGTGGCCAGGCAGCCTGCCGCGGTAATTGGCAGCCCGGTAAAATAGCCGGTATTCTCTGAAATATTGAAGCGGGCCAGCCTGAAAGCACCGCATGCTATATAAAAGACGGTGAAAAAGGAGCCGGGAGCCCCGAAATCAAACAGAACAGATTGATAAATGAGTAACGCCGGTGCCACGCCAAATGATATAATATCACTCATGGAATCCAGCTGTTTGCCAAGCTCTGATTCAATATTCAGCTTTCTGGCCACCATGCCGTCAAAGCGGTCGGCAAGCGCAGCGATAAAAATGAGCAAAAGGCTGAGATTCAGGCTGCCCTTAAGGCTGTAAATGATGGCAAACCCGCCGAGCGAAAGATTGAGAAGTGTTAAAGCATTCGCTGTCTGGGTCTTTAATTTTTTGACCGTGCTGTCAAAAACCTCCAATAAGAACAATCTCTTCACTCCTTATAAGCCGGAAAGGATACAACTTATTTTCGATTTGTTATATAATAATATTTTATTTTAAGTCTTTTATGCATGTACGTAAAGAGCATTCTCAAACACTGGAGGCTGAAACCTTGATTCGTCCAATATATCGAATGTTCATTGAACTTACTAACGGCAAAGGAACCTCTGCACTTCTGCGCAGGTTTGCACGCTCGAAAAAGAGCCGCATCATGATTCGGCCATTTTCAAATGCCTATAATATTAATATGGAAGAAATGGACAAGTCCATCGACGAATATCCTACACTTCACGACTTCTTCATCCGGCAGCTGAAGGGAGGGCTGCGCCCGGCGGACGCAAGTCCGGCTGCTGCAAGCAGCCCGGTTGATGCAGTGATCGAAGATATTGGGATCATTCAGGATGACCACATGATCACCGTAAAAGGAAAGGTCTATTCCATTGAAGAAATGCTTGGCAATCAGGATGCCCTGGGGAAATACAGGAATGGTCATTATATGATTTTTTACTTAAGCCCGAGCCATTATCACCGCATTCACAGCCCGGTGACAGGGACTGTAGAAGGGCAATGGACCCTGGGCGGCAAATCCTATCCAGTCAATAAGCATGGACTGAAATATGGTAAAGCTCCCCTATCCAAAAATTATCGTACTGTTACCGAGGTAGCACACGCTTTTGGCCATCTGGCCATTGTTAAGGTTGGCGCGATGTTTGTCAATACTATTGAAGCGACACATAGAGGAGAACAGCTTGAAAAAGGAAAAGAAATGGCTTATTTCTCCTTTGGGTCGACCGTGGTCCTTCTATTTGAAGCAGGCACCTTCAAGCCTGCGGACAATCTTCAGCTTCCAGCGCATATCAAGGTCGGGGAAGCAATAGGGGAATTTGTGCAGCAGTGATTCCTGATATATAGAGCAAAGCAAAAGGGTGAGCCCTGGGCTCACCCTCTGTTCTTTCATGCTGTCTGGAATGTGTATGTATCATTGTTGTTTAAGAGGAAACCCTTATCTTATGTGTCAATGAACGCCTGTGGATTTCTGTTTCAATCAGGCGGATGAAGTCCGGGCTGAGGTTCAGCTCCCTGGCTTTAAAATAAGATTCAATCAGCAGTTCGTCCGACAGCTTGCGCATTTAAATCCGTACCTCCTGTCCGGTAAAATAACGGTTCTAAAAAGCATATTTATATACATATAATGTAAGATGTTTTGTTGTACCCTTACTCTATCAGAAATAAACGGCAGGAACAACCGTTCTGATTATCCACATAGACCGGTGGATAACCTGTGATTATTTTGTTTATAAAGGGGAAAATATTATATAAAACATAGTGGGTTTTGTGAATAAAGTTATCCACATGCTGGAAGCGCTTTGAATTTTGTCGAAAAATATTTAGTTGTTTTTTGGAATGGCCTTGTCATTGCTTCATGCTGATTTTGGCCTCATTCCTGTGAAACTCTGTTTCACACGAATTTCAGCACAGCTGAATATCCGGCTCAAATGAGCCCAAAATCAACAACAATGTTTAAGATAACCTTTGGAATAAAGACGAGCATCTATTTGCAGCCTGTTAGGCATCTTTTTAGAAATGGATCACTCTTTGCAAGATTTATTTTGAACTGGCGGTTAAAATTGGGTATGATGGATACATTGCAAAAATGGATGAAAATAATGAGGTGTTTTCAATGTTAAAGCATTTTTTGCCTGATCAGCATGTTAAGAATATATTTGAAATAACACCCGAAAGCCTTAAGGCAAAGGGAGTAAAGGGGATCATCACTGACCTGGACAATACGCTTGTTGAGTGGGACAGGCCTCTTGCTACCCCGAAGCTTATCAAATGGTTTGAGGAAATGAAGCATCAGAATATTAAGGTGACAATTGTTTCGAATAATAAAGAAAACCGTGTAAAGGCCTTTTCTGAGCCCCTGGGCATTCCGTTCATCTTCCAGGCGCGCAAGCCGATGACAAGGGCATTTAACAGGGCCTTGGGTGAAATGGGCCTGAAAAAAGAAGAAACTGTTGTCATAGGTGACCAGCTGCTGACTGATGTTCTAGGCGGCAACAGGAGCGGGTTCCATACGATCCTTGTCGTCCCGGTTGCCCAGACGGACGGATTTGTAACAAGATTTAACCGCAAAGTCGAAAGGCGGATTCTAAATTGGTTCAGAAAAAAAGGCAAGATTCAATGGGAGGATTAATGCGTGAGTGAACAATATGTATGTATAGGCTGCGGAGTGAAGGTCCAGACAGAAAATCCCGAGGAGCTCGGCTACGCGCCAAAATCAGCTTTAGAGAAAGAGGCGATTGTCTGCCAGCGCTGTTTCCGCCTCAAGCATTATAATGAGGTCCAGGATGTCAACTTAACTGATGATGATTTTCTTAAAATACTGAATGAAATCGGAAGAAGCGATGCTCTGATCGTCAAGATTGTCGATATCTTTGATTTCAATGGAAGCTGGCTTCCGGGGCTGCATCGTTTTACAGGGAACAACAAGGTTCTTTTGGTCGGCAATAAAGCAGATCTGCTTCCAAAATCAGTGAAGCGGAATAAACTGATCAACTGGATGAAGCAGGAGTCGAAAAATCTGGGGCTCCGGCCGGAAGATGTGTTCCTTGTCAGTGCTGCGAAAGGGCAGTCGATCCAGGAGGTGGCTTCTGCGATAGATGAGTACAGGGAAGGCAAGGACGTGTATGTAGTCGGCTGTACAAATGTCGGCAAATCAACCTTCATCAACCGGATCCTTAAGGAGGTAACAGGAGAAGGGGATATCATCACCACTTCTCATTTTCCAGGGACAACTTTGGATATTATCGAGATACCTTTAGAGGACGGCAAAGCTCTTGTTGATACACCGGGCATCATCAACCATCATCAGATGGCCCACTTTGTCGATAAGCGTGACTTTAAGGTGATTATGCCTAAGAAGGAAATCAAGCCAAAGGTATATCAGCTTAATGAAGGGCAGACCTTATTTTTTGGCGGCCTGGCGCGCTTTGATTTTATCAGCGGAAGCAGACAGGCATTCATTTGCCACGTATCCAACGAAATCAATATCCATCGCACAAAGCTTGAGAATGCAGATGAACTGTATGAGAAGCACGCAGGGGAAATGCTGACGCCGCCCCGCCCTGAACAGATGGATGAATTTCCTGAGCTTGTCAGGCATGAATTCACTGTCAAGGAAGGGAAAACCGATATTGTGATTTCTGGTTTGGGCTGGGTTACAGTGAGTGAGCCGGGAACGAAGGTTGCCGCTTATGTACCAAAAGGAGTGCAGGCGATGGTAAGGAAATCCCTGATTTAACAGAAAGGGGAGAGGGACTTGAAAAAGCTCTTTGCTGTAATCGGCGATCCGATTGGCCACTCAATGTCGCCGGCGATGCATAATGATCTGTTTGGTATATATGGACTGGATGCCTGCTATGTTCCGCTAAAAGTCAGACGGGAAGATTTAGGGGACGCAGTGAAGGGGCTCCGGGCAATCGGGGTTGCAGGGTTTAATGTCACTGTACCCCATAAAACAGAAATCATGCCATTCCTGGATGAAATCGATCAGCTGGCAGAGGCAATCGGGGCGGTGAATACTGTCCTTAATAAAGATGGGAAATTGATTGGGTACAACACGGATGGGGAGGGCTATGTAAGAGGCCTCGCTTCTGAGGTGCCTGATTTCAGCCGGAAAAAAATCCTGATTGCCGGAGCAGGCGGAGCGGCAAAGGCAATCTATTATACGCTCGCACAAAAAGGCGTTCAGGCAATAGATATCTGCAATCGGACAGCGGCAAAGGCGGAGGCTCTTGCGGATAAATGCCCCTTTCCTGTCAGAACGGATGCTTTAGGCTTTCAGCAGGCAGAAGAAAAACTGGCTGAGTATGATATCATCATCCAGACAACACCGATCGGCATGCTGCCCGACGTAAATGCATTGCCCTTTGGACTTTATAATCTGAAGGCCGGTGCTTTTGTCAGCGATATAATATATAACCCGCTTGAAACCAAATTTTTGCGGGAAGCTAAAAACAAAGGTGCATCCATCCAGAATGGCCTGAAAATGTTTGTCTGCCAGGGGGCATTGGCCTTTGAAAGGTGGACTGGAACCTTTCCGGATACAGACAGGATGGAAGCAGGCGTTATTACACAACTGGGAGGACAAACATGTTAACAGGAAAACAAAAAAGATTATTGCGCTCAAAAGCACATCACTTGAACCCGATTTTTCAGGTTGGAAAAGGCGGGGTGAACGAAAATATGATATCACAGATCGGGGAAGCGCTCGAGGCAAGGGAATTGCTGAAGGTAAGCATCCTGCAGAACTGTGATGAAGATAGAGACGAAGTGGCTGAGAAGCTCGTTAAAGGGACTAAAGCAGAGCTGGTGCAGATCATCGGCAATATGATCGTCCTTTATAAAGAATCAAAAGAAAACAAACAAATCCAGCTGCCATAATGAAGGCATGTTTGCAGCCAAGAGGCGGCAAAAGGAGGACTGCAGGTGAAGAGGATCGGCATTCTTGGAGGTACATTCAATCCTCCCCATCATGGCCATCTGCTGATTGCAAATGAGGTGCTCCATTCCCTTTCATTGGACAAGGTCTGGTTTATGCCAAACCAGGATCCCCCGCATAAAAAGAAGTCTTCAGCTGCATCTGATCAAGCAAGGGTAGAAATGCTGGAGCTTGCAATTGAGGGGCACCCGCGCTTTGAAATCCAGACGATTGAAATGGAACGCGGGGGGCCATCCTACACTTATGATACAATGAAGCTGCTTAAAGAGCAGAATAAGGATACCGAATTCTATTTTATCATCGGGGCTGATATGATTGAGTATCTGCCGAAATGGTATAAAATAAATGACCTCCTTGAGCTTGCCGTCTTTGCCGGCGTCGGCAGGCCTTCCTATAGCAGCCGTACTGACTATCCGGTTGTCCCGGTTGATGTGCCGCAGATGGATGTTTCATCGAGCATGATCAGGGAAAGGCTCAGCCAGGGAGATACCGTGCGCTATCTAATTCCGGAAAGCGTCAGGAAGTATATTGAGGAGAATCGTTTGTATGGATCGTGAATTTTATCTAAAAATAGTAAAGAAACAGTTAACAGAACACCGCTACCAGCATACAATCGGTGTGATGGAAACGGCAATCGGCCTTGCCCGCACCTTTGGGGCTGATATCCAGAAGGCTGAAACGGCAGCTATTCTCCATGATTATGCCAAGTTCCGCCCGAAGGATGAAATGAAGAGGATTATCATGGAGCAAAAAATGCCTGAGGAGCTCCTTATGTACAACAGCGAGCTTTGGCATGCCCCTGCTGGTGCCTACCTTGCTGAAACAGAGGCAGGGGTGACCGATCCTGAAATCCTGGATGCGATCCGGTATCATACGTCAGGAAGGCCGCGAATGCCCTTACTTGATAAAATCATTTATCTCGCCGACTATATTGAACCCGGCCGGCATTTTCCGGGTGTGGATGAAGTCCGGAAACTGGCTGAAACAGATCTTGATTCAGCCTTAATAAAAGCAATGCAGAATACTATCACGTTTTTAATGAAGAAGAATCAGCCGGTGTTTCCGCTGACTTTTCTGTCGTATAATGATCTTGTAATGAAAAAGGAGACTGATTAAATGAGTGAACGCGCCTTATTAGATATGGCTGTAAAAGCAGCCGATGATAAACGAGCAGAAGATATTGTGGTATTGAATATGAAAGGGATTTCCCTCATCTCAGATTATTTTCTGATTTGCCACGGTAATTCTGATAAGCAAGTCCAGGCAATCGCCCGTGAAATGAAAGAAAAGAGCGAAGAGCTTGGCTATACAGTCAACCGGATGGAAGGATTTGACGAGGCGAGATGGATACTCGTTGACCTCGGGGATGTTGTAGCCCATGTTTTCCATAAGGATGAGAGAAGCTATTATAACTTAGAACGCCTGTGGGGCGATGCACCTTCAGTGGATGTCCAGAGCGTGCTTGGACAATGACCTATGGGAAGTTCGCCTACCTTTATGATGCACTGATGAAGGATGTGCCTTATGAAGGCTGGGTGGAAACAGTAAAAAGCAGTACGGAGAAGTACAGTATTGAAGGGAAGCGCCTTCTTGATCTTGCCTGCGGCACCGGGGAGCTTTCTGTCCGTCTCGCACAAGCCGGATACGATGTAACCGGAGTTGATTTATCGGAGGATATGCTCGCTGTCGCCCAGGCAAAAGCAATGGAGCAGGGGGCAGATATCTCTTTCTATCAGCAGGACATGTCAGAACTCGAGGGGCTTGGCGAGTATGATATTGCAGGGATCTTCTGTGACTCCCTGAACTATCTTCAGAGCGAAAAAGAGGTTGAGCAGACATTCGAAAGTGTGGGAAGGCACCTGAAGGAAGGCGGTTTGTTCATCTTTGATGTGCATTCAGTCTATAAGATGGAGCATATCTTCAGGGATCAGACCTTTGCCTTGAATGAAGATGAAATCTCTTATATATGGGAATGCTTCCCTGGGGAGCATCCTTTCAGTGTTGAACATGAATTGACTTTCTTTCAGCTGGACCCTTCGCTCATGAAATATGACAGATATGATGAGCTCCATCTGCAGCGCACTTATCCTATAGATATCTATAAAGACTGGCTTTTAAAAGCAGGGTTTACCCTGCTGGAAATAACAGCGGATTTTGAGACCGAGCTCCCGGCGCAAGAGTCGGAAAGGATCTTTTTCATTTGCCGCAAAAACTAGCAAAAGCCGCTCCCATGGGGGGCGGCTTTTGCTTTTTTTCGTATTCCTGTAAGGCTGTTCAAAAAAAGTCAGCGGCAGCAGAAGGAATTTTGAAAGGAAGCAGAGAATGTTAATGGACAGTGAACTGTTTTTTGACCTGTGTAAGATCTTCCTCGAATTTAGAATGTGTTGCCTGGAACACATGCCGAAAAACATCACCTAATTCCTTCTCCAGCACCTTTATTCCTTCACCGGTTATTCCTCCTTTAACACAGACCTTCCGCTGAAGGGCAGGAAGGGTATAATGCCCCTTTTTCAGCAGCTCTCCCATCCCGATCAGCATTTCGCTGGCAAGAACAGTGGCAGTCTCCCGATTTATTTTTGTTTCCGCAACGGCCGCATTAATGAATTGCTGTGTCAGATAACTGAAAAATGCAGGTCCGCAGCTTACGATGTCAGATGATACCCTTGTTATTTCTTCTTCTATTTCCACAGGCTTGGCAATGGCCTCGATAAGCGGCATGAGTTTCTGTTTCCATTCATCCCTGAAATGCTCCCCGTAAGTAACAAGAGCCACACCGGCGTGTGCCCTGTTGGTGATGCTTGGAATCACCCGTGCTGCTGAACAGGGGACAAAAGATTCGAGCTGTTCGGCGCTGATAGGGCTTGTTATTGAAATCACGCAATCCTCATCACTTAAATATGGCCGGATTTCCTGGATCACATCCGCAAAATCATGAGGCTTCACACAAATGAAAATCAAATCCGAATTGGCAGCCGTTTCGGCTGCTCCCTGCGCAAGTTTCAGGCCGCTATACTCTTTCTGTATCTCTGCCGCTTTCTCCAAAGATCTGTTTGTAATCGTCACAGAGGAGGGAGGAACGGCTTTGGCATCAAGCAAGGCCTGGATAAGAATTTTCCCCATATTCCCTGTACCGATAAATCCGACATTCATAAATAACCCTCCTTTGACAGCAAGATATCTCATATAACGATATGAAATTGAAAACTCAAATATACCTTGAAAGGGGATGCGATCATACTGGATTGGATCAAGCGCCGCCCGCTGGCTGGGATTGGTGCGGCTTTCTTATTAATTTTGCTGTTTTATTTTTTTCTTCAGGGAAACAGAGGGGATGGTGACCCGCTTGAAAGTCTGCAGATGGAGGAGGAGCTGGAGTCATTGCCTGGCCTGGGGGAGGAAGAGGAAAAAGAAAAAGAAAAAGAAAAAGAAGCTGCTCCGCCTGTCATTAAGGTTGATGTGAAGGGGAGTGTGAGGAACCCGGGTTTATATGAAGCAGCTGACGGAGAGCGTGTGGCTGATCTTATTCAGAAGGCAGGGGGGCTGACAGAAAACGCAGATGAGGCCCGGATAAACTTTGCCCAGAGAGTGGGCGATGAAATGGTTATTTACGTACCGGAGGAAGGGGAGGAATTGTCAGGTGGAACTGAACCAGCCCAGGCTATCAGTGCAGCCTCGGGAGAAGATGGAATGGTAAATATCAACAGTGCGGGGAGTGAGGAGCTTCAGGATATTCCGGGGATTGGCCCATCAAAAGCAGCTGCCATCATTGAGTACAGGGAAACGGAAGGTCCGTTCCAGTCGCTTGAGGACTTGATGCAGATTAGCGGGATAGGTGAAAAAACCTTTGAAAAGCTTAAATCTTATATAAAATTGAAATGAGCCTCATTGACGTGCTTTTGAAAAAGAGATTAAACTTGTACCAGGAGATTATTCTATAACAAAGAGATTTTAGGAGGAGAAAAATGGAACAGCGTTTATCATGGGACCAATATTTTATGGCTCAAAGCCATTTGCTGGCTTTAAGGAGCACATGTACAAGGCTGGCAGTCGGGGCTACAATTGTCCGCGACAAACGCATCATTGCAGGCGGATACAACGGTTCGATAGCAGGAGGAGACCATTGCATCGACCACGGCTGCTATGTCATCGATAATCATTGCGTCAGGACTATACATGCTGAGATGAACAGCATCCTGCAATGCGCCAAATTCGGTGTGCCCACTGCAGGAGCGGATATTTATGTCACGCATTTCCCATGCCTTCAATGCTGCAAGGCTATCATACAGGCTGGCATTGCAACAGTGTATTACGCTGAAGCCTACAAAAACCATCCGTATGCAATTGAGCTGTTTGAACAGGCAGGCGTCAGGGTGGAGCAGGTAATGCACAAAGAAATTTCTCTCGAATTTAACCGTGCGGAAAAGGCTGAATATATTAAAAACCTGTTGGAAGAGATGAAGCAAAACGGGACAGACCATGAGCGGATTGATAAACTTCAGGCAGAAGCCGGGGAGCTTTTTGGAACCGGGGCTGGCATTACAGCTAAGTAACTGGACAGGAGGTATCAGTGAAGGGGAATTCTTTTTATTTTGCTGCTGCTGCCCTGGCTGGACTGGTGATCGTGCTGGAAGGGAACATAGCATTATCGCTATTTGCCGTATTCCTTATGTACCTATTTGCACTAATAAAACGATTCTCAAAAATGTTGATTCTTCTTTTATTTATTACGCTGCTGATATTTGCCTGCAGAGGTTATTTTGCAGAAAAGGGAAATCACAGTGTATTAAGCGGAGCCGAGAAAACGTTTCAGCTGGAGCTGTCAGAAATGAAGATTGATGGAAACAGCCTTTCTGTAAACTCACGCGACAGAAAGACAGGGGAAAAACTGCTTCTTGCCTATAAGCTGGATTCACAGAAAGAAAAGCAGCTGCTGCGGAACAATCTGGTTCCAGGGCTGGTATGCCACGTGGATGGCATTCTCGAAAAGCCCATGCAGGCAGCTAATCCGAATGGATTTGACTACAGGCTTTATCTGGAAAGAAAGCAGACGTTCTGGATTCTTGAAGCTGATTCGCTGATGCTCAGCCGGTGTTCCGGCACGGCAAGCCATCCTGTTGCAAAAATAAAGAGGCTGAGGCAATCAGGGATCGCTTATATTGAAACGGAATTCCCCGGGAGCCTTGCACCGCTGGCAGCCGCCCTTGTTTTTGGAGAAAGGGGCCTGATGGACACCAGTCTGCTGGAGGACTATCAGAAGCTCGGCATTGTGCATCTTCTGGCGATATCCGGCCTTCATGTCGGCCTCCTGGCAGCCATGATCCTTTATATAGGGAAAAGAGCAGGCGTCCCCAGTAAAAGGATGAAATTCCTGCTGCTGCTGTTCTTGCCCGTTTACGCCGTCCTGACCGGCGGGGCTCCTTCTGTCACCAGGGCTGTACTGATGTTGATGTGTATGCTGATCTATTCGCTGGCTGCAAGAGGAAAGAAGAAGCTTCAGCCGATTGATGCCGTAAGCTCTGTTTTTGCCGTTTGCCTTTTCTTCTCCCCTCATATAGTCTACGAACCCGGATTTCAGCTGTCTTTTTGTGTCAGCTTTGCCCTTATTATCTCAGCTCCCTCAATCTTTAAAAATCTGAACCACTGGATATCCCAAAGCGTGGCTGTTTCATTGGCTGCCCAGCTTGCATCCGCCCCGATCATTCTCTTCTTCTTTTATGAGATATCGCTTTTCGCTCTCTTCGCCAATCTTCTTTACATCCCCTTTTTTTCATTTATCCTCTTGCCTGGCATCCTGCTGGGATTCCTTTTGCATATACTTTCAGGTGGGAATGCCGGCCTGATCCTGCAGGTGCTTGAGTGGAGCGCAGGCATGGCCAATTTGGCCGCCGGAAAGCTTGGATCATTGCCTGGTGCTGTGTTGGTGCTGGGGAAGCCATCCGGGCCTGCTTTGGCCATGTATATAACAGGAGTACCAGCATTATTGATCATATGGGAAAGGAAGAAAGAGCACTTTACCCTTAAAATGGCCGCAGGCATGCTGTTGCTTTTCTCCTTTCAGCCATTGGAACAAAAATTCTCTCCAAAAGGGGAAATCACCTTTCTGGATGTAGGGCAGGGTGACAGCATTTTGGTTTCCCTGCCCTATGGCAAGGGAGATTATTTAATCGATACAGGCGGCAGGCTTCAGTTTGAAACCGAAGAATGGGAAAAAAGAAAAGATATATTTGATCCAGGGAAGGATATTGTGGTGCCATTTTTGAAGAGCAGAGGAATTTCCCGGCTGGACAGACTGATCCTGACCCATGGGGATGCTGATCATATAGGGGGAGCAGCTGGTGTGCTGGATGAGATTAAAATCAATGAAATCGTCTTCCCTAGAGGGGGTGAGGGCGGGGAGCTTGAAAATTTGCTGATCCAGCGGGCGGATGAACTGTCCATACCAGTGGTCTATGCTGAATCAGGGAGCGGATGGCAGGCTGGCAGCAGCAGCTTCCAAATCATCTCCCCCATCCAGGGCAGAGAATATGGAAGTAAAAACGATGGTTCTCTTGTCATCCTGGCGAAAGCCGGAGGGTTGCGCTGGCTTTTTACAGGCGACCTTGAGGAGGAGGGAGAAGGCAGGATCATCCAAAAATATCCTCATTTAAAGGCAGATATACTCAAAGCGGGGCACCATGGAAGCAATTCCTCCAGTTCGAGCCAGTTTCTGCGGCAAATTGAGCCTAAAGCGGCCGTCATCTCTGCCGGGAGGAACAATCGGTATGGGCATCCTCACCAAGAAGTACTTTTAAGATTGAGTTCCGAGAAAATAAAAATCTTGAGAACTGATCTTCATGGGGCAATTACCTACACATTTACCGAAAAGGCAGGAACGTTTTCCCTCAAGCTCCCATAATATAAGATTAAGAAAGCCCTTCCCATTCACCGCAGGCTTCATAAGCAGAAATGAAAAGAGACTGCATGTGTATGCAGTCTCCATAAATTTACGCTATGTAGCTGTTTTTAAGCTCCAATGAATTTAATGACTGTTGCAATAACAAACAATAATGCGAAAAAGCCGAAAGATACGGCAAACCCTACGCCGGAATCAACAGCATCGTTGCGTTTGCTTTGGACGTTCTTTTCAAATTCGTTCACAGTCTACCCCTCCTATATCATTTTTAGTATAAGCGATATATAAAAAAAAATCCACAATTCCTGTGTGCGTTTTCCTGGACTAGAAGGAGTTGTCACAAATAGTTTGATTTCGCGCAGCAGAAAATAACATCACAATGTTTTCGCACCGCCGCCAATCAAGTATCCTAGGCCTTGGCTGGCGACGTTCAATATAGATGGGGAACTGGGCATCGGCGAGCCCGGTTCCTTTGAATGCTTGTCAAATCGTCCGGTCTTCTTTAGGATAGGAGTAGGAAAAAAAGTATTGAACGGAGCGAGACAATTGGTTTTAGATGTGTGGAAGCAAATAAATAACAAACAATTCACCCCGATATATTTATTATACGGAACAGAAGGCTTTTTGATTAATGAAACAAAACAGCTGCTTATCAACAATGTGCTGGCTGAAGACGAGAGCGATTTTAATCTGTCTACATATGATTTGGAGGAAACACCAATAGAAGCGGCACTTGAGGATGCAGAGACCTTCCCTTTCATGGGGGATAAGAGGCTCATCTTTCTTCACAACCCCTCTTTTCTGACTTCCGAAAAGACAAAGGGGAAGACTGAGCATAATCTGGCCAAGCTGGAATCCTATTTAAAAGAGCCGTCGCCATATTCAATTATTGTGTTTGCGGCACCCTATGAAAAGCTGGATGATAGAAAAAAGATTACGAAGGAACTGAAGAAAAAAGCAAGTGTCCTTGAGGCCAAAAAACTGGGGGAGCAGGAGCTGAAAGTCTGGATCAGGGAAAGGGCTGCCCAGAACGGCGTCCAGATTGAGGAGGATGCCGTGCAGCTTATGCTGACTCTGGCAGGTACCAACCTCTTTATGCTGA
The DNA here is from genome assembly GCF_031844465.1 of Bacillus sp. AG4(2022). Classification (NCBI taxonomy): domain Bacteria; kingdom Bacillati; phylum Bacillota; class Bacilli; order Caryophanales; family Bacillaceae; genus Bacillus; species Bacillus sp. AG4(2022). The sequence continues at coordinate 409,137 of NZ_JAUZVH010000005.1, forward strand.
CAGGTGAAATTGATAAATTGGCCTTATATGCCGACGAGGAAAAGCTGATTGATGCCGAGGCAGTTGACAAGCTGGTTGCCAGGTCGCTTGAGCAGAATATTTTCACCCTTGTCGACAAGGTGGTCCACAGAAAAATAGATGAGGCACTGCGGATTTATTATGATCTTTTAAAGCAAAATGAAGAGCCGATTAAAATTCTTTCCATTCTGACCGGCCAATTCAGGCTGATCTACCAGGTGAAGGAGCTGTCGAGAAGGGGATACGGCCAGCAGCAGACGGCCGGATACTTAAAGGTCCATCCCTTCAGGGTCAAGCTTGCAGCCGGACAGGCCCAGCTTTTCGGAGATGAAGAACTGTCCCGCATCATGAAGCTTCTGGCAGAAGCAGATTATGAGATGAAAACAGGGGGGATGAACAAGGAAATGCTTATTGAGATGTTTTTGTTCAGGCTCCACGACCATGCCCTCCACAAACAGACAAAATAAAAAAATGGCCCAAAAGGCCATTTTTTTCATTTTTACGGCATAAGAAAAGGCTATCTGTGAAGATAGCCGGGAATCTTTAAACGATTACGCGTTCAAAGAGTTTAGTTTTTTAGCAAGACGAGATTGCTTGCGTGCAGCAGCGTTTTTGTGGATAAGGCCTTTTGCAGCAGCTTTGTCAAGCTGGCTGACTGCGTTCGCATATGCAGTCTTAGCAGCAGCTGTATCTTCGTTCACGATTGCAGCTTCAGCTTTCTTGACAGCAGTACGCATTGAAGACTTAACAGTCACGTTTTGAGCATTGCGGGCTTCGCTTGTTTTTACGCGTTTAATAGCAGATTTAATGTTTGGCATTCCATTCACCTCCTAGAAAAAAGCAATCGAGATTATATTAACTCGACTTTCATATCATTCATTAACAATAATTAAGAACAAGTGCTATTTTATCAAAGGCATGCTAATAATGCAATACTGTAGTTTAAAATCAATTCTTTTTGCCGGGAAGGACCCAAAAGCAGTTTGATCATTTTAGGGAAGCAAATGAACATAGGCTCCAGGCGGGACAGCTTCTGAATGAATTGGCGCGGTTCAGGCAAAGCTAGGAAAAAGCACCGGCCCAGGCCGGATTGAAGAAAAGAGGGCAGCAATGTGAAAGAACCATTAGATCTTAGCAGCTATTCAATAAGAACCGACCTTGCCATTGAAGCCAGGGAGATAGTAATGGATGAACGCTCAAAAAACCTTGGGAAAGAAGAGAATCTCTCTCAGCTTGAAGGGGTCATAATTAAAGAAAAAGAAGAAGATGATCTCAAGATATCTTATGTTGAGGTGACATCAGAAGGCGCCAAATCCCTCGGGAAGAAAGAAGGCAAGTATCTAACCATTGAGGTCCAGGGTATCAGGCAGCAGGACACAGAGCTTCAGCAGAAGGTCGAAAATGTGTTTTCAAGCGAATTGGCCCGTTTCATTGAGGGGATGGGGATCAAGAAAGATGCAAGCTGCCTTGTCGTTGGTCTCGGAAACTGGAATGTCACGCCCGATGCACTGGGACCCCAGGTTTGTGAAAATATTTTGGTCACACGCCACCTTTATCAGCTTCAGCCGGAAAATGTTGAAGAGGGCTACAGGCCAGTAAGTGCCCTTGCCCCTGGCGTTATGGGGCTGACCGGGATCGAGACAAGCGATATCATCTTTGGGGTAGTGGAGAAGACGAAGCCGGATTTTGTGCTTGCAGTTGACGCCCTGGCCGCCCGCTCAATTGAAAGGGTGAACTCTACCATCCAAATTTCTGATACAGGCATCCATCCGGGTTCAGGAGTAGGCAACAAGCGGAAGGAGCTCAGCAGGGAAACTCTCGGGATTCCAGTGATTGCAATTGGGGTGCCGACCGTCGTGGATGCAGTAAGCATCACAAGCGATACAATTGATTTCATTCTTAAGCATTTCGGCAGGGAGCTTAAGGAAGGTGACAGGCCATCCCGGGCGCTGGCCCCTGCAGGCATGAATTTCGGGAAAAGGAAGAAGCTCACAGAGGAAGACCTGCCAGAAGAACAGCAGCGGCAGACTTTCCTTGGCATTGTCGGCACACTTCCAGATGAAGAAAAGAGAAAGCTGATTTATGAGGTGCTTTCTCCTATCGGCCATAATCTGATGGTAACACCGAAAGAGGTGGATGTGTTTATGGAGGATATGTCCAATCTGGTAGCCAATGGGCTGAATGCTGCCCTCCATAGCAGGATCAACCAGGAAAATTCCGGTTTTTATACTAGGTAGCCTTCTTGAGGTTCTATCTACTCTAGCACAGTCATAAGATTTACTAGACTTAAGCTGAAGAGGTGGACCTATGAAAACAGCGAAACCAACTGATAACCGCCCGGGGATGATTGGGTCTGGATTTCTGAAGGCAAGCACAGCCTGTCTGCTGTTTTCCGGCCTGGTATTTGCAGTCAGCGGGGCTGTTGCTTTTCCGGGCAATGAATATAGGGCTGTCCCTGAATCTATCAGGGCTGCGCTGTCCAATATGAAAGCAGAGGGGCTGTACCAGCTGATTGGTTTGGAGAATCACCATTTCCATGCAGCGCTGCCGGATAGACCGGTGCCCCCTCCCCTTTCAGGCCTATTATTCGAACTGTCCACGAATGTACGCCTGAATGACCCGGGCAGTCTGCTTGGAAGAGAACTGCCTGCCTTTCGAGGTTATGAAGGCGCACTCCTCACAGCGGGTGAAGAAACGAATAATCCCAATATGCCAATTGAATCCCCGCCTCCGATTGAATCGCTGCGGGCTGAACAGGAAGCTTCCCTGATGAACGGCGGAAAAATGGCGGGTATCGATGAAGAAACAAGGATGACGACCGGAGGCAAAAAGATCGTTTATATTTATTTTTCGCATAATCGTGAATCTTTCCTTCCTTACTTGGATGGAGTGAAGGATATTGATCAGGCATTTCATCCTGAACAGAATATCACCAAAGTGGGAGAACGCCTGAAATCAGCCCTGGAGGCAAAGGGCATTGGCGCAGCGGTGGACAAGACTGACATCCAGGCTGACTTAAGCAGAAAAGGCTGGAGCTATTCACAGTCATATGACCAGTCAAGGGAAGCCGTCGAAACTGCACTCGCAGCTGATCAACATCTGTCTTATTTAATTGATATCCATCGGGATGCCAAAAGGAAAAGTGATACCACGACGGAAATAGATGATGTCGATTTTGCTAAAGTCGCTTTTATCATTGGTGCAGAGCATAAAGGTTATGAGCAGAATCTTTCATTTGCCAATGAACTTCATAATCTTTTGGAAAAAAAATATAAAGGCTTAAGCAGGGGGGCATTCACAAAGGAAGGAAGCCTGACGAACGGTAAATTCAATCAGGATTTATCCGAGCATGCGATTCTGGTTGAAATCGGAGGGGTGGACAATACCTTCGAGGAGCTGTACAGATCAGCTGAAGCTCTGGCAGAAGTTTTCAGTGAATATTACTGGCAGGCAGAGAAAGTAGATTCTTCCGGAAATATCCCTGCCGGCAAAGAATGAAAAAGGTGATTATGATGAAAATGTTTATGGTAAAAGCTTTCCTTGCTGCAGCATTGATGTTCATTTCCGTCCTTTTTGGCATGCAGCATGCCAATGAGGGGACGAGGGCTATGAGAGGCTATGATGAAAAAGGGCTGAATCCTGCTTTCTCCATTAATGAAAGCAGTACAGGGGAGCTGGAGGCCTCCATACTCGGCCAGGACGTATCTTCGCATGACCTGGAAAAGAAAAGAGAAAAGCTGGAAGAGATGAAGGCATATAATTTCTTTTCCTCTGCCGGCAGGGATCTTGCCGAAGGGCTATCAAAGGCCGCAGACACCGCCATACAGAAAGTGGCGGATCTGATAAAATAATAGAGAACAATCGGCCATCCGGGAGATGGCTGTTTTATTTTAGTGGCCTTCTCAGTGCTTCCGCTTTTCCTTGAATGTTCCAACCCCTGCTGATATAATCAAAAATAGTGTATATGCGCGAGTATAGTAGGAGTGAACGCTATGAATAGAGAAGACAGACTGGAAAGACAATCGAAAACCCGGAATTTTTCAATAATTGCCCATATTGACCATGGGAAATCAACGCTGGCTGACAGAATCCTGGAAAGAACAAATGCCTTGACGGCGCGGGAAATGAAGGACCAGCTGCTCGATTCCATGGACCTGGAAAGAGAACGCGGGATTACAATCAAATTGAATTCTGTGCAATTAAAATATAAAGCAAAAGATGGAGAAATTTACACTTTTCATCTGATTGATACCCCAGGGCACGTAGACTTTACTTATGAAGTGTCCCGAAGCCTTGCAGCATGTGAAGGCGCAGTGCTTGTTGTGGATGCTGCACAAGGCATTGAAGCCCAAACTCTGGCAAATGTGTACCTTGCCATTGATAATGACCTTGAAATTGTACCGGTCATCAACAAAATCGACCTTCCAAGTGCAGATCCTGAACGGGTGCGCGGTGAAATCGAGGACGTCATCGGGCTTGATGCCAGTGAGGCTGTATTGGCATCTGCAAAAGCAGGGATCGGAATTGAGGAGATTCTGGAACAGGTCGTTGAGAAGGTTCCAGCTCCACAGGGAGATCCAGATGCCCCGCTGAAGGCGTTGATCTTTGACAGCCTTTATGATGCATACAGAGGCGTTGTTGCCTATATCCGTGTTGTTGAAGGAACAGTGAAGGTCGGTGATAAAGTCAAGATGATGGCGACCGGCAAAGAGTTCGAAGTCACGGAGGTAGGCGTTTTCACACCGAAATCAACTCCGCTGCCTGAGCTTTCTGTAGGTGATGTAGGCTTCCTGACAGCAGCAATTAAGAATGTCGGCGATACACGTGTCGGCGATACGATCACAAGCGCGAAAAATGGAGCTACAGAACCCCTGCCAGGCTACCGGAAGCTGAATCCAATGGTATACTGCGGCCTGTACCCGATTGACAGCGCCAGATTCAATGATTTGCGCGAAGCGCTTGAAAAGCTGGAGCTCAACGATTCTGCGCTTCAGTTTGAGCCGGAGACTTCCCAGGCATTGGGCTTCGGTTTCCGCTGCGGATTCCTTGGACTGCTTCATATGGAAATCATCCAGGAACGCATTGAGCGGGAATTCAAGATAGACCTGATCACAACTGCACCAAGCGTTATCTACGATGTTGTCATGACTGACGGCACTTTGCTGAAAGTGGACAATCCGTCAGATATGCCTGACGCACAGAAAATTGACCGTGTAGAGGAGCCTTATGTAAAGGCGACGATGATGGCGCCAAATGATTATGTCGGTGCAATCATGGAGCTCTGCCAGGAAAAACGCGGTATTTTCATTGATATGCAGTATATGGATGAGACCAGGGTCAGCATTGTGTACGAAATTCCGCTTTCGGAAATTGTGTATGACTTCTTCGATCAGCTTAAATCCAGCACAAAAGGCTATGCCTCATTCGATTATGAGCTGATTGGCTATAAAGAATCCAAGCTTGTCAAAATGGACATTCTGCTTAACGCTGAAAAAGTCGATGCGCTCAGCTTTATCGTCCATAGAGATTTCGCATATGAACGTGGAAAAGTGATTGTAGAGAAACTGAAGGACCTGATTCCCCGCCAGCAGTTTGAGGTGCCGATCCAGGCTGCAATCGGGCAAAAAATCGTTGCGCGTTCAACGATTAAAGCGATGAGGAAGAACGTATTGGCGAAATGTTACGGCGGAGATATTTCCCGGAAAAGAAAGCTGCTTGAAAAGCAGAAGGAAGGGAAAAAGCGCATGAAGCAGGTTGGCTCTGTCGAAGTTCCGCAGGAAGCATTCATGGCAGTCCTGAAAATGGACGATACGACTCCCAAAAAGTAACAGGCTCCAGGTTTGATTTGTTGCCGGAGGTTAGATATGCTTGCATACAAGCAACTCTAACCTCTTTTTCATTGAAAAAAAGATCTGCCGATGAGCAAATTATTAAAGGTTGTGACGACACGTATGATAAATGCGGCTTATATCCATATACCGTTTTGTGAACATATATGCCATTATTGTGATTTTAATAAAGTGTTTCTTAAAGGCCAGCCGGTCGATGAATATCTGCAGGCCCTTGAAAAAGAAATGGAATTGACCCTTCAGGATCGTCCCTCAAGCCCTTTCCGTTCAATTTTTGTTGGCGGAGGCACCCCGACTGCCTTGGATGCACGCCAGCTCGAGATGCTGTGCGCATCAATCAGAAAGCATATGCCTCTTGAAGAAGGGGCAGAATTCACCTTCGAAGCAAACCCGGGCGATCTTTCTGAAGATAAGCTGAAGGCGCTTTATGATGCCGGGGTAAACAGGCTGAGCTTTGGAGTCCAGACCTTCAATGAAGAATTGCTGAAGAGGATCGGCAGAACACACAGGGCCAAGGATGTATTTGCATCAATTGAACTTGCGAAAAAAACAGGGTTCAGCAGCATCAGTGTAGACCTTATTTACAGCTTGCCGGGCCAGACCATCGCTGACTTCAAGGAAACGCTGGATACTGCCTTTACACTGGATATCCAGCACTATTCCGGATACTCACTGATCATTGAACCGAAGACGGTTTTTTATAATCTTATGCGAAAAGGGAAGCTTCCTTCCCCGGGTGAAGATGCAGAGGCAGCGATGTATGAGCTTCTTATGGAAAGGATGGATCTTGAAGGATTTAAGCAATATGAAATCAGCAATTTTGCGCTTCCCGGTTTTGAAAGCAGGCATAACCTGACATACTGGAATAATGAAGAGTATTATGGATTTGGAGCCGGGGCCCATGGCTATGCAGGCGGGAGCCGGAATGCCAATTACGGGCCGCTGAAGAAATATATGGAGCCCTTGTCGGAAAACAAACTTCCTGTCATGGAATCGCATATTGTGACAAAAGCTGAAAGGATGGAAGAGGAAATGTTCCTGGGGCTTAGAAAGACGGAAGGTGTAGAAGTTTCCCGCTTTATGGAGAAATTTGAAGAAGATCCCCTTCAGCTGTTCAGGAGCGAGCTGGAAAGGCTTCAGACATTAGAACTGATCGAAGCTGGCGGGAAGTCGATCCGGCTGACGCGAAAAGGGCGCCTTCTTGGGAACGAAGTATTTCAATCCTTCATCGGTGTAATCTAATGATTGACATCGCGCCTATAAATTTGATAATTTATTATTAGATTTAGCACTCACTGTTGAAGAGTGCTAACAGAGGTGATAAACGTGTTAACAGATCGTCAATTATTGATTTTCCAGGTGATTGTTGATGATTTCATTCGGTCTGCCCAGCCAGTCGGTTCAAGGAGCCTGTCGAAAAAAGAAGAAATTTCTTTCAGTTCGGCCACTATACGAAACGAAATGGCTGATTTAGAAGAATTGGGTTTTATCGAGAAAACACACACCTCATCCGGAAGGGTTCCTTCTGAAAAAGGCTATCGCTATTATGTTGACCATCTTTTGTCACCCCAGAAGCTGAACCAGCAGGATATATTCACCATTAAGTCCCTCTTTGCAGAGCGGATTTATGAGCTCGAAAAGATTGTGCAGAAATCTGCCAGAATCATGTCAGAACTGACGAGCTATACGTCAATTGTCCTTGGTCCAGCCGTTAAAGAAAACAAGCTGAGAAAAATTCAGATTGTCCCTCTGAACAAGGATACGGCCATAGCCATCATTGTGACTGATACAGGGCATGTGGAAAACAAAATGTTCAGCATACCTGAGAATATCCACCCTGGGGAAATAGAAAAACTGGTCAATATCCTGAATGAGCGGCTAGCCGGTGTGCCTATAGATAATCTCAACGATAAAATCTATAAAGAAGTGGCTGTACTGCTCAGGCAGCATGTCAATCACTATGATCTCCTGCTCTATTCTTTTGCTGACATATTAAAGCTGTCAGCCAATGAAAAACTCTTTTTCGGCGGCAAGACGAACATGCTCAGCCAGCCGGAATTCCATGATATCAATAAAATCAGGAATCTGATGAATATGATTGAGCAGGAAGAAAGCATCTATGATTTAATACGCAAAGATAAATCAGGAATCAATATTAAAATCGGCAGAGAGAATGAGAACTCGGCCATGGAAAACTGCAGCCTCATTACTGCCACCTATTCAATGGGGGCAGAGCAGCTGGGGACCATCGCGGTCCTTGGGCCGACGAGGATGGAGTATTCCAGGGTGATCAGCCTGCTGCAGATTATCAGCGCAGACCTCACTGACGTCCTGACGAAGCTGTATCAAAAGAGCTGACGCGGGTAATATTGATGATGGGTGGAAGCTGTCTTCCATCCCTTTCATTGCGTGTAAATATTTATATCCAATCAGCGTCCTATGGCATGCAAGTCACGCCAGGCATGCTTAACCTTTAAGGGAGGTGAACTAGTTGGCAGACAATAAGGACTTTTTAAAGGAAGAAGAACAAGAAGCAGCCGCTGCACAAGGCAGCAATGAGCCAATCGAAGCAGTTTTCGGAGAATCAGCTGCACCATCTGAAACTGGTGAAAATGGTGAAGAGCCATCTATGGGCCAGGAAGACTCAGCAGAGCTGAAGGCTGCACACGAAAAAATTGCAGAGCTTGAGGCGAAATTGGGGGAAGCAGAAAACCGCTATCTCCGTCTTCAGGCAGACTTTGATAATTCCAGGCGCCGGGCAAAGCTTGACCAGGAGGCGGCTGAAAAATATAGAGCACAAAAACTGATCACTGAACTGCTTCCAGCCCTTGACAATTTCGAAAGAGCGCTGAAAATGGAAACTGACAATGAGCAGGCCAAAACGCTCCAGCAGGGAATGGAAATGGTTTACCGCAGTCTTGCGGAGGCGATCAAGAAAGAAGGCGCCGAAGCAATCGAGGCTGTCGGAAAAGAGTTTGATCCGCATCTGCACCAGGCTGTCATGCAGGTTGAAGACGAAAACTTTGCATCCAACACAGTTGTGGAAGAATTCCAAAAAGGCTACATGCTAAAGGACAGGGTCATCCGTCCGGCAATGGTAAAAGTAAACCAATAATAAAACTACATATATCGGGAGGTAAGGAACATGAGCAAAATCATTGGCATTGACTTGGGTACTACAAACTCATGTGTATCCGTTCTAGAAGGCGGAGAGCCTAAAGTAATTCCGAATCCGGAAGGAAACCGTACAACTCCATCAGTTGTCGCATTCAAAAACGGCGAACGCCAGGTTGGCGAGGTAGCTAAGCGCCAATCCATTACAAATCCAAACACGATCATTTCTGTTAAACGCCATATGGGTACAGACCATAAAGTGGAAGCAGAAGGCAAGGAATATACGCCGCAGGAAATGTCTGCTATCATCCTTCAGTATCTTAAAGGCTATGCAGAAGATTATCTTGGTGAAAAGGTTGAGAAAGCTGTTATCACAGTTCCAGCATATTTCAATGATGCTGAACGCCAGGCGACAAAAGATGCAGGCAGGATTGCCGGCCTGGAAGTAGAGCGCATCATCAACGAGCCTACAGCAGCGGCTCTTGCATACGGTCTTGACAAAATGGACGAAGACCAGACAATCCTTGTTTATGACCTTGGCGGCGGTACATTTGATGTATCCATCCTCGAGCTTGGCGACGGAGTTTTTGAAGTTAAATCAACTGCCGGCGACAACCGTCTCGGAGGGGATGACTTCGACCAGGTAGTCATTGATTATCTAGTAGAACAGTTCAAAAAAGAAAACGGCATCGACCTTTCAAAAGACAAAATGGCGCTTCAGCGCTTGAAAGATGCAGCTGAAAAAGCAAAGAAAGATTTGTCCGGCGTCACTTCTACACAAATCTCCCTTCCGTTCATCACTGCAGGGGATGCAGGTCCTCTTCACCTGGAGGTTACACTGTCCAGAGCGAAGTTTGATGAACTGTCAGCGGGCCTTGTAGAACGTACAATGGGACCTACGCGCCAGGCGCTCAAAGATGCCGGGCTTTCTCCATCAGAAATTGATAAGGTCATCCTTGTCGGCGGTTCAACCCGTATTCCTGCAGTTCAGGAAGCAATCAAGAAGGAAGTTGGAAAAGACCCTCATAGAGGCGTAAATCCTGATGAAGTTGTTGCTATGGGCGCAGCGATCCAGGGCGGAGTCATTTCCGGAGATGTTAAAGATGTAGTCCTATTGGATGTAACGCCATTATCACTTGGAATCGAAACAATGGGCGGAGTGTTCACAAAGCTGATCGAACGCAACACAACAATCCCGACTTCCAAGTCCCAGGTATTTTCTACAGCGGCTGACAGCCAGACTGCTGTTGACATTCATGTGCTTCAGGGTGAACGCCCAATGGCAGCTGACAATAAAACTCTTGGCCGCTTCCAATTGACTGATATCCCGCCGGCACCGCGCGGCATACCTCAAATCGAAGTATCCTTCGATATTGACAAAAACGGCATCGTCAATGTACGCGCCAAAGATCTTGGAACAAACAAAGAGCAGACAATTACAATTAAATCTTCCACAGGCCTTTCTGACGATGAAATCCAGCAAATGGTCAGGGCAGCAGAAGAAAATGCAGAAGCAGATAAAAAGCGCAAAGAAGAAGTGGAGCTTCGCAATGAGGCAGACCAGCTAGTCTTCACAACTGAAAAAACTTTAAAGGATCTTGAAGGCAAGGTGGATGAAGCGGAAGTTGCGAAAGCGAACGAAGCTAAGGATGCACTGAAGGCGGCAATCGAAAAGAACGAGCTGGAAGAGATCCGCACTGCAAAGGATGCCCTTCAGGAAATCGTGCAAAATCTTTCTATGAAGCTCTACGAAGAAGCAGCGAAGCAGGCTCAGGCAGCTCAGGGTGCTGAAGGCCAAGGCGGAGATGACAATGTCGTGGACGCAGAATTCGAAGAAGTAAACGACGACGACAAAAAATAATAGCAGGCAGCAGGATATAAAAGTCAAAGTCAGGTTCCACTTGACTTTGGCTTTTTTTCTTAATCTGGAGCAGTGATTAGGCCAGGTGATTAGCCTGCGTTCCTTATTAGGGCAAGCGCCCTCCGCTTTTAGTTTATCCAGCTCCGGCGGCTAGGCCCTCGAAGTCTTAAGCCAAGCAGATCAGAAGGTTAAAGAACAACCTTCCGCTCTTCCTTGTCTTAAGCTTGTCGGGCCTGAACAAGCCGCCTCCGCTTTTAGTTTAACTATTGCACTTTTTCTTTATAGAGTGATACAATAATCTTTATGTGAAATGACCGGGGAGTGTGAAATTCATGAGCAAACGGGATTATTATGAGGTCCTGGGGGTCAGCAAAAGTGCCAGCAAGGATGAAATAAAGAAATCCTACCGCAAGCTTTCAAAAAAGTATCATCCTGATATTAATAAAGAAGCGGACGCAGATGAGAAATTCAAGGAAGTAAAAGAAGCATACGAAGTTTTGAGTGATGATCAGAAACGCGCCCACTATGACCAGTTTGGCCATACAGATCCCAACCAGGGCTTTGGAGGAGGAGATTTCGGAGGCGGATTCGGCGGATTCGAAGATATCTTCAGTACTTTCTTCGGAGGCGGTGGAAGGAGAAGGGATCCGAATGCACCAAGGCAGGGGGCCGATCTTCAATATACAATGTCCCTTTCTTTTGAAGAAGCGGTATTCGGAAAAGAAACTGATATTGAAATACCGAGGGAAGAAACATGCGAGACTTGCGACGGTTCAGGGGCCAAGCCTGGCACTAAGCCTGAAACTTGCCGGCATTGCCATGGCTCCGGCCAGCTGAATGTTGAGCAGAATACGCCGTTCGGCAAGATTGTCAACAGAAGGGTCTGCCAGTACTGCAGCGGCACAGGCAAAGAAATCAAAGAAAAATGCCAAACTTGCGGCGGCACAGGCAAAGTGACCAAGCGGAAGAAGATCCATGTAAAAATTCCGGCCGGCATTGATGACGGACAGCAGCTGCGCGTGACCGGACAAGGGGAACCAGGAATTAACGGCGGTCCTCCAGGAGATCTATATGTAGTATTCCATGTCAGGGGCCATGAATTCTTTGAACGCGAAGCTGACGATATTTACTGTGAAATGCCAATCACTTTTGTCCAGGCAGCACTTGGTGATGAGATCGAGGTGCCGACCCTTCACGGAAAAGTGAAACTGAAGGTTCCTGCCGGGACTCAGACAGGCACCCGCTTCCGCCTGAAAGGAAAAGGCGTGCCGAATGTGAGGGGCTATGGAAATGGCGACCAGCACATACTTGTGCGGATTGTCACGCCGACAAAACTGACAGAAAAACAGAAACAGCTTCTGCAGGAGTTTGGCGAAGTGAGCGGCCAAGTGCCGCAGGGTGAACAGGAAGAAAGCTTTTTCGCAAAGGTAAAAAGAGCCTTTAAGGGTGAATAAAGGAATGGGAGTTGGTAGAGAATGAAATGGTCAGAAATCAGCATTCATACAACAAATGAGGCGATTGAACCGATTTCAAACATTTTGCATGAAGCCGGAGCAAGCGGAGTAGTCATTGAGGATCCGTTTGATTTGATTAAAGACAGAGAAGATCAATTCGGTGAAATCTACCAGCTCAATCCGCAAGATTACCCAGAGGAAGGCGTTATTGTGAAAGCCTATCTTCCGGTCAACAGCTTCCTGGGCGAGACGGTGGATGAAATTAAGGAAGCCATCAATGGCCTTATCCTTTACAATATTGATATCGGGCTTAATAAAGTGACGATCAGTGAAGTGAACGAAGAGGAATGGGCCACTGCCTGGAAAAAATATTATAATCCTGTTAAAATATCTGAACGGTTCACCATTGTGCCGACCTGGGAGGATTATACGCCTGTAAGCAGCGATGAATTGATTATCGAGCTTGATCCGGGCATGGCTTTTGGCACCGGGACACATCCGACGACAGTCATGTGCATCCAGGCGCTGGAGCGTACGGTGGCACAAGGGGACAGAGTCGTTGACGTCGGAACCGGTTCAGGTGTGCTCAGCATTGCTGCTGCCATGCTCGGGGCGGAAAAAGTGGAAGCACTTGATCTTGACGAAGTGGCTGTTAAGTCTGCAAGGCTTAACATTAAGCTGAATAAGGTGCATGAGATTGTAAGTGTTTCGCAGAACAACCTGTTAAACGGAGTGCAGGAAGGGGCCGATGTCGTAGTTGCCAATATTCTTGCCGAGGTCATCCTGCGCTTTACAGATGAAGTGGCCAAAACGGTGAAAAAAGGCGGACGCTTCATTGCATCTGGCATCATTCAGCAGAAAAAGCAGCAGGTCAAAGAGGCAATCATCCAGGCCGGGTTCGAAATTGAAGAAATCCTGCAGATGGAAGACTGGGTCGCCATCATTGCCAAAAATAAATAAGACAAATATTTGACTGGACGGGAAAAACGGGAGTACTTGAAGCTGGGATACACCCCATGTCCTTCAAAATCCCTTTTTTCCGTTTGGCGGATTTGCAGCAGCCATACGGCATTTGCAATAAGGAAAGGTAGGCAGGTGCAGCCATGCAGCGATATTTTACAAATCGGGATAAGGATGGCAGATTCATCATAGCAGGCGACGATTTCCACCATATTACAAGGGTCATGCGCATGAAGGAAGGGGACAGCATTATTTGTGCCGTCCGCGGCGGCAGGAGTGCGGTATGCCGGATTGAAGAAATTACCGATGAACAAGTGATTGCGGAAGTAGTACAATGGAAGGAAGCGAGCTCAGAGCTTCCAATCAAAGCTGCAATAGCGAGCGGATTGCCTAAAGGGGATAAGCTTGAGCTGATCATCCAAAAGGGGACAGAGCTTGGAGCTTCAGTGTTTATCCCTTTTACTGCAGCCCGTTCGATTGTAAAATGGGATGAGAAGAAAGCGGGAAAGAAAACAGAACGCTGGCAGAAAATCGCCAAAGAAGCGGCTGAGCAGTCTCATAGAGATTTGCAGCCTGATGTGCTCCAGCCTGTGAGCATGAAAGAGCTGATAGACCTGGGCAAGGGCTATGACCGTAAAGTGATTGCCTATGAAGAAGATGCCAAAGACGGGGAAAGCTCTGCTTTTGCATCTCTTTTGTCGGGCATGGAAAAGGGGCAGTCCCTTCTCATGGTGTTTGGCCCGGAAGGCGGCCTCTCGGAAAAGGAAGTTGCACTCTTAAAGGACAATGGATTTTTGTCATGCGGACTTGGCCCGAGGATATTGCGTACTGAAACAGCGCCGCTATATGCGCTTGCGGCTGTTTCTTATCATTTTGAACTAATGAGGTGAATACAATGGCAACAGTTGCTTTTCATACACTTGGCTGTAAGGTGAATCATTATGAAACAGAAGCAATCTGGCAATTGTTTAAGCAAGAAGGCTACGAACGGACAGATTTTGAATCTGCATCCGATGTATATATAATCAATACCTGTACAGTAACAAACACAGGTGATAAAAAAAGCCGCCAGGTCATCAGAAGGGCGATCAGGAAGAATCCTGATGCTGTAATCTGTGTAACAGGCTGCTACGCCCAGACCTCGCCTGCAGAAATAATGGCCATACCTGGTGTGGATATCGTCGTGGGTACACAGGACAGGGTCAAGATGCTGGAGTATATCGAACAGTATAAACAAGAACGCCAGCCGATCAATGCTGTCGGAAATATTATGAAAAACCGTGTGTACGAAGAACTGGATGTTCCTGCCTTCACGGACAGGACACGCGCTTCCCTGAAAATTCAGGAAGGCTGCAATAACTTCTGTACATTCTGCATCATCCCGTGGGCACGGGGCTTGATGAGATCCCGCGATCCGCAGGAAGTCATCCGCCAGGCGCAGCAGCTTGTCGATGCAGGCTATAAGGAAATTGTCCTGACCGGCATCCACACAGGCGGCTATGGAGAAGACATGAAGGATTACAATCTTGCCATGCTGCTAAGGGATCTCGAGGCACAGGTAAAAGGCCTGAAGCGTCTTCGCATTTCCTCTATCGAAGCAAGCCAGATCACTGATGAAGTGATTGAGGTGATGGACAAGTCTGAAGTGGTCGTAAGGCACCTGCATATTCCTCTGCAGTCAGGCTCTAATACTGTACTTAAGAGAATGAGAAGAAAGTACACAATGGAATTCTTTGCAGAGCGCCTTGACCGCCTAAAAGAGGCGCTTCCCGGCCTTGCCGTCACATCTGACGTTATTGTCGGCTTCCCTGGTGAAACCGAAGAAGAGTTTATGGAAACCTACAATTTTATCAAAGAGCATAAATTCTCGGAGCTGCATGTGTTCCCTTATTCAAAAAGGACCGGTACACCTGCAGCCCGGATGGAAGACCAGATTGATGAGGAAATTAAGAATGAGCGGGTGCACCGCCTTATTTCCCTTTCCGATCAGCTGGCAAAGGAATATGCATCACAGTTTGAAAATGAGGTGCTTGAAGTCATTCCTGAGGAAATTTACAAGGAAGATCCTGAGAGCGGGCTTTATGTCGGGTATACTGACAACTACCTGAAAGTCGTATTCCCAGCATCAGAAGAGATGGTAGGGAAAATCGTGAAAGTCAAGATATCCAAGGCAGGCTATCCTTTTAATGAAGGACAGTTTGTCCGGGTCGTTGACGAGGATGCTGTATACGAAGAAGCGGCTGTCTAAGTATGTGATAAAAAAGAATGGGGAGTATTCCCCATTCTTTTTTTTGTCAAAAATCGGCCGGAGGATTCTTCGGTCTACATATTTCCCTTTTAATATAGAAAAAATAGACGGGATGAAGAAAACGATTGCAAAAAACGATTAAAACCCATAATTTCAGCTACTTTTTTCGATAAGACAATGGTATGATGTAGAGGTACGGACAACTTGTTTGTTGAAAGGAGAACCATTGATATGGCAACTAATGTAGCAAAAATGATCGATCATACATTATTGAAAGCAGATGCGACAAAAGAACAGATTGAGGTACTTTGTTCAGAAGCTAAAGAATACAGTTTCGCGTCTGTCTGTGTTAACCCTGCGTGGGTCAGCTACGCGAGTGAACTGCTGGAGGGTTCAGGCGTAGATGTCTGCACTGTCATCGGCTTTCCGCTGGGGGCGTCAACACCTGAGGTAAAAGCATTTGAAACTAAAAATGCCATTGAGAACGGCGCAACTGAAGTAGATATGGTTATTAATATCGGTGCATTAAAGAGCGGCAGCAGTGATCTTGTAGAAGCAGATATCCGTGCAGTCGTTGAGGTGGCAAAAGGGAAGGCACTTACAAAGGTCATTATTGAAACATCCCTCCTTACAGAGGAAGAGAAGGTCCTGGCATGTGAGCTGGCTGTAAAAGCAGGCACAGATTTTGTTAAAACTTCTACAGGTTTTTCTACTGGGGGCGCAACCGTTGAAGATATCAGGCTGATGAGAAAAACAGTCGGTCCTGAAATCGGTGTTAAAGCATCAGGCGGTGTCCGCAGCACCGAAGATGCTCAGCAGATGATTGAAGCAGGAGCTACAAGAATCGGTGCAAGCTCCGGAGTGGCGATCGTTAATGGATTAACGAGCGATTCAGATTACTGATTACTAAATGGAAAAGACAGGCCAGCATCAATTGCTGGCCTGTCTTTTTTTATTTGTCATGGATCTTCATAATTAACCTTCCAAAATGTTCAGCAAACGGCAGTACCATTAAAGAAGTGAGCACATTGAATAATACACTCACATGTGCCAGCTGGACATCCGGTTCGGCCGCTGCCCATTCGCCGAATGAGGAAAGGGAGGCTATGAAAGGGAGGAAAAGGGCTGCTCCCGCTATATTCAGCCAGATATGTGCAAAGGCAGTGAGGCGCGCCTCCTTCCCTGCGCCAATGGATGCAAGATAGGCAGTGAGGCAGGTCCCGATATTGGCTCCGAGCATAAAGGCTATGCCTGTATCCAATTCTATGATCCCGCCGTTCAGAAACCCCATGATGATCCCCACAGCCGCAGTGCTGGATTGGATGATCGCTGTCAGCACCATGCCAACTGCCGCACCGGTCAGATGGCTGTTCTCCATAAGCCCGAGAATATCGGTCAGAAAAGGGACACCCTGCAGCGGGGAAGCTAGAAATTCAAAGCCCTTCATCGAGGAAAGTACAATGGAGATGCCAAGGATTCCCATACCAATATGCTTCAGTGCCTTTCTGCCAAATAAGATAAGGCAAGACCCGGCTGCTGCCAGGGGGATGATGAGAGACTCGATATTGAAGGTGATGAATTCTGTTGTAAACGTCGTTCCAATATTTGTTCCCAAGATGATGCCGATCGATTGGGGGAAGGTCAGGATCCGGGCGGAAATAAGGCCGATAGTCAACACCATAACAGCAGAGCTGCTTTGCAGGACAGCAGTAATCAGCATTCCTGCCAGCATCCCCTGCCAGGGGAAATGGGTGTAAGCGGCGATCTTCCGCTTGAATGAATCACCGGAAAGTCCGTATAACCCTGATCTTAACAGTGCCATTCCGTATATGAAAAAAATAATCAACAATAAAAACAGGATAATCAGCAGCATGCGTTCTCACTCCTTCATTTAAACTCTATGAAGGAATGGGACTGGACATGCCTTGCGAAAAGGGTTTAATTTTACCGCTTCTATGGTAAATTAAATGAAAGGACAGAGCCTGCAAAAAAAAAAACTGCACCTGCCCGTGATGAATTACAGTTGACCTTGTATCACTGTTATATTATAATTGCAAGGTACATGGAAATCTATGTTTCTGATGTAAGTGTGTTGTGCTCGGAGGGAGGGAAAGAGAATGTCTAAAACAGTCGTTAAAAAGAACGAATCGCTTGAAGATGCTCTTCGTCGCTTCAAACGTTCTGTATCTAAAACAGGTACTTTACAAGAGGCGAGAAAGCGCGAATTCTACGAAAAACCTAGTGTAAAGCGCAAGAAGAAGTCCGAAGCTGCTAGAAAACGTAAGTTCTAAGAGAGGGTGTATCAACTATGAGTCTTCTCGAGCGTTTAAATGATGATATGAAACAAGCGATGAAAAACAAAGAAAAAGATAAACTCACTGTCATTCGGATGATTAAAGCATCTCTGCAGAATGAAGCCATCAAGCTTGGCGGAGAGCTTAACGAAGAGCAGGAGTTAACTGTCCTTTCTCGCGAAGTGAAACAACGCAAGGACTCCCTCCATGAATTTGAAAAAGCAGGTCGTGAAGACCTTGTTGAAAAATTGCGGAACGAATTGATATTCGTCGAGCTATATATGCCCAAGCAGCTGTCTGAGGATGAAGTATCAAAGATTGTCCAGGAGACAATCGAAGAAACTGGAGCATCAGGAAAAGCCGATATGGGAAAAGTGATGTCTGCCATTATGCCTAAAGTAAAAGGCAAAGCGGACGGCTCACTTGTAAATAAACTTGTACAACAACACCTTTCATGAAAAGTATGCCAAAAGACCGCAAGCAATCTGCCTGCGGTCTTTTTATTGCTTGTGAGCGGCATACTGCAATAAATTCAGGGTACGTATGGAAGGTGTGCCGCTGTTAAAAACTATTACATAGGAAAAAATAATGCCGAAAAGAGAAAATGTGCTAAAAATGAATCTTTTTTCTTTTTAAAACGTAAGTAAAAGAAGATTAACTTTTGTTTGGGAAAGGAGGAGAAAATGGTGGCTCTCAGAAGGGCAGTCACTCTGCTGGCGTTTTTGGGCATCCTGCTGATTATGCTGATTCCCGAAAAAGGGAATGCTGATAATGAAGTGGTATACGTTGTTCCCATTGAAGAAACAGTGGAAAAAGGCCTTTATGCATTTTTGAACAGGGCTGTCAGCACCGCTGAAGAGAATGGGGCTTCTGCCATTATTTTTGAAATGGATACACCTGGGGGCGCAGTGGATGCTGCCGGGAAAATAGGCAAGCTGCTTGCGGAAACAGAATTGAAGACGGTGTCCTTTGTCAATAATCAGGCCCTGTCGGCCGGTGCCTATATCTCTTTGAATATGGATGAAATATACATGGTGCCTGGTGCTGTCATGGGATCTGCTGCCATTATCGATCAATCAGGGAACACCGCAGGAAAGAAAGCGGAATCCTATTGGCTGAGCGCAATGAAGAGTGCTGCTAACCAGTCTGGCAGGGATCCGGAGATAGCACTGGCCATGGCGGATGAGTCGGTTGATCTGCCGGAATATGGCGCCCCAAAAGGGAAGCTTCTCACTTTGACATCAGAGCAGGCAGAGCAGGCAGGGTATTCTGAAGGCACTGTTTCATCTCTTGATGAACTGCTGGACACTCTTGGCTACTCAGGGGCAGAGATCAGGAGCCTGGATGAAAGCTTTGCAGAGAAAATAGCCCGTTTTATCACCCACCCGGTTGTTGTGCCGATTCTCTTGTCTGTCGGCAGCCTGGGACTTGTGCTTGAGCTTTACTCGCCGGGATTCGGCATCCCGGGATCGATGGGACTTGCTGCCCTCCTGCTGTTTTTTTACGGCCATATGGTTGCAGGCCTGGCAGGATATGAGTCCATCGTTTTGTTTTTGGTCGGCCTGGGGCTGATCATACTGGAGTTTTTCCTTCCAGGAGGGATTGCCGGGGCAATAGGCCTTGTTTCGGTTGTAGGAAGCTTGTTTCTTGCAACTGACAACGTTGTCCATACGGCCGTATCCATTTTGATTGCCATTGGCATTTCTATTTTGGTATCCATCTTAATGATAAAGGTGTTTGGTAAAAAAATGAAATTCTTCAGGAAAATTATATTGAGCGATTCGACAAGCACTGAGAAAGGGTATATCTCAAACAAGACGCGTGCAGAGCTTATCGGTCTTGAAGGCTATGCTCTGACTGCATTAAGGCCGGCCGGGACGGCTGTGCTCGAGGATGAAAGAATCGATGTTGTCAGCGAAGGCGGTTTTATCCAGAAAGGGGCAAGGTTAAGGGTCGTAAAAGCAGAAGGCTCCCGGATTGTTGTGAGAGAAATGCTTGATATGGAAAAAAAAGCCGATCAATGAATGGACTCCCGTGGAAACAGGGATGACAAATAGATTTTAAGGAGGAACATAATGTTAGGAGAAGGAACTGTATTTATTTTAGTAGCCGTGGTTTTGGCCGTTATTCTGCTGGCGGTGCTGTTTACTTTCGTACCAGTGGCACTCTGGATTTCCGCCCTGGCGGCAGGCGTCAGGGTCAGCATCTTCACGTTGATTGGAATGAGGCTCCGCCGGGTCATCCCGAATAGGGTCATCAATCCTTTGATTAAAGCCCATAAAGCGGGTCTGGATGTTACAACAAATCAGCTTGAGAGCCATTATTTGGCCGGAGGTAATGTGGATAGGGTTGTAAACGCACTGATAGCCGCACACAGGGCCAATATTGAATTGAGCTTTGAGAGAACCGCCGCTATCGACCTTGCTGGACGTGACGTTCTGGAAGCTGTACAAATGAGTGTCAATCCTAAGGTGATTGAAACACCGTTCATTGCCGGTGTGGCAATGGATGGGATAGAAGTCAAAGCTAAAGCGCGGATCACGGTCCGGGCAAATATTGAGCGGCTTGTAGGGGGAGCCGGGGAAGAAACAATCGTAGCCCGTGTAGGTGAAGGGATTGTTTCGACTATCGGTTCTTCGGATAATCATAAGAAAGTACTTGAAAATCCTGACATGATCTCTCAGACAGTTCTGTCGAAGGGCCTTGATGCAGGCACGGCATTTGAAATCCTGTCCATTGATATCGCGGATGTGGACATCGGCAAGAATATCGGTGCTGAGCTTCAGACTGAGCAGGCGGAAGCAGATAAGAAGATCGCCCAGGCTAAGGCTGAGGAAAGGCGTGCAATGGCCGTTGCCCAGGAGCAGGAAATGAAAGCAAAAGTAGAAGAAATGAGAGCAAAGGTTGTCGAAGCAGAAGCCAAAGTCCCTCTTGCCATGTCAGAAGCTCTCCGGTCAGGTAATCTCGGGGTGATGGATTACATGAACATCCAGAATATATCTGCTGATACGGATATGAGGGGTTCAATTGGAAGAACAACAGATCCAGGCATGGATGGGAAAAATAATGACTAACTAGCCGGGAATATGCTGGGAAAGGAGGATTCTCCTTGGAATTCTTATTGGAAAATCCATTTATTCTAGTTGTGCTGATCGGCATCATCTCCTCACTTTTCAGCAAGGCAAAACGCGGCGGCACTACTGGACCGGCACAGCAGCAGGGGAATGCGGAGCCTGAACCGGGACCGTATGCCGATGCCGGGTATGAGCCGGAGGAAAAACCGGCTGTACCGGTTCAGGAAGCAGGACGGCAAACGCTCGAAAGCATGGAGTCTTATTATCAGGAAAGAAAAGTGCAGGCAGAAGAACGCGCAAGGAGGCTTTCTGAAAGGCAGGATCTGCTGGAAAGAAGGGTTCAGAATGCACGCAATGCTGCTGGAAAACCTGAGAAGAGCACTAAAGCTGAACCTGCCGGACGGGCTGCAGTAAGCCGGGAAAAGCTTGCGGACGCAATAGTCTGGTCAGAAATCCTCGGGCCCCCCCGGTCAAAGAACCCGCGCAGGCTGCACAGACGCTGAACGGGCGGCATTAACGAATAAAAAGAGTGCTAGAACCTTCTTCCATCTCATACATATGAGATGAAAGGGGGTTCTTTTTTTTATGGCTAAAAAGTGGGGACAATACATTCGCAGCTGGATGACCAACCAAATGGAGCTTCCTCAAGATGTCATGATGGATTTACCCCGGATAACAATGATTGGGCAAATTCATATATATATTGAGAACCACCGCGGACTGATTGCTTTTAGTGATAAAGAGCTCAGGCTTCTGCTCAAGCAAGGGCAGCTGCTCATCAAAGGAAGCACCTTTGTCATTAAGACCATACTCCCTGAAGAGATACTGCTGGAAGGCAAAATTGACCAGGTGCAGTATATAGACGAATAATGGCCAGCGCCATGCGGTGATTCTTTTGAACCGCAGGCCTGGCTGAAAAAGAGATCCGGAGGGAAGGAAAATGAAGAATCAATGGATTGCTTTTTATTCTGGAATAATCACTGTAAAGGCTGCGGGCTCCGGCATTGAACGGCTGATCAACTCACTGACCAGAAACGGCATCATGGTCTGGCAGGTAAAAAGGCATGGAGAGCAAGCGGTTACCTTTAAAATAAAGCTGACTGACGTAAAGCGGCTCCGTGCGTCAGTAAGGAAGAGCGGATGCAGGATTGAATTCCTTCATCGAGCCGGCCTGCCCTTTCTGCTGAAAAGAAGCCTCAAAAACAGCGGTTTTCTTTTTGGTGCCGCCTCTTTCCTTGTTATCCTGATCCTTTTGTCCAATATGGTATGGGGAATTGAAATCAAAGGGGCAGATCCTGCTACTGAATATAAAATCCGCAGGCAGCTTGACGAAATGGGCATCCGCAAAGGTAAACTTCAGTTTTTTGTTAAAAATGTAGAAGGAATCCAGCGTGAGCTATCCAACGAAGTGGATGAGATCACCTGGGTAGGTGTGGAGCTCAAGGGGACAACCTACCACTTCCAGGTGGTGGAGAAAAACGAGCCGGATAAGCCGGAGCTTTTGAGCCCAAGACACCTGGTTGCCAAAAAGAAGGCTGTGATTTTGGACATGTTCGTGGAAGAAGGCAAGCCTGTTGTCAGCATTAATGACCATGTCATCCCTGGCCAGCTTCTGGTTTCAGGCATCATCGGCCAGGACGGCCAAACAAAGACAGTACCGGCAAAAGGGGAAATCTGGGGGGAGACCTGGTATAAATCCGAGGTGAAACTTCCGCTTAAGAGCACCCTCCAGGTGTTCAGCGGAGGAGAAAAAAGGAAATATTATTTTGATATAGGAAATTTTTCAATTCCTGTCTGGGGGTTTGGCAAACCGGAATTCAGTGAATATGAGATAGAAGAGAACAGAAAGGACATTAAATTCCTGAAATGGACCCTCCCTCTCGGCTTTACAAGCAGGACCATGCGGGAAAGTGAAACCGTTACAAGGATTTACTCCAATGAGGAAGCCTTTGAAGTGGCAAAAGATTTGGCCAGAAAAGATATAAAAAACAGCTTGAGTGAGGATGCTAAGATCAAGGGAGAAAAAATTTTGCACCAATCCGTAGAGAATGGTAAAGTATTTATAGCAATACATTTCCAAATTATTGAGAATATTGCAGAAGGACAATCCATTATCCAAGGAGACACAGAATGACAGAAGACTTAAAAACCATGAATGTTCATCTGGAAGATCCTAATGAAGCAATAGCACTGATCGGGAATTCGGATGCCAACCTGAAAATAATCGAACAGGAACTGAATGTGTCTGTCGTCACACGGGGAGAAACGATTTTCGTGTCCGGCGAGGCAGATGCTGTCGAGCTTGCCGGCCAAATCCTGGACAAACTCATTTATGTGATCCGCAAAGGAATCAATATCAGCGGCAGGGATGTTATGTACAGTATCCAGATGGCCAAAAAAGGCACACTTGAATATTTCAGCGACCTGTATGAAGAGGAAATAACGAAGAATGCAAAAGGCAAGTCCATTAGGGTAAAAACGCTTGGGCAGCGCCAATATATAAATTCGATTAAAACAAATGATCTGGTATTTGGAATTGGCCCTGCAGGTACAGGCAAGACCTATCTGGCTGTTGTGATGGCAGTCAATGCATTGAAAAATGGGAATGTAAAGAGAATAATCCTGACCAGGCCGGCTGTTGAAGCAGGCGAAAGCCTTGGCTTCCTTCCTGGGGATCTGAAAGAAAAGGTCGATCCTTACCTGCGGCCGCTTTACGACGCCCTGCATGACATCCTTGGCGCCGAACATACTCAAAGGCTGATCGAGAGGGGTACCATTGAAATAGCCCCCCTTGCCTATATGAGGGGCCGTACGCTTGATGATGCATTTGTCATTCTTGACGAAGCACAGAATACGACACAGGCTCAGATGAAAATGTTCCTGACCAGGCTGGGCTTCGGCTCCAAGATGGTCATCACCGGTGACCGTACACAGGTCGACCTTCCGAAGGGAGTCCGTTCCGGGCTTATTGCTTCAGAAGATATCCTGTCTGCTGTAAAAGGAATTTCCTTCTCTTACCTGGAGCAAAGCGATGTCGTCCGCCATCCGCTTGTAGCCCGGATGATTTCAGCTTACGAAAAAACAGACCAATAATAAAAACCGTCCTGGTGGGCGGTTTTTATTCTGTCTGAAAAGGCCCTGCCGGCAGGCAAACCCTCTGTTTCGCCAAGTTGATGTGAATAGAGGGTGAAACTTGACGGAAAAACTGTTATCATTTTACATAATCATAGTTCAAATTAAATGTGAGCTTATCCGGCCCTGCTTATGCCTGGATAGGAGGGGGAAGCATGGAAAAATTACAGCGCCAGTTGGCAAAGGTCAGAAACCTGTTGGATATGACATTCTTTAGAGTCGTCTTATTTCTTCTGCTCGGCATCGTACTATATGCCGCCATGTTCAGCAATGTAAAGCCCGAAAAGCTCGACATAAGCCTATTTTCTGTGGCTGAACAGACAATCCGCTCACCGATTACAATAGAAGACAAGGCGAACACCGAGAAGGAAAAGAAGGCGGCCGCCGACCAGGTGACCGATGTATACATAGTCAAAAAGGAAATCAATCAGAACCGTGTCGATCTGGTCACTTCCATATTTGATTCCGCAGCGGAAGTTAACGAAGAGATAAGCGAGGAAGCGGCACAAAGCGGTAATGAACAGGGTGATGGAGAACAGGAAACTGCATATGTTCCGCCTTCTTCTTCGGAAAAACTGAAAATGCTCAAGGAAAAGCTGACAGATAATGTGACGAAGGAAGTCTCTGATGCGGTCCTGTCACCGCTTCTGCAGGCGTCCAAGGACGAGCTTACGATTGCAAGGGACCTTACTGTAACGGCGATTAACAATGTGATGGGCAGCAAAATCCCTGCTGATGAAGTTGAAAACAGCAAAAAGAGGGTGGAGGAAGAGCTGAAATATACCAGTCTGAGCACGAATTTGAGAAGCTCGGCTATTGAGCTTGGCAGATATGCTGTCATCCAGAACGAATTTTATGACCCGGCTGCGACTGAAGAACTCAGGCAGCAGGCAGTAGAGAATGTAGAACCGGTCAAAATCCTCCAAGGCCAGATCATCGCGGAAGAGCGCCAGCTGATCAACAGGGAAATCTACAGGCAGCTGGAGCTTACAGGGCTTCTGGACAACCAGAAAAGCATACAGCCGTTTCTGGGGCTGGGCCTGATTGTAGCCATCATTCTGGCTGCACTCTATTATTACTTTTATGAGCTGAATGTTCAAAAGGAGCTGAAACAGAATTACCTCCTGCTGTTCAGCCTGATTTTCATCCTTTCGCTTTTGCTGATGAAATGCGTAAGCCTCCTGCAGCTGCTCCAGTATCCGGAAATTGGCTTTATATTTCCGGCTGCAATGGCAGCCATGCTGATCAGAATCCTGATCAATGAAAGGCTTGCCATTCTGATTACGATAGTCCTTGCCATCTGCGGAAGCGTCATGTTCAATGAAGGCACTGCCGGAACATTGAATATAAATATGGGCATCTATATCATTTGCTCAGGCTTTGCGGGTATATTATTCTTAAACAAGCAAAACAACAGGTCCAAGATTCTTCAGGCAGGACTGTTTGCAGCAGGGGTGAACCTTGTTGTGATCATCGCCCTCATGCTGCTTAGAAATACTCATTTCGAGGCGGTTGAATACAGCTTCCACTTAGTGACAGCATTGATCTCCGGTGTGGCTTCATCTGTGCTGGCCATCGGCCTGCTTCCGTTCTTTGAGGGGAGCTTTGGCATCCTTTCCGCCATGCGGCTGATTGAGCTGTCAAACCCGAACCATCCGCTGCTCCGCAAAATCCTGACTGAGGCGCCGGGGACCTACCATCATAGTGTAATGGTGGCAAATCTGGCTGAGTCAGCATGTGAAGCAATCGGGGCAAATGGCCTCCTTGCCAGGGTAGGCTGCTATTATCATGATATCGGGAAGACAAAGAGACCGCATTTTTTTATTGAGAATCAAATGAATATCGAAAACCCGCATGACAGGCTGCCGCCGCAGACAAGCAAAAATATCATTATTGCCCATGCGGTCGACGGAGCTGAAATGCTGAGAAAGCACAAAATGCCGAAGGAAATCGTCGATATTGCCGAACAGCACCATGGCACCTCTTTGCTCAAATATTTCTACCATAAGGCCAAACAAAACGGTATGGATATCAATGAAGAGGACTATCGTTATCCGGGGCCAAAAGCACAGTCAAAGGAAATCGCCGTCATCGGCATTGCCGACAGTGTCGAGGCAGCGGTCAGGTCCATGTCCAATCCGACACCTGAACAAATTGAAGGGCTTGTCAGGAATATCATCTCAGACAGGCTTCAGGATGAACAGCTGAACGAATGTGACTTAACACTGAAGGAATTGGAAATTGTTGCACACACTTTTTGTGAAACTCTAAAGGGGATCTTCCATTCCAGAATTGAATATCCAGAATCCACGAAACAGAAGGTGAAGCAAGCATGAGCTTAAATATTGATTTTTTGGATGAAACAAATGAAGTAAAAAGCAGCCATATTGAACAGGTTGAAAAGCTGCTGAATTTTGCAGCAGAAAAGGAAAATGTTGAAGCTGGTTCGGAATTGTCCGTAACCTTTGTAACGAATGACCGTATCCAGGAAATAAACAGGGAGTACCGCGATAAAGACAAACCTACCGATGTTATTTCCTTTGCCATGGAAGAGCTTGGGGAAGGAGAAACAGAAATTGCCGGGGAAGGTATTCCAAGGGTGCTCGGCGATATCATCATATCAATTCAGAGGACAGAAGAACAGGCCGGTGAATATGGACACTCTTTTGAACGCGAGCTGGGTTTCCTTGCTGTTCACGGATTCCTCCATCTTCTTGGATATGACCATGAAACAGATGAGGAAGAAAGAGAAATGTTCGGCAGACAGAAGGACATCCTTGATGAGTACGGGCTCACGCGATAAGAAGCCGGGTGCCGGGAAAGGCTTGTGGCCTGTTTTTGCTGCAGCTTTTGCCGGTATCGGCAATTCACTGAAGCAGGAAAGGAATATGAGGATTCATGCCCTTTCATCAGCTGTGGTCATTGCAGCAGGCGCCGGCTTTTCCTTAAGCCGGATCGAGTGGATGTTCATCATATTGGCCATTGCCGGGATGTTTGCGCTGGAACTGATCAACACAAGCATTGAAAGAGCTGTGGATCTGTCAACAGAAGAATGGCACCCGCTGGCAAAGCAGGCCAAGGATGCTGCAGCAGGGGCTGTGCTGGTGTTTGCTTTTGCGTCGGCAGCACTCGGTGTAATCATATTCCTCCCAAAGATATGGTCACTTTTTCAGTAGGAGCGGCTCCAGTATGCCGTTCTTTTTTAAATTAGGGAAAATAATGAAATGAAACCGTATGTACAATCAAATACTGATATTTACAAACTTGCCTGTAATTTTATAAAAGAAAAGCGGGAATAGATTTTGGGCTTTCTTGAAAACGCTGTCTGATTTGGTTAAAATGACAGAGCATGTAATGAGATAGTGTGTCCGTTTTTGGAAAATTCAAATTTTTTATTACGATTTTGCTACAATCAATGAAAATCTTGCAAAAATAAGGTAAAATA
Organism: Bacillus sp. AG4(2022); assembly: GCF_031844465.1. Taxonomy (NCBI): domain Bacteria; kingdom Bacillati; phylum Bacillota; class Bacilli; order Caryophanales; family Bacillaceae; genus Bacillus; species Bacillus sp. AG4(2022). The sequence continues at coordinate 436,586 of NZ_JAUZVH010000005.1, forward strand.
TAAGAAGGAGAATACTCCCCTCCTTCGAAAGGAAGAATGACTGATGAAGACGGAAGTGTTGATTGAAGAAGCAAAAAAAGCAAGGGACAAAGCATATGTGCCATACTCCAATTTCCCGGTGGGAGCAGCCCTTCTGACTGAAGACGGTAAAGTATACCATGGCTGCAATATTGAGAACGCGGCATACAGCATGTGCAATTGTGCTGAGCGCACTGCACTTTTCAAAGCATATTCCGAAGGAGACAAAAAATATACAGCAATGGCAGTTGTAGCTGATACAGAGCGTCCGGTTCCTCCATGCGGAGCCTGCCGCCAGGTTATTTCAGAATTATGCCCAAATACGATGAAAGTGGTTTTGGCGAATTTAAAAGGGGATATAAATGAATTAACAGTAGAAGAGCTGCTGCCTGGAGCTTTTTCACCGGAGGACCTTAATGAATAAAGAATGGAATAGCAATCGCGAACAAACTCATAAATCTGGATTTATATCTATTATCGGACGGCCTAATGTTGGTAAATCAACATTCTTAAACAGAGTCATTGGCCAGAAAATCGCCATCATGAGCGATAAGCCCCAAACCACAAGGAATAAGGTACAGGGTGTGCTTACAACCAATGATGCTCAGTTTATATTCATTGATACACCAGGGATCCACAAGCCAAAGCATAAGCTGGGCGACTTTATGATGAAGATAGCGCAGAATACGCTGAAAGAAGTGGACCTTATCCTGTTTATGGTGAATGCCGAAGAAGGCTTCGGCCGCGGCGAGGAGTTCATCATCGAGAAATTTCAGAATGTGAAGACTCCCATCTTCCTTGTCATAAATAAAATTGATCAGATTCACCCTGATAAGCTTTTTTCCATCATTGAATCCTATAAAGAGAAATACGGCTTTAAGGAAATCATCCCGATATCAGCGCTGGAAGGGAACAATGTGGATACGCTGCTGGAGCAGATCAAGCAGTATATACCGGAAGGGCCGCAATTCTATCCGGCTGACCAGGTGACAGACCATCCTGAAAGGTTCATTGTATCCGAGCTGATCAGGGAAAAGGCTTTGCACTTGACCAGGGAGGAGATTCCGCATTCCCTTGCTGTAGTGATTGACAAGATGGAGAGGCGCGAAGACAAGGATGTCATAAATGTGATGGCTACTGTCATTGTAGAACGCGATTCCCAAAAAGGGATTGTCATTGGGAAGCAGGGCGCTATGCTCAAGGAAATCGGCAAGCGGGCCAGGACAGATATTGAAAATCTGCTGGGCTCGAAGGTCTATCTGGAACTATGGGTAAAGGTGCAGAAGGATTGGCGCAACAAAATGAGCCAGCTGCGTGATTTCGGATTCAGAGATGATGAATATTAAAGGGCGATTCAGCCATAACTAACCTATTTCACCTCAACTGGAATTATGCAGACTTTTTATTAACAATTATTACGTCTTATGATTTTCTAATGACAGGCTATGATAAAGGTATGGAATTAATAATTGCTAGTTAAAAATCGAAAGGTGGGGTTTCCAATGTTGGATTTTACCTGGAAGGTCTTCAAGCAGACAGGTAATATTGACACATATCTTCTTTTTAAGGAGCTTGAAAAAGAAACTCAGGATTTGCCCGGAAGCAGTGAACATGAACTAGCAGAAGTTGATTTTCCCATCTCATAGGTTTGTCTCTTGCAGGGATGGTGGCATAAGTGTTTGAAAAATGCGAAGGAATCGTATTGAGAACAGTCAATTATGGTGAATCCAATAAAATAGTTACTCTTTATACCCGGGAATGGGGTAAGGTTGGCGTGATGGCCAGAGGTGCAAAAAAGCCTAACAGCAGGCTTTCGGCTGTCACCCAGCCTTTTACTTATGGCTACTTCCTCGTTCAGAGAAGCAGCGGGCTGGGGCTTATGCAGCAGGGGGAAATGGTCTCCTCCATGCGCTCGATCAGGGAGGATATCTTCCTGACGGCATATGCCAGCTATATTGTGGATCTGACTGATAAAACAGTCGAAGAGAAGAAGCCGAATCCGTTCCATTTTGAACTGCTTCACCAGACTTTGAATTATATGAACGAAGGCTATGATCCTGAAATCATGGTGAATATTTACGAAATGAAAATGCTCAATTCCCTTGGACTTTATCCGGTCCTGGATAAATGCTCTGTCTGCGGAAGCACTGATGGGCATTTTTCTTTTTCCATCAGGGAGGGCGGTCTCATTTGCCACCGCTGTCTGGAGAAAGACCCGTACCACTATAAGATTTCGCCGGCAGCTTTAAAACTCCTGCGCCTTTTTTATTATTTTGATTTGTCGAGGCTTGGGAATATATCAGTAAAGCCGGAAACCAAAGCGGAACTGAAAAAAATTATCTCAGCCTACTATAATGAATACTCCGGCCTCAGTCTGAAAACCAGAAAGTTCCTGGACCAGATGGATAAGATGGGCGGTTTCTTTGAAAAAGGATAATGCCTGAGGGGAGCTCACAGTCATTCTCCGATACAGGCCCCCTCCGCGTTTCGATTGTCAGCTGGAAAGCTTAGGCCCTCGAGTCTTTTCCGCATTTCGATTGTCCAGCTGCAGGGGCCATCGGCTCGAGTCATAAGCCAATCCGGCCAGGAGGTTAAAGAACAACCTCCCGTCCGGCTCGTCTTATGCTTGAGGCCCGCAGGACGCGGGTCATGCAGACGTTGCCACAGGACGTGGCGTTTTTAGTCTGCGTTCCTTGACAGCAAACGCCTTCCGCTTTTCGATATTGTCCAGCTGCAGGCGTTAGCCCCTCGAGTCTTAAGCCAATCAGATCAGAAGGTTAAAGAACAACCTTCCGCTCTGCTCGTCTTAAGCTTGTCGGGGCTGAGCAAACGCCTTCCGCTTTTCTGTATTGACTTTTATTTTGTTTTGTTTTATGATTCTCAATAATTAATAGTTCTGCTATGAAGGAAAGAAGTAGTCCGAATGATCTGTAGAAGCGAGTCCGGGATGGTGTGAGCCGGATTATGGGTGTTGGATGAAGGGCGTTCCTGAGCGGATTGCGTGCTTTGGGCACATAAGGTGGCTGCATTGAATGGCAGCAAATAGGGTGGAACCGCGGGTAACTCTCGTCCCTATGCTTTTTGGAGCATAGGGATGGGAGTTTTTTTGTGCTTTTTCCCAATGCTCTGATTACACAAATACCTATTGGAGGTGCCAGGATGAATATTCAAAATATGGTTCTGACTTTGCAAAAGCACTGGTCAGAGCAGGGCTGCATCCTTATGCAGGCTTATGATGTCGAGAAAGGTGCAGGAACGATGAGCCCGTACACGTTTTTGCGTGCAATTGGGCCTGAGCCATGGAATGTGGCCTATGTAGAGCCTTCACGCCGCCCGGCGGATGGAAGATATGGCGAAAATCCAAACCGCCTTTATCAGCACCATCAATTCCAGGTGATCATGAAGCCGTCTCCTGACAATATCCAGGAACTGTATCTGGATTCTCTTCGCGCCCTTGGAATTAATCCTTTGGAGCATGATATCCGGTTTGTAGAGGATAACTGGGAGAATCCTTCCCTGGGATGTGCCGGATTAGGCTGGGAAGTGTGGCTTGATGGAATGGAAATTACGCAATTCACCTATTTCCAGCAGGTTGGCGGCATTGAATGTAAGCCTGTTTCTGTGGAAATCACATACGGAATCGAGCGTCTTGCTTCGTATATCCAGGATAAAGAGAATGTCTTTGATCTTGAGTGGACTGAAGGATTTACTGTAAGGGACATCTTCCTGCAGCCTGAATATGAGCATTCCAAGTACACATTTGAAACCTCTGATCCGGATATGCTTTTTAACTTGTTTAATATTTATGAAAAAGAAGCCCACAGGCAGATGGAAGAAGGTCTGGTTCATCCGGCATATGATTATGTGCTGAAATGCTCCCATGTTTTCAACCTGCTTGATGCGAGGGGAGCCATTTCTGTAACAGAAAGGACCGGTTACATTGGACGCTGCCGGAACCTGGCGCGGAAGGTCGCAAAAACATTCTATGAAGAACGGGAAAAATTAGGCTTCCCGATTTTACAGCGGAAGGGAGAGATTGAAAATGGCGAAGCGTGATTTATTGCTTGAAATCGGCCTTGAGGAAATGCCGGCAAGATTTGTAACAGATTCCATTAACCAGCTTGCTTCCAAAGTGGAAAAGTGGCTGGAGGAAAAGAAGGTGCCGCACGGAGGCATCAGCGCCTTTTCAACTCCCCGCCGTCTTGCTGTTCTTGTAAAGGATGTTAGTGAAACACAGGAGGATATCCATGAAGAGGCGAAAGGTCCTGCCAGAAAAATCGCCCAGAATGAGGCTGGAGAGTGGTCAAAGGCTGCGATCGGCTTTTCCCGGGGCCAGGGCATGGACGTGGATGATATTTATTTTAAAGAAATAAATGGCATTGAATATGCACATGTAAATAAGTTCATTAAAGGAGCCGAGACTGCTTCTATCCTGCCGGAGCTGAAGGATATCGCGGAAAGCCTTACTTTCCCTAAAAATATGCGCTGGGCAGACAGGGATATGAGGTATGTAAGGCCGATTAAATGGATTATGGCTCTTTTCGGCCAAGATGTAATCCCGTTTGAAATAGCCGGGGTGCCTGCATCCAACTGGACTCTCGGTCATCGTTTTCTTGGGGAAAAGGTGGAGCTCACTGAGCCTGCAGAATACGAAAAAAGCCTGCTTGGCCAGTTTGTCCTTGTCAATGCAGAAGAAAGAAAAAGTGGGATCCGCAGCCAGATTGAACGCTTGGCAGAGGAAAATAACTGGGTGATTACAGTGGATGAGGATCTGCTGGAGGAAGTAACAAACCTTGTCGAGTATCCAACGGCGCTCTTCGGAAAATTTGAGGAGGAGTTTCTTGAAATTCCTGAGGAAGTGCTGATCACTAGCATGAAAGAGCACCAGCGCTATTTCCCTGTCAAGTCTGCAGAAGGAAAGCTGCTGCCTTACTTTGTCACTGTGCGCAATGGTGACCATAACCACCTTGAACAAGTGGCAAAGGGGAACGAGAAAGTGCTTCGCGCCAGACTCGCTGATGCAGCTTTCTTTTACCAGGAAGACCAGAAGATGGATATTGAGTCAGCGCTTCAGAAGCTCGGCAGCATCGTCTACCATGAGGAGATCGGTACCCTTGCTGAGAAAGTTGAACGAGTTAGAAAGCTTGCCAATGAGCTGGCAGAATCGCTTTCCCTCAATCCTGAAGAAAAGAAAACGGTTGACCGTGCCGCAGAAATCAGCAAGTTTGATCTGGTATCACAGATGGTATATGAGTTCCCTGAATTGCAGGGCTTCATGGGTGAAAAATATGCTGCCCAAAAAGGTGAGGATGCCGCTGTTGCTAAAGCCATCAATGAGCATTATATGCCGCGGAATGCAGAGGATTCTGCACCTGAAAGCAATGAAGGTGCAGTCCTTGCAGTTGCAGAGAAATTGGATACGATTTCTTCCTTCTTTGCAATTGGCATGATTCCAAGCGGCTCGCAGGATCCATACGCTTTAAGAAGGCAGGCAGCAGGCATCGTCCAGATCCTCGCTGTTAAGGGATGGAAGCTTGAGCTTGATGAAGTGATCAAGAAGTCGCTTGCACTTGTCAAAGAGTCAGGCGTCGGAAAGAAAGAGGAAGAGCAGGTATATGATGAACTGCTGTCCTTCTTTAAACTCCGCATCAAGCATACTCTGCAGGAGCGCAGCATCCGCTACGATATTATTGATGCCGTTTTATCAGGAAAGATCGGTTCAATGGCTTCTTTAATTAAGAGAGCGGAAGTATTGAATGCCCACAAAGGAGAAGACGGTTTTAAAGAGAGCATGGAGGCTTTAAGCCGTGTGCTGAATATTGCTTCCAAAGCAGAACACCCTGCAGCAGTTGATCAGGGGCTTTTTGAAAATAAGGAAGAAACGGAGCTGTACAGCCGTTTCCTTGAAGTTTCCGCAAAGATCGGCAATGGTGTTGAAGAGGAAGAATACTATATGCTGCTCGTATCTATGAGACCTGAGATCGGTGCCTATTTCGAAAATACAATGGTCATGGCCGATAACACTGCTTTGAAGGAAAACCGTTTAAGCATGATGGCCGAAATCGCATCACTGATCCAGGCATTTGCCAAGGTAAACGAAATAGTAGTCAAGTAAGAAGTAATTTTTGCTTTTTAGCTTGCTAAAAGATATGATTATGCAGAGAGCCTGTCAAAAATTCCGACAGGCTCTTTGAAATTTTTTCCTATATGCCAGGTTAAAAATGTTAAAACATTCTTTTCATTTATAGCAAATAGTATATAATATTTTTATAAAAGTATAACATTATTAGCTGGCAAGCAAGGTGGTGAGGACAATAGAGCTTAATAAAAGACAGGAATTAATATTGGATATCGTGAAAGAAAATGGACCAATCACAGGTGAACATATTGCAGAGAGGCTGAACCTGACAAGGGCAACCTTAAGGCCTGATCTGGCCATATTAACCATGGCGGGCTATCTGGATGCAAGGCCGAGGGTCGGCTATTTTTATACTGGCAAGACAGGTGCCCAGCTTCTGACTGAAAGCCTGCAGAAGCTGCTGGTGAAGGATTATCAGTCCATCCCGGTGGTCGTGAATGAAAATGTATCGGTCTATGATGCGATAGTTACGATGTTCCTGGAGGATGTCGGTACATTATTCGTTGTCGATCAATCTTCTCTGCTGGTCGGCGTCTTGTCCAGGAAGGACCTGCTGAGGGCAAGCATTGGAAATCAGGAGCTTACAGCCCTTCCGGTAAATATCATCATGACGAGGATGCCTAATATTACAACCTGCAAAAAAGACGATCTGCTGATTGAAATAGCCAATCTGCTGATCGAAAAACAGATAGACGCTTTGCCGGTCGTGAAAGAAACCGATAAGGGCTTTGAAGTAACAGGCAGGATCACAAAGACCAATTTGACAAGGGCGTTCCTTGCTCTTGCAGAACAAAGGTGATTTAGAAGAGAGGATGGATGAGCAATGGGTACAGTGCCGATCATCTATGTTGTTTCCGATTCAGTGGGGGAAACAGCAGAATTAGTGACGAAAGCGGCCATCAGCCAGTTCAATGGCAGCGATCTGACAATAAAAAGATTTCCTTATGTTGAAGATAAATTTAATATCGATGAGGTATTATCGCTCGCGAAAATGGACCAGGGAATGATTGCTTTTACATTGGTAAAGCCTGAAATCCGCAGTTATATGGCAGAAGCAGCAGCCAGGGAAAATATTTATGCGATCGACATCATCGGGCCATTGATGGACAGGATCCAGTCGATCTGCGGGGAAACCCCCTTGTATGAGCCGGGCCTTGTCAGGAAGCTGGATGATGACTATTTTAAAAAGGTGGAAGCAATCGAGTTTGCTGTGCAGTATGATGACGGCCGCGATCCACGGGGAATCCTTAAGGCTGATATTGTTCTTGTCGGCGTTTCAAGGACCTCGAAGACGCCTTTATCCCAATATCTCGCACACAAGCGGCTTAAAGTCGCGAATGTCCCGCTCGTTCCGGAAGTTGATCCGCCTGAGGAGCTGTTCCAGGTATCGCCTTCCAAGTGCTTTGGCTTAAAAATAAGTCCTGAAAAGCTGAATAATATCAGGAGGGAAAGGCTCATTTCACTCGGTTTGAGCGATAATGCCAGCTATGCCAATCTTGAACGGATCAAAAGCGAGATCAGCTATTTTGACCAGATTGTAACCAGGATCGGATGTCCTGTGGTCGATGTTACAAATAAGGCAGTGGAAGAAACGGCAAACGTCATTTTTGACCTTTACCGGAGAAATATTTCTGCAAAGTAGCACATACTCTTGTGAATATGTGCTTTTTCTAATTTTAGGCAGTACATTCCGGTTAATGAGAAAATTAGGGCTGTACAGTAAAAAATAATGGCAAAACTGACTTTTATGCACTATAATAAAAAATTGTGATAAAAATATTCATCATTAGGTTTAGACTTACCACATAACGAATAAACTATTTATTGTGAGAAGTCAAGGCAGGCATCTAAAAAAAATTCGACATGAATCTCTTGTGAAAAGTTGCTCTATTAAAGAAGGAATATGCGGAGTGATGTAGAATTACTAGTACATTAGGGAAAAGAAGCATCCTGGTTGACGCTGATTCTTGTCCTGTTAAGATGGAAATTGTCGAAATTGCCAAAGGCTTTGAAATCGAACCGGTTTTCGTCGCTTCCTACGCACATATGGTAAATGACTTTGGCGGGGCTGTCTGGAAGTTTGTTGATTCAAGCAAAGAAGCAGCAGATCTGTTCATCATGAATCATGTGAAAAAGGGGGACGTTGCAGTCACACAGGATATCGGCCTAGCCTCAACGCTGCTGCCTAAAGGGGTTTATGTTCTTTCTCCCAGGGGAACCTTATACGAAGAAGAGCATATCCATACAGCTCTGGATATGAGGTATCTCAGTGCCAAAGCAAGGCGCCGGGGGCAATATGGAAAAGGCCCTAAGCCTTTCACCCAGGAAGACCGGAGCAGGTTTGTGAAGCAATTGACAAAGATTTTGTCGAATCTTGCAGGAAAATAGCTTTTTTATCACGAATACCTCATAAGTAAAATTGGAGTTGTTCTCATGGCAGAGCGAATTTCCGAAGCGAAACTGGATGAAATCCGGCAGGCTACAGACATTGCCGATGTAATCGGTGATCATGTTCAGCTCAAGAAACAGGGGCGGAACTATTTTGGCTTATGTCCATTCCATGGAGAAAACTCGCCATCTTTTTCTGTTTCCCCGGAAAAGCAGATTTACCATTGCTTTGGTTGCGGAGCCGGAGGGAATGTGTTTTCGTTCCTGATGGAGCATGAAGGCTATTCTTTTCAGGAAGCTGCTGTCAAACTTGCAGAAAGAGCGGGGATTCAGCTTGATATTGAAGCCGCATCCGCAAAGCAGAGCTCGCTGCCCGAAAATCTCCAGCAGATGATAGAGGCGCATGAGCTTCTCCGGAAATTTTACCATCATTTGTTAATGAACACAAAGGATGGCCAGCACGCACTGGAGTATTTGCTTGACAGAGGCTTTACCAAAGAGTCGATTGAGAAGTTCCAGATCGGTTATTCCCTGGATTCATGGGATTTTGTATGCAAGTTCCTTGTAAAAAGGAAATTCAATCCTGAATTCATGGAAAGAGCTGGGCTTATCATCAAAAGGGACAGAGATGGCAGTTATTTTGACCGCTTCCGCGATCGGATCATGTTTCCGATCTTTGACCGCAAAGGAAACACGATTGCTTTTTCCGGAAGATCGCTCGGGGCCGGAAATGAGCCCAAATATCTGAACAGTCCGGAGACAGCAATCTTTAATAAAAGTAAAATCTTGTATAATTTCCACCTGGCAAGACCGGCAATCCGCAAGACACACCAGGCGGTCCTTTTTGAAGGGTTCGCGGATGTTATTGCTGCAGACCGTTCTTCTGTTGAGAACGGGGTTGCCACAATGGGGACTGCATTGACGCCTGAACATGTTGCAATGCTCAGGAGAAATACTGAGTCTGTCACCATTTGCTATGATTCGGATAATGCCGGAATAGAGGCGGCCTTTAAAGCCGCTAAAATGCTGTCTGAGGCTGGCTGCGGCATCAAGGTTGCCATGCTGCCTGATGGCATGGACCCGGATGACTACATCAAACAGCACGGAGCTGAAAAGTTTCGCAATGATGTAATCGAGTCCAGCATTACCCACATGGCGTTCAAGTTTCTTTATTATAGAAGGGGCAAAAAGCTCCAGGATGAAGGAGATCGGCTTCTATATATAGAAGAAGTACTTAAGGAAATCAGCCTTCTTGATAAGGCTGTTGAAAGAGATCATTACATGCGCCAGCTGGCTAATGAATTTTCTCTGTCACTGGAAGCGCTGAAGCAGGAGCAAAAGCAGATATACTTTGCCGAGAAACGAAAAAACCAGGGCAGTTCTGCCCCAGCACAAAAGAAGCATATGATCGTTTCACGGCGCCAGGATTCGCTCAAGCCTGCTTTTCATACAGCTGAAAGAAGATTGATTGCCCATATGCTGAGAAACAGCGATACTGCTTATAAAGTCCAGGAGCTTCTCGGAGGCAGCACCTTTAACATTGATGATCATCAGGCTATCATTACTTATTTATTTGCTTTTTACGAAAAGGGGAATAGCCCCGATCCAAGTGCCTTCTTAAATTTCGTTGAAGATGCAAAGCTTAAGCGGATCATTGCGGATATCGAGATGATGTCGGTTAATGATGAGCTGACTGAGCAGGAGCTCAATGACTATATTAAGCAGGTGTTGAATTATCAAAAGATGTTAATGATAAAGGAAAAGCAGGCTGAAGGGAAGGAAGCCGAACGGCAGAATGACTTTGCAAGGGCTGCATCGATTGCAATGGAAATTATTCAACTGCGTAAATTGCTATAGATAAGCTTTTATACGACTGGTTTGTGATTTTTGGAAGGAGGGGGACTTATGGCTGAAAAGTCAGCCCGTTCAAAAGAGGTTGATTCAGAGTTGACCATGGAGCAAGTGAAGGAACAGTTAACGGAAGTAGGAAAGAAAACCGGGGTGCTCGCATATGACGATATCGCGGAAAGGCTTTCCAACTTTGAATTGGATTCCGATCAGATGGATGAGTTTTATGAGTTTCTTGGAGATCAGGGGGTAGAGCTTGTCGGCGACAACGATGATGCGGACCCTAATGTCCAGGAGCTTGCCAAGGGTGAAGAGGAATTTGATTTAAACGATTTAAGCGTTCCTCCAGGAGTTAAAATTAATGATCCCGTCCGCATGTACCTGAAAGAAATCGGGCGTGTGGATCTTCTTTCTGCACAGGAGGAAATTTCCCTGGCCAAGCGGATCGAGGAAGGCGACGAAGAGGCAAAGAGAAGGCTGGCGGAAGCCAACCTGAGGCTCGTAGTCAGCATTGCCAAAAGGTATGTCGGAAGGGGCATGCTGTTCCTTGACCTGATCCAGGAAGGGAATATGGGCCTGATCAAGGCAGTTGAGAAATTCGATTACCGTAAAGGCTACAAATTCAGTACGTATGCAACATGGTGGATCCGCCAGGCCATTACAAGGGCGATTGCCGACCAGGCAAGGACGATCAGGATCCCTGTCCATATGGTGGAAACAATCAATAAGCTTATCAGGGTGCAGCGTCAGCTTCTCCAGGATCTCGGCCGCGAACCGACTCCGGAAGAAATTGCAGAAGACATGGATCTGACACCGGATAAGGTCAGGGAGATTCTTAAGATTGCCCAGGAGCCTGTTTCACTTGAAACACCGATTGGGGAAGAAGATGACTCTCACCTCGGCGACTTCATTGAAGACCAGGATGCGACTTCGCCATCTGAGCATGCTGCATATGAGCTCCTGAAAGAACAGCTTGAAGACGTCCTTGATACGCTTACAGACCGTGAGGAAAATGTCCTGAGGCTGCGTTTCGGGCTTGATGACGGGCGTACGCGCACTCTGGAAGAGGTCGGAAAGGTCTTCGGCGTAACCAGGGAGCGTATCCGCCAAATCGAGGCGAAAGCACTTCGCAAACTGAGGCATCCAAGCCGAAGCAAGCGGCTTAAAGACTTCCTCGAATAAAAAAACATTGTCAGAAAATAGTTTACTTCTTAAAATAGAGGTAAACTATTTTTTTTGAAAAAAATGCCTTTGGATTTCCGGACGGGATGGGTGGATATGGATAGAGCGAGAAAAGACATGATTGTAAAAGAAATTTTATACTGGAAGGATAATCGCATGCTTCCTGAGCATTATTGTGATTATCTGCTTGCTTTGTATACAGAAGGGAATCGGCCGAAGGATAAAGCTCGAAAGGCAAAAGGGTTTTATTTTCTCAATATCATTCTCTTGCTGCTGATTCCTCTGTCGCTGTTATTCATTTATTTTACTGAATTATCTTTCATTTTGCAAATGGGCCTTCTGATTTTTTTTACAATTACTGGAGTTTCTCTTGCTATTTATTTTACTAATAAAGGAATTGCGCCGCAACTGCCTCTCGCTGTTTCGGCTTTAATATTGCTTTTGATATCGGTTGAAATGGCATCTCATTTTTTCCCGCATCATAATACAGCCTTGTATGGAGCTTTAATGCTTAATTGTCTGCTTTGGATTGCGGCTGCCTGGAAATTCCGTCAGCACTATTTTGGAATATCCGGCCTGGTAGGACTCATCATCATTGTTATTTCTATTTTCATATAATAAATTAAATTTTAAAGTTTTTAAATGTTGAGAAAATTAATTCCTTCCTCGTATAATGGTAATGAAAGCGTATACAAAACTTCGAGGGGGATTTGCATGAATTTTGAATTGACTGCCGAACAAAATATGATTCTGAAAATGATCAGGGAGTTTGCTGATGAAGAAGTTGCTCCCGGTGCACTGGAAAGGGACAGGACGAAAGAATTCCCTAAAGAAATATTTAACAAATTATCTAATATGGGTGTGATGGGGCTGCCGTTCCCTGAAGAATACGGCGGCGGAGGGGCTGATACAGTCAGTTTTGCCATTGTGACTGAAGAGCTCAGCAGGGCATGCGGTTCGACGGGGATCACTTATTCAGCCCATATTTCCCTTGGCGGGGCCCCCCTTTATCTTTTTGGGACTGAAGAGCAAAAGCAACAGTATCTGGTTCCGATCTGCACTGGAGAATCATTCGGGGCTTTTGGGCTTACAGAGCCTAACGCGGGATCAGACGCAGGCGGTACAAGGACGAGCGCGGCAGAAAAAGATGGGGAGTTCATCATAAATGGCAGCAAATGTTATATTACAAATGCGAGCTATGCAAAGCATCTGGCCATTACAGCGGTCACGGGGGGAAGCGGGGCGGATAAAGAAATCAGCGCCATCATTGTGCCGACAGATGCAGAAGGGTTCAAGGTGATCGATAATTACGAAAAAATGGGGCTTAATGCTTCTAATACCACAGAGCTTGTGATGGAAGATGTGCGTGTGCCGACTGAGCACTTGCTCGGCAAAAAAGGCGAAGGTTTCAAGCAATTCCTGATTACATTGGATGGAGGCCGGATAGGGATAGGCGCCATGGCTGTCGGAATCGCCCAGGCTGCTTATGAAAAAGCATTGCAGTATGCAAAAGAGAGGACTCAGTTTGGCCGCTCTCTGTCCCAGTTCCAGGCTATCCAGTTCAAGCTCGCTGATATGGCGATGAAAATTGAGCTTGCCCGGAATATGGTCTATAAAGCAGCATGGCTCAAGGACCAGGGAAAGCCATTTACGAAAGAAGCGTCCATGTGCAAGCTGTATGCATCGGAAATCTGCATGGAAGTGGCTGACCAGGCAGTCCAGATCCATGGGGGCTATGGCTATATGAAGGACTATCATGTAGAACGCTATATGAGAGATGGAAAGCTGACGGAAATCGGAGAGGGGACGTCAGAGATACAGCGTATGGTGATTGCGCGGCAGATCGGCTGTTAAGGACAACTGGCTCCATTTTATATGGAGCTTTTTAATTTAGCTGGCAAAACAGAGGCGGAATCTTCCAATTTCGAACATACTGTGACAAAGTTCAGTTTAGGGCTTTTCCTTCCAGGGGTTTTCAAGTAAAATAGAGATTGTTTGTATTATATAATATACTTGACTGAGATGTTCTTACATAAGGGAGGTTAAAACATGAACCGAAATCCATTAATTCCGTTTCTTTTGATTGCTGTGCTAGGCATTGGAGCTATGTTCCTCGTTTCCTTCAAAGGGCTGGGCGATGCTAAGGACCTTGCGGCTGAGCAGGAAGGCGGCGGAGAAGAACAGACTGAAGAGGTTGCAGCCAACCCGGAAGACATTTATAAACAAACCTGTATCGGCTGCCACGGCGACCAGTATCAGGGTGGGGTAGGTCCTGCTTTGACAGGTGTTGGCGACCGCTATTCACAGGATGAAATCGCTGACATCGTTGTTAACGGTAAAGGATCCATGCCGCCAGGGCTTGTTCCGCAGGAAAAAGCAGGCGAAATGGCTGAATGGCTGGCAGGCCTGAAATAATGTGACAGTTAAAGAAAAGCCTTTCTTTTGAAAGGCTTTTCTTTATTTTGGAGCTCCGATCAGACTCCTGGATATAAGTCCTGCCGGGCTGCTGGACATTGCTTTCCGGCTTTTTTATACTAAGAGAATAATTATGTACCTGAATCTATGTAAAGTGGTGTGATGTAAGAGATGAATACAGAACAATTATCACAGCGGCTGGCACGTGTCGCTGAATATATTCCGGATGGTGCAGCCTTCGCTGATATAGGCTCAGATCATGCCTATCTTCCATGCCATGTTGTCTCTAAGGGCAAAGTGCCCTTCGCAGTCGCAGGCGAAGTGGCAGAGGGTCCCTTTCAGTCTGCCAGGAATCAAGTCAACCAGGAAGGGCTGGGCGATAAGATAGCTGTCAGGAAAGGGAATGGCCTGGAAGTGATTGAAGGCGGAGAAGTCGATTGTGTAGCCATTGCGGGTATGGGAGGCGCCTTGATTGCCAGTATCCTGGAAGAGGGAAAAGAAAAGCTGTCTTCAGTGAAAAGGCTTGTCCTTCAGCCTAATATAAGCGCCATTTCAATCCGTAAATGGCTTATTGAAAACGGCTGGGAGCTTATAGAAGAGGATATCCTTGAAGAGGATGGAAAGATATACGAAATCCTGGTTGCAGAGCATGGAGAGCCGCTCCGTCCCTACAAGGGGAAGGATGAGAATAGCGCCTTTCTTTTTGGCCCCTTCCTTACAGCGCAAAAAACGGATACCTTCCAGAAAAAATGGCAGCATGAAATGAAAAATTGGCAAAGGATTCTGCAGGAACTGGATAAAGCTGCAGACTCGGAAGAAACACGGACAAGGAGGCTGGAGCTCGGCCAAAAAATCTCTATGGCAGAGGAGGCAGTAAAGAGTGAAAAAAGTTAACGGCCATCAAATCATCTCTTTGTTTGAGGAGTTCTCTCCAAAGAACCTGGCAATGGAAGGCGATAAAATCGGACTGCAGATTGGCGGACTGAATAATAAGGTGCAAAATGTCATGATTGCTCTTGATGTGCTGGAGGAGGTCGTTGATGAAGCCATCGAAAAGAATGTGCAGCTCATCATCGCCCATCACCCCCCGATCTTCAGGCCATTGCAGAAAATCAATACGGATACAGCAGCCGGAAGGATTATCGAGAAGCTCATAAAGCATGATATAAGCGTATATGCGGCTCATACGAATCTTGATGTGGCTGAGGGCGGCGTGAATGACCTCCTGGCGGAAGCTCTTGGTTTAGAGAACACAGAAGTGCTTGTGCCCACACATGAAACCAGCCTGAAGAAACTGGCTGTTTTCGTACCGCTTGAAGCAGCTGAGGCTCTGAGAGAGGCGCTGGGCAGGGCAGGTGCCGGGGCAATTGGAGATTACAGCTTCTGTGCCTTCTCTTCGGAAGGAACCGGACAGTTTATGCCCGGGGACTCAGCCAACCCTTACATCGGGACCAGAGGCCGCTTGGAAAAGGTAAAGGAAGTCAAGGTGGAAACAATTTTTCCGGATCATCTGGAAAAGAAAGTGATTTCTGCAATGATTAAAGCCCATCCATATGAAGAGCCTGCCTATGATATTTATCACCTTGATAATAAAGGCCAATCACTTGGGCTTGGACGGGTCGGAACAGTTCCTGAAACAACGCTTGAAGAATTTGCTGGAAAAATTAAAGAGGCATTCGGGCTTGACAGGGTCCGGGTAGTCGGAGATCTGAACTCTCCTGTCAGGAAAGTGGCTGTCCTGGGCGGGGATGGAAATAAATATTTTACCCAGGCCAAGTTCAAAGGCGCGGATGTGTATGTAACAGGGGATATGTATTATCATACTGCGCATGATGCAATGATGATGGGCCTGAACATTATTGATCCAGGCCATAATGTAGAAAAGGTCATGAAGAAGGGTGTGGCTCATATCCTTGAAAAAATGGCCAGGGAAAAGGGATATGATGTGAATTTTATTTCCTCAGAAGTGCATACAGATCCTTTCAAATTTATATAAAGAAAAGAGCTGCAGCGATTGCTGCAGCTCTTTTCTTTAAGCTCTCTTGATTTTTGGAAGCACTTTGCTGAGAGGCACTTTCTTCTCGGTTTTCCACGTTTCCGGATCATTAGGATCGAACTGCTGAAGGAAAGTGATGACTTCTTTTGTTATTGGTGTAGGAGTAGAAGCTCCTGCTGTGACAGCCGCCTTTTTGGCATCTTTCAGCCATTCGATCTTCAGTTCAGAAAGATCGGCAATCCGGTATGCGGTGGTGCCTGCAATTTCCTCGGACACCTGGGCAAGGCGATTGGAGTTGTTGCTCTTTGGGTCACCGACTACAATCAGTACATCGGCTTCTCCTGCCTGTTCAGCGACCGCTTCCTGCCTCACCTGGGTAGCCATGCATATTTCTTTATGGAACTCTGCATGAGGGTATTTCTCTTTTATCTTATCCATGACAGTGACGACATCCCATTGGCTCATAGTCGTCTGGTTGGTAACAATGATTTTGCTGCTGTCCAGGGTGAGCTTGCCGACATCTTCTGCAGTTTGTACAAGAGATACTGCATGCGGAGCAACTCCAAGGGCGCCTTCAGGCTCAGGATGGCCTTTTTTGCCGATGTAAATGATCTGATAGCCTTCAGCGTCTTTTTCCCTGATAAGATCATGGGTCCTTGTCACATCCGGACAGGTGGCGTCAATCGTTACGAGCCCCTTTGATTTAGCAATTTCGCGGATTTCAGGGGAGACGCCGTGCGCCGTGAAAATGACAGTGCCTTTGTCGACTTTTTCAATGATATCTTTACGGTTTTCTCCATCCAGCGTTATAATGCCTTCTTCTTCAAATGCATCGGTGACATGTTTGTTATGGACAATCATGCCCAGTATATAAATCGGCCGCGGCAGGTTTTTATCCAAAGCGGCATTCCTTGCTATGACCATTGCATCGACAACCCCATAGCAATAGCCCCGCGGCGAAATTTTTAAAACATCCATTCTCCAATCCTCCCATTGCAGTGGAACTGAAACTTATTTTTAAGAGAATCAACTGCCCCTACATTATATAAGACTTGTAGAGATATTACAAAAGGGGGCATTCAATTGGCAGTAAAAATCATTGCATTTTTCAAAAGCTGGATGAACGAGGCCAAAACAAAAAGAATGCGCAAAAAGCTGCATTCTTCACGGATTCTAAATATACAGCTTGGGTGAGGAACTGCCCTTTCCAGGAGCTTTGGCACGTTTGGGAGCTTCTGAAGGCTGGTGGGACCCGGCTGTTTCAGTTTTTCTTTTCTCAGGCGGGGAGGGGGCTTTTTTTGTTTCAGAAGCTGCCTCCTTTTCACTTTCTTCATTTCCGGAGCTCTTCAATCCTCTGTACAGTTTCCACATGGCCGGAAGATTTTTGACCATTGGGCCATACTGCTGTACCATCGGTCCGAATTGCTGAGCTGTATTGAGCATTTTCTGTGTATTTGACAAGAATCCCGAAATGCTGGACGGGTTGGCAATCGACTTCAGGAATCCGCCTGAACCGGCTGCATTGGCAGCGCCCGGAGCTGCGGCGCGCATGCTATTCAAACCACCGGCTGCAGATGCTGGATTCCCGCCTTTGCCCAGAAGCTTGGCCAGCAGTCCTCCGCCTCCCTGGCGTGTCTGCTGCATAGGTCCCATCATGGGGCCGAAATTGGGCCTGGCCTGCATCGGGCCTCTAAATTGCGGCGGCATTCCTCCGCCCTGCATCGGAAAACGGGGTCTAGGCTGCATAATTTGCCTCCTTTACTTAAAAGTTTCTCCTTATGTAAGCTATGCACCTGTCATGAAATTGGTTTAGGTTTCTGCGGATGTTTCCCTATTTTCATGTTTGCCGGGCATTTAGTAAGTGCCTGTTGCGGAACATTTCTGCTGATTCCGTGCTTATTTTTGTGATCCAGATTTCACATGGCATGCACAATATCGGGCTGGATGAGTCCCAAATAAAGTTGGAACAATGCCAAAGCCTATTAAAAACTCCCTGAATGGCTAAAATAATTATATCAGCGGTATTGGTGGTCTTTTGCATGAAACTTTATTATAATAATATGATGGACAAAGACTGGTGAGGCAAGTTGTCCACTCAGGCTGCGGCCACTAACTATAAGGAGTTAATTATGACGGAAACGAAATTCGAACGCTACGAACTTAAGCCATTTATTATAGAAGCTGTCAAAAAGCTCGGGTTTTATGAGCCCACAGAAATACAGGAACGCCTGATCCCGATTATCCTTAAAGGGGATAGTGCGATTGGACAGTCCCAGACAGGCACCGGGAAGACTCATTCCTATATTTTGCCGATCCTTCAGAAAATTGATCCTTCGAGGCAGGGGGTACAAGCTGTCATAACTGCTCCGACAAGGGAGCTGGCCACCCAGATCCATAAGGAAGTACTCAAAGTAACAGAGCAGGCTGATGGCGATGAGGAAATCAGCTCCAAACTGTTTATAGGGGGAACAGATAAACAGAGGACAATTGAGAAGCTGAAAGTGCAGCCCCAGGTAGTAGTAGGGACACCGGGCCGGATCAACGACCTGGTCAAGGAAAATGCACTTCTCGTCCATACCGCTTCAATGCTGGTCGTGGATGAAGCTGATCTGATGCTGGATATGGGCTTCCTTGAAGATGTAGACCAGGTTGCAGGCAAGATGCCTGAAAAGCTTCAAATGCTTGTATTCTCGGCAACAATCCCGGAAAAGCTGAAGCCATTTCTGAAAAAGTATCTGGAAAATCCAAAATTCGTCCAAATAGAGCCCAAGCAGATTGCAGCTGCAAAAATTGAGCATTATCTGCTCCCTTCAAAGCACAAAAATAAGACGGAAATTGTCTTTCGTGCATTGGAGGCATTTAATCCATATTTGGCGATCGTCTTTACAAATACTAAGAAAAAGGCTGATGAAGTCGCAGATGCCCTTATGCAAAAAGGCTTAAAAGTAGGCCGCATTCACGGAGATCTCAGCCCTCGTGAGCGCAAGAAGATGATGAAGCAGATTATGGATCTGGAATTCCAGTATATTGTTGCGACCGATCTTGCTGCCAGAGGCATCGATATCCAGGGAATCAGCCATGTGATCAATTATGAGCTGCCGACCGATCTGGACTTTTACATCCACCGTGTAGGCCGCACGGCAAGAGCAGGATCTTCCGGCATCGCTCTCACGATTTATGATACGTCAGATGAAGATGCGCTGAACAGGCTGGAAAAGCTGGGGATCGAGTTCAAGCATGTTGATCTTCAAAAGGGTGAATGGATTGATTTGGGCGACCGCAATAGACGGAAAAAGCGGCAAAGGCAGACGGATGAGATTGATGCCCATGCTCAATCCCGTGTGAAAAAACCGAAAAATGTAAAGCCAGGCTATAAAAAGAAAATACAAAGAGAAGTAGAGAGCATCAAGAAACGCCAAAGAAGGCTTAAAAAGAAATAAAGGCAGGCTGCCGGAGGGAGAGAATGAAATGCTTAAAATTGGTTCGCATGTGTCGATGAGCGGGAAAAAAATGCTCCTTGCCGCAAGTGAGGAAGCTGTATCTTACGGCTCCAGCACTTTCATGATTTACACAGGAGCCCCTCAAAATACACGCCGGAAAAAGATTGAGGATTTGAATATTGAGGAAGGCAGGCGCCATATGGAGGCCAATGGAATTGACAATATCATTGTCCATGCCCCATATATCATCAATATAGGAAATACCACAAATCCTTCGACCTTTGAGCTGGGAGTCAACTTTCTGCGTTCGGAAATAGACCGGACTGAAGCAATCGGCGCCCGACAGATCGTCCTTCATCCCGGTGCGCATGTTGGTGCAGGAACAGAAGAGGGCATCAAAAAAATCATTGAAGGGCTGAATGAAGTCCTGAATGGCGAGGAAAATGTCCAGATTGCTCTGGAGACAATGGCAGGCAAAGGCTCTGAATGCGGGAGAAACTTCGAAGAGCTGGCCATGATCATCGATGGGGTCAAGTATAATGATCATCTATCCGTCTGCTTTGATACATGCCATACGCATGATGCCGGCTATAATATCGTAGAAGACTTTGATGGCGTCTTGAATGAGTTCGACAAAATTGTCGGGCTCGACCGCCTGAAGGTGCTTCATATCAATGACAGCAAAAATGAGCGGGGAATGAAAAAGGACCGCCATGAAAACATCGGGTACGGACATATCGGCTTTGACGCTTTAAGTTATATCGTCCATCATCCGCAGCTTTCAGAAGTCCCGAAAATCCTTGAGACGCCATTTGTCGGGGAAGATAAGAACAGCAAAATGCCTCCATACAAATACGAAATTGAGATGCTCAGGAATAAGGAATTCAATGAAAACCTTATTGCGGACATCATGGAAGGCAAATAAATGAAATACAGCTGCAGGGTGCTGCAGCTGTA